>DASYAD010000178.1:0-8659 GCA_036501515.1 Trebonia sp. | reverse complement strand
GTCGACTCGACCACGGACCGGAAGGACAGCACGTGGGTGGCGCGCCCGGTGGCGATCGCGGCGGCGCCGTCCATCAGCGTGCCGATCTGGCCCGGGGTCTCCACGCCGCTCAGCACCCACGTGGTCCGCAGGCCGAGCGCGTCCCGCACCTCGTGCGTCGTCGCACCGACGAAGCCGCCCTCGGCCTGGACCGGCCCCGGGTAGCTGGCGACCCCGTCGATGTCCGCCACGCGCAGGCCGGCGTGCGCGATCGCCTCGAGCGCCGCGTCGATGGCGAGGTCGAGGCCGCTGCGACCGAGCTTGCGTCCCACGGCGGACTGCCCGACGCCGGTGATGACCACCTTGTCGTCGACGAATGTCATGACGCACTCCCCACGCTTGGGCTTCCCGCGACTGGCCGGAAGACCGGGATCCACACATCCTCGTGATGCTCGAACTCCACCTCGACCGGCAGGCCGATCCGCACGTCCTCCACCGGGCAGTCCACGATCTGCGTGGTCAGCCTGGTCTCCGGGTCTTCTTCTAGCTCGACGATGGCGATCACGTACGGCACCGGGAACGCCTCACCGAACCACGGGTGCTGGTTGATCGTGTAGGTGGCGACGGTGGCCCGCCCGGAGACCGCCTCGGGGGCGACGTCCCTGCTGTGGCAGCGGAAGCACACCCCCACTGGCGGGTGGAAGTAGCGCTGGCAGGACCGGCAGCGGTAGATCCGCAGCTCGCCCTGGGAGCCACCGGTCCAGAAGGCCGCGGATTCCGCGGTCACCGCGGGCAGCACCCGGGAGGCGGGTCGGGTTGTCATGTTTTCTGTTCTCCTTCTGCGAGCTCGGCCAGGCTGGCCAGCACGGCGGCGGCGTCGGTGATCCGCGCGATGGCGGGCAGCAGCCCGCCCATCATGAACTCGTGGGACTTGGCCGAGGTGCCCGCCACGCAGTCGGCCGGGATCCGGACGTAGTAGCCCCGGTTCACCGCCTCAAGGGCGAGACCGGGGATCGCCACGTCGGTAGAGACACCGGTGAGCACGATGGTCTCGACGTCACGCAGTCGGAGCGTGGCGTCCAAGTCGGTGCCGTAGAACGCGGTGAGCCCGACCGCCCGGCTGCTCACGTGGTCACCAGGGTGCGGGGCCAGCTCAGGGGGCGGCAACGTGTCCGGGGTGCCGGCGATCAGCGTGCGGTTCTTGATCGCCAGGGCGCCGAGCAGCGAGTTGGCCTTGATCCCCGCGAGGTCCGGCCGGTGCGCGATATGACAGTGCACGACGGGCAGTCCCGCGGCGCGGAACGCATCCGCCAGCTCGGCTATGCGGGCCACGATGCCCCGCTCGGCCGCCTGCGCGGCGAGGGCTGGCGTCACGGACGCCGCGGGGTCGAGAATGCCCGCCTGGCACTCGCTGATGACCAGCGCGGCGGACTGCGGCCCACCCGGTCCCATGGCTCTCCCATCGCTGGCAGCGATGCCAGTCTGACAATATGACTACATAATATTCCCACTTCAGCAGCGCTTTGCAAGGACCTGTGCTTGACATCATCTGACAGTAGTGCCACCTTCAGGTTGAGACACGCTCGTGGAGGGGACGCGCGTTGACACGATGGAGTGGGAGGCGACATGGGTGAACTTATGGCGGGCAAGGTGGCGCTGGTCTCTGGATCGACCCGCGGCATCGGGCGCTCGATCGCCGAGCACCTGGCTGCGCAGGGCGCGAAGGTGGTTGTCACCGGCCGCACCACGGACAAGGGCGAGAAGGTGGTCAGCCGGATCAGGGAAGCCGGCGGCACCGCTGAGTTCCTCCGCCTCGACGTGACCGATGAGGACAGCGTCCGCTCGGTCATCGAGGAGACGGTTGGGCGCTTCGGCGGGCTCACCACCCTGGTCAACAACGCCGCGCCGACCGAGGTGGTGGCGACCACGGTCAAGCACCTGGCCGATTACAGCACCGAGGAGTGGAACCGGATCCTCACCGGCACGCTCACCGGCAACGTGTTCTGGGCCTCGAAGTACGCCTGGCCGCACCTGGCCGCCGCCGACGGGGCGTCGATCGTGAACATCTCCTCCGGCCAGGCCATCGCCGGCTTCAAGGGATTCGGCGCCTACGGCGCTGCCAAGGCCGGCGTCTCCTCGCTCACCAGGACGCTCGCCGTCGAGGGCGCCGCGGTCGGCATCAGGGCGAACACAGTCCTCGTGGGCCGGGTCGTGTCCGGGCGCGGCGACTCCGGCCACCACACCGGCGGCGGCAGGCTCACCAGGATCGGCAACCCGATGGACATCGCCTACGCCGTCGGCTACCTGGCCAGCGACCAGGCGGCGTTCATCACCGGGGCGGAACTGGTCGCCGACGGCGGGTTCTCCATCAACGGCGACGGGATCTCCGACGCCGAGGCGGCCGCCGCTCTCGACCGTTGACCGGCCTGGTCACTGGCCGGGGACGGCGCTGTCGTCCGGGCCCACGCCGAGGTAGCCGCGCAACAGCTCGGCGCGTTCCATCGCACCGGCGGGGCCAGTCGCGGTCACCTGGCCCCGGTCGAGCAGGACGACCCGGCCGGCGATGTCCATGGCGCGGTTCACGTATTGCTCGATAAGCAGCATGGCGACGCCGGTCGCGGCCAGCTGGCGGAGGAAGTCGAAAATCTCGTCGACGATCTTGGGTGCGAGCCCCATGGAGACCTCGTCGAGGAGGACGACCCGCGGGGAAGCGAGGTGGCAGCGCGCCAGGGCAAGCATCTGCTGCCGGCCGCCTGACAGCCGTCAGGCGAGCTGGTGCAAGCGCGGACGCAAAACGGGAAAGGCTTCCATGGCCGACTCGGTCGCGCGCTGCCTGGCGGCTCTCCGCACCCACCCGGGTGTCTGAACCCGGAGGTTCTCCGCGACGCTGAGGTTCGGTGGTGAGCACACACGCGAGGTGCTCCGCAGCCGTGGATTCCACGACACCCAGAAACTGATCGACGATCGTGTCGTGATCCAGCGCTGAGCCAGTCAATGCGGCCCCGCCACTCGCGTTTACGTGTACATAGTGTCAGAATGAGAGCATGACTACACCTCATGCGGCGGCGCGGCGCGGCGCTCCCGCGGCGGTCCGCGCCCGCGCGCTCGGCGCCTACGTGCTGCCAGGCCGGGTGCCCGACCCGCGGCCCGCCATTGCGCAGGCCCGCGCGGCCGAGGAGCTGGGACTTGGCACGGTCTGGCTGAGCGAGCGCTGGGGCACCAAGGACTTTGCCGTCCTCGCGGGCGCGCTCAGCCAGGTGACCAGTGAGGCCAAGATCGCCTCGGGCATCACGCACTTCGGCGTGCGGCACCCAGCCGTGCTCGCCTCGATGGCGATGACCATGCAGGGCCTGACCGGCGGGCGCCTCATACTCGGCTTCGGCCGGTCGGTCGCCGCCATGTGGAAGGCAGTCGGGCTGCCGCCCGTCACCAACCAGGCCCTCGTCGACTCGGCGGACATCCTGCGCCGTCTCTGCAACGGTGACAAGGTGTCATATGACGGTCCAGCCGGGCGGTTCCCTGCCATGCGCCTGGCTGACCTGCCTGACGCTCCCCCGCCGCCGCTGGTGCTCGCCGCGATCGGCCCCAAGACGCTCGCCCTGGCTGGCGCCTATTTCGACGGCGTGCTGCTGCACCCGTTCCTGACCCCGGACGCGGTCGCGCGGTCCGCCGCCGCGGTCCGCGCGTCGGCCGCCGACGCGGGCCGGGACCCGGCCTCCGTTCGCGTCTACGCCACGGTCGTCACCGCGTCCGGGCTGCCGCCAGCGGAAGAAGCCGCGGTGGTCGGCGGGCGCGCGGTCACCTATTTCCAGATCCCCGGCTTCGGCGAGCAGCTCGCCGAGGCCAACGGCTGGGATACCGCCCCGCTGAAACTGCTGCGCAGCCACCCGCAGGTGAACGGGGTCAGGGGGCCTGCCGACTTCTCGCGCACCCGCGACCAGCTCACCGGCGCGGCCAGCGTGCTGCCGGAGCACTGGCTGCGCTCGGCCGCCGCGGTGGGCACCCCGGACCAGTGCGTCGCCCGGTTCGGCGACTACCTCGCGGCCGGCGCGGACGAGCTCGTGCTCCACGGCAGCACCCCTGACCAGCTCCCGGCGGTGATCGCCGCCCTCGGCCATGAACCGGAAGGAACCTGATCGGCATGCAGAGTAATGTCGCGGTAGCCGACTCAGAAGACCAGCAGGCCCTAGCGGACGCGGTCACCTCGGTGCTCGACCGGCACTGGCCCGCGGGCACCGCTCACAAGCAGGTCAGCGACCCCGGCTCGGTCAGCGAGCTGGCGCTGTGGCCGCAGCTGGCCGCCCTCGGCATCGCCGGGCTGCCGGTGGCCGAGGCCGCGGGCGGCGCCGGCGGCCGCTGGGCCGACCTCGCCGTCGCGCTTGAGGCCTGCGGCGCCGTCCTCGCCCCGACCCCCGCGGTCGCGGTGGCGGGGGCGATCGGGACCCTCACCGCGCTTAGCGCCGGCGGCGGCGACGGCCAGGCCGCCGCCGCGGAGCTGCTCGCCCAGGTCTGCGCGGGCGACGTGGTCGCGACCGTCGCCTGGACGCAGCGGCCGGACCTGTGGGGCGCCCGCGGCGGCTTTCACACCGAGCCCGTCGGCTCCGCCGGCGAAACCCTGGTCAGCGGCAGCGCCGGGCTTGTCCTGTCCCCCGAGGCCAGCCGCGTGCTGTTGCTCGCGGATGCCGCTGACGCGCCAGGCACCCCGGTCCTGCTCCTGGTCGACACCGCCGCCGAGGGCGCGTCCCTGGACAGGAACGACGGCCTCGACTTGCTACGCCCCCTCGGCGCCCTCACCCTCAACCGGGCCCAGGCGGTCATCCTGGCCAGCGGCGACGCCGCGACCGCGGCCGTCAGGCGCGGGCTCGCGGCCGCGGCGGCGGCCCTGGCCAGCGAGCTCGTCGGACTGTCAGGGCACTGCCTCGACGGAGCGGTCAGCTATGCGGCTGAGCGCCAGCAGTTCGGGCGTCCCATCGGCTCGTTCCAGGCGGTCAAGCATATCTGCGCGGACATGCTGACCGGCGTCGAGCTCGCCCGCGCGGCTGCGCGGCACCTCGCCGGCCTGCTCGACGCCGAGGCGGACCGCAGCCCCGGCGCGTCGGCCCAGGTGTCACCTGACGAGCTGGACGAAGCCGTCGCGCTTGCGCTGCTGAAGGCGGTGTCGGTCGCGCAGGAAGTGTCGGCCGGCTACATCCAGATCCTTGGCGGCATCGGCTTCAGCTGGGAGCACGAGGCCCACCTGTACTACCGGCGGGCGGGCGCGTCCGCGCCGCTGTTCGGCACCGCGACCGCGCACCGGATGCGGCTCGACCCCTCTAGCGCGTCCGGCAGGGCCGGCGGCGGGAACGCCGCCGTCACCCCGCCGCCCCCCGGCACCCCGGCCGCGGAGCTGGCCGCCCACGTGGCGCGGCTGCTCCCCCAGCACCGGGAAACCTGGGGTGACGACGACTCCTTCGCCGCCCGCCTCGACTGGCAGCGGACGCTGCACGCCGTCGGCTGGATCGCCCCGCACTGGGCGACCGAGTTCGGCGGCCGCGGGCTCAACATCGTCGACCAGGTGGCCTGCGACCGGGTGCTCGCCCAGTACCGGGCGCCGGACCTGGCCGGGGTACTCGGCGTCAACAACGTCGCGCCCACGCTGATGCGGTACGGCACGCCCGAGCAGCAGGCCCACCTGCGCGCCATCCAGGCCGGCACCGAAGTGTGGTGCCAGGGCTTCTCCGAGCCGGGGTCAGGCAGCGACCTCGCGTCACTGCGCACCCGGGCCGTGCTCGACGGGGAAACCGGCGAGTTCGTCATCAACGGGGAGAAGATCTGGACCTCTGAGGGCATGGAGGCCGACTACTGCATGCTGCTCGTGCGGACCGACCCGGACGCCCGGCCGCACAAGGGCATCTCCGCGCTGCTTGTGCCGATGGACTCCCCCGGCATCACCCGGCGGCCGATCACCCAGATCACCGGCGAGGGCGGCTTCGCCCAGGTGTTCTTTGACGACGTCCGGGTGCCCGGCAGTGCCCTGCTCGGCCCGCTGCACGAGGGCTGGACGGTTACCATGACCACGCTGAGCTTCGAGCGGGTCGGGGTGATCATGATGGCGGGCCGCCTGGAGCAGACGATCCTTGACGTGGTGGCCGAGCTGACCGGGCGTGAGCTTGACGCGGCCACCCGGCTTGACCTGGCCGACCGGTTCGCCGAGGCACGCCTGCTCGGCCTGCTCGGGCAGCGCGCGCTCGGCCGGATCGCCGAGGGCGGCGCGCCCGGCGCCGAGCACTCGGTCATCAAGCACGCGTGGTCCCTGGCCATGCAGTCGGTGGGCGCCAGCCACCTGGCGGCACTCGGCCTCGACGGCATCAGCGGCACCCCCCTGACGTCCGCCCAGGCCGCCTACCTGCGCTCCCGGGCCGCGACCATCGCGGGCGGCACCACCGAGATCATGCGCAACATCCTGGCCGAGCGGGTCCTCGGGATGCCGCGTTGAGCACTGACCCGGGCGGAGCACCCGTGACCGCGTCCCTGCCTGGCCAGCCGCCCGCGCCGAGCGCGGCCGTGCACCGGCGCAGCATCATCATGGATTCCTACCCGCTGGACGCGGAGCACGTGACCGTCGTCGGGCGGCTGACCGACGTCGAGCCCTGGGCCGGCCTGGGCCACGAGGTGATCCACGACATGACCCTGACGCTGACCGTGCGCCTGGCGGACCTGGTGATCACCGCGGCCGAGGCCGGCATGGGGTCGTTCCCGCACGCCGAGTGCCCGTTCATCGCGCCCGCGTTCGCCCAGCTCGAAGGGCTGTCGGTGCGCCGCGGGTTCACGAAGGAGCTGCGGACGCGCCTCGGCGGGGTGTCCGGCTGCGCTCACCTGGGCGAGCTTGCCCGGGCGATGGGCCCGGCGGTCGTGCGCACCAGCGCCGCGTCGCGCCACCGGCAGGCCGCCGCCGCCCCGGAAGGCGCCGGCCCCGCGCCGCTCCCCCTCGGCAGCTGCCACGTGTGGGCGGCGGACGGCCCCGGCGTGCAGAAGATGGAGGCAGGCTGGGTACCGGGCTCTGTGCCCTTCCCCGTGCCGCCGGTCGCCCACTTCACGAGCTAAGACAGGTACCTGCCGTAGAACGAGATGATCCGCTGCCAGCCGTCGTTCGCCGCCTCGACGTTGTAAGCGGGACGGTGGACGGAGAAGAACGCGTGGCCGGCTCCGGGGTAGCGGTGGAACTCGTACACCTTGCCCGCCGCCTTGAGCGCGTCCTCTAGCTCGTCAACCTCGGCCGGGCTCGGGTACGCGTCCTTCGCGCCGAACAAACCGAGCAGCGGACAGGACAGACTCGTCGTCCGGTCGACGAGCGTGGTCACCTTGAGGGGGTAGTCCTCAGGAAGCGTGCCGGTGATATACGAACCGTAGCAGTCGACGGCTGCGTCAAGGTCCAGGCTGACCGCGGCCAGAAACGACTGGCGGCCACCGGAGCAGTAGCCGATGGTACCCACCTTGCCGTTCGAGTTGGCCAGGCCCTTGAGGTAGGCCTGGCCGCCGGCCACGTCATCGACCAGTTGATCGTCCGGGATGCCGCCCTGGGCTCGCGCGGCCGCCGCGGCATCGTCGGGGCTGGCCCCGGGCGCCTGCCGCCAGTACAGGTTTGGCACGACGGCGTTGTAGCCGTGGTAAGCGAACCTGCGGGCGATCTCCTTGGTGCTGTCGTCGTAGCCGGGCATGTAGTGGATCACGACCACGCCGCCGCGCGGGACGTCGTCCAGGGCGCGGGCGCTGTAGGCCTCGATCTCGTCGCCGTTTCTGGACGTAATGGTGATGGTCTCGGCGAGAAGCGCATCGGACATGGTCCTGCTTTCTGGTCTGGGCTCACTGCGCCGCGGTCGCGTCCGCCGGGAGCACGCTCAGCCCCGCTGACCACGGCGGCAACGGCGGCGGCGGGCACGGGTGCTCGATTATCCCGCGCGCGGCCAGGTAGGCGCGCCATTCGGTCCTGTCCATGAACGGATGCCCGACGCCCATGATCACGCCGTACATCTCGCAGCCCTCTGGCCCGGCCTCCCACGGGCCGAAGGTGTCGCCGTACTCGAGCATGATGTGCGAGCCGGGGCCGCACACGTGGACGCCATCAGAGACCTGCCCCTTGACGACCAGGATCGAGTGGTCGCCGTGATGGCCGTGCCGGGGAGTGATCGCGCCGGGATCCCACTTGTTGTAAAAGCACACGTACCGCGGGGAGAGCCGGATCCAAGCCTCCTGGATCCGGGCAATCCTGCCGCCGGGCAGCTCGAGCCGCGCGACGTCGAACCACTGCGCGTCGTCGAGCGAGTCGACCATCGGCCCACCGTGCATCAGCCACCTGCCTGTCCGTGACGAAAGGGTCAGATCGCTGTGACGGCCAGCACGGGCCCGCGGGCTCCGGCCAGCCGTCCCAGCTGCGCGTCCCCGCTTACTTGCCGGGGCCGTTCGGGAACTTGAGCAGTGAGCCCGCGTCGACGCGGATCTGCTGGCCGGTGATGTACCTGGCCTCATCCGAGGCCAGGAAGAGCACCAGGTTGGAGATGTCGACCGGCTCGACGTACGGGATCGGCATGGCCTGGAAGTAGGTGAACGCCGGGATCACGTCCTCGCGGGTCGGCTTCTCCAGGTCGGGCCGGAACATGCTGTACAGGCCGTCGTTGTGCAGCAGGTGGGTGTTCACGTTCGT
>DASYAD010000177.1:0-4451 GCA_036501515.1 Trebonia sp. | reverse complement strand
TGCGATGAGGATGACCTGTACGCGGCGATGGACTACCTGCACGACCGGCAGGACACGATCCAGGACGCGCTGGCCGCCCGGCACCTGGCCGGCGGCACCCTGGTGCTGTATGACGTGTCCTCCGCCGCGTTCGAGGGCCGGACCTGCCCGCCGGGCGCCATCGGCCACCCCAAAGACGGGGTCCGGGGCCGGCTGCAGATCGTCTACGGGCTGCTGACCTCCCCCGAGGGCATCCCGGTCGCCATCGAGGTCTTCAAGGGCAACACCGGCGACCCGGCGACCGTGGCCGCCCAGGTGACCAGGGTCAAGGACCGGTTCGCCATCACCAAGGTGGTGCTCGTCGGGGACCGGGGCATGCTGACCGCCGCGCGGCTGCGCCAGGACGTCGCCCCCGCTCACCTGGACTGGATCACCGCGCTGCGCGCCCCGCAGGTCAAGAAGCTGGTCCGCGGCGGGGACCTGCAGCTGACCCTGTTCGATGTCCAGGACCTGGCCGAGATCACCTCCCCGGACTTCCCCGGCGAGCGGCTGGTGGCCTGCATGAACCCGTACCTGGAAGCCGAGCGGGCCCGCAAGCGCGAATCGCTGCTCGCCGCCACCGAGGCCGGCCTGGAGAAAATAGCCGCAGCCTGCGCGCGGGCCCGCCGGCCGCTGCGCGGCCAGGACAAGATCGCCGTGCGGGTGGACAGGGTCCTGAACCGCCGCAAGGTCGCCAAGCACTTCACCGTCGACATCAGCGACGACAGCCTCCGCTACGCCCGCGACCAGGACTCCATCGCCGCCGAGGCCGCCCTGGACGGCATCTACGTGCTGCGCACCAGCGTCGCCGCCAGTGACCTGGACAGCCCGCAGGTCGTCTCCTCCTGCAAGGCGCTGGCCCAGGTCGAGCGGGCCTTCCGCGCCTTCAACACCGACCTGGACATCCGGCCCATCCGGCACCGCACCCAGGAGCGGGTCCGGGCGCACGTGTTCTTGCGGATGCTGTCGTACTACCTCAGCTGGCACCTGCAGGCCCGCCTCGCGCCGCTGCTGTTCACCGACGACGACAAGCAAACCGCCCAGGCCGCCCGGCCCAGCCCGGTCGCCCCCGCCGCCCGCTCCCCGCGCGCCCTGGCCAAGGCCGCCACCAAGCAGACCCCCGGCGACCTCCCGGTGCACAGCTTCGCCACCCTGCTCGCCGACCTCGGCACCATCTGCCTGAACACCATCGCGCCGGCCGACCCCGCCCTGCCCGGCTTCCGGCTCGTCACCACACCTACCGCTCTCCAGCGGCAGGCATTCGAGCTGCTCGGCGTCAGCCACCGCCTCGGGGTCACGTAGTCAGCACCCCAGCCCCGGACAGCACGAAAGCCCAGGTAAACAGTCCAACGCGCGGATCACTGGGGGGAACTACGGGCTAGCTACCGGAACTCATCTGTCGCCCAGGTACCCGAACTTGGCAGTCGCCGCTGAAGACATCGTCCATCACGGTCGCTTCCCGCGGATCGCGGGCACGATCACATGCCGGTAGACGGTCTCGGTGACGTCGGGGTTCAGCATGGTGCCACGGCCTGGCGATACACCCGTCGAGCCAGAGCTCACCAAGCGCCGCCGAGAGTGCGCCGCCCTGGAAAGGCAAGCAGGCGAGAGGTCCTGTTCCTAAGATTGTTGCGCTCTACCTCATCGAGGCGGATTCGCTGACTTCGGCGCCCGTGGCCAGCGGGTGTCCGATGGATTCGCCGCTGGCGGGGTCGAAGAAGTGCAGCCGTGAGGTGTCGACGGCCAGTTCGAGGGGCTGCCCGGGGCGGGCGGCTGACCGGGACGACACCCGCGCGGTCCACAGTGACTTGCCGCCGGCCAGCACGACACCCGCGTCGTCGTCTTCCTCGTGGCTCTCGGTGGCGCTGCTGAGCGCCGCGTGCTCGACCGGCGGCGCGTCGATCGTGAAGATCACGTGGATCTCGGTACCGAGCAGCTCGGTGACCCCGACGGTGATCGGCAGCCGCGCCCACGACGCGTCGCCGAGCGAGGCGTCCTCGAAGTCCGACGGCCGGATGCCGACGATGACCTTGCGGCCGAGGTAGCCGTCCAGCCCGGGCTTGGCGTCGAACACCGACGGCGGCACCGGCAGCCGGCAGCCGGCGAAGGCCACCGCGGTGCCGTTGTCACGGACCAGGTCGGCCAGCGCGAAGTTCATCGCCGGGGAGCCGATGAACCCGGCCACGAACAGGTTCACCGGCGACTCGAACAGCGCCTGCGGGGTGTCGACCTGCTGGATCCTGCCGTCCCGCAGCAGGCACACCCGGGTCCCCAGCGTCATCGCCTCGATCTGGTCGTGCGTCACGTACACGGTGGTGGTGCCCAGCCGCTCGTGCAACTGGTTCAAAGCCGCCCGCATCGACACCCGCAGCTTGGCGTCCAGGTTCGACAGCGGCTCATCCATCAAGAACGCCTGCGGCTCCCGCACGATCGCCCGGCCCATCGCGACCCGCTGCCGCTGCCCGCCCGACAGCGCGGCCGGCTTGCGCTTCAGGTACGGGTCGAGACCCAGCATGGTGGCCGCCTCGCCCACCCGCCGCCTGATGTCCTCCTTCGGCGTGTGCCGCAGCTTCAGCCCGAACGCCAGGTTCTCCGCCACCGTCATGTGCGGGTACAGCGCGTAGTTCTGGAACACCATCGCGATGTCCCGGTCCTTCGGCGGCAGGTCGTTCACAATCCGCGAGCCGATCGAGATGGTCCCGGCGGTGATCTCCTCCAGCCCGGCGATCGCACGCAGCGCGGTCGACTTCCCGCTACCCGAAGGACCGACGAGCACCATGAACTCGCCCTCCCTCACCTCAAGGTTCAAGTCATCAAGCGCCTTGACGCCGCCCGCGTAAACCTTGTCCACGTGCTCGAGGACGATCTGTGCCATGAAGGAACTCCTTTGCATATGTTTTCGTGTCTGCCATCGACGACAGCCGACGGTGAGGCCGTGCCTAGAAGCCCTGCCAGGCCGGCTTGGCGGAGTACACCTCGCGGTAGTGGTCGAGGCGCTTGAGGTGGGACGCCGCGGCCGGGTCGAGCAGCACCGTGACATGTGGGTGAAGCTGCAGGACCGATGCCGGGCACGACGCCGAGACCGGACCCTCCATGGCGGCAGCGGTCGCCTCGGCCTTGGTCTCGCCGGTCGCGATGAGCACCAGGTGACGAGCCTCAAGGATGGTTCCGAGTCCCTGCGTCAGCACGTGGGTTGGCACCTCATCGAGCGAGCCGAAGAAGCGCGCGTTGTCCTTCCGCGTCTGCGCGGTGAGCGTCTTGATCCGGGTGCGGCTGGCCAGCGATGATCCGGGCTCGTTGAAAGCCAGGTGGCCGTCGGAGCCGATGCCGAGCAGTTGCACGTCAATGCCGCCGGCTGCTGCGATCAGCGCCTCGTAGCGCTCCCCCGCGGTCGGCAGGTCGTCGGAGCTGGGGTCCGGGCCGTTGACCCTGTCAGGACTGATGCCCAGGCCATCGGTCAGCTCGCGGGCGATGGTCGCCCGGTAACTCTGCGCGTGCCCTGCGGGCAGACCGACGTATTCGTCGAGGTTGAAGCAGATCACGGCGGCGTAAGACGGTCCGACGGCGGCCTTGTGGCGGCGGAGCAGTTCGCGGTAGGTCGGGAGCGGTGTCGACCCCGTGGCCAGCCCAAGGGCCGCCGCGGGCTTGCGGCGGGCGACCGCCTCGACGATGCCGGCCGCAACCGCGGCGATCTCGCCGGCCGATCCGAGCGGCACGACCTCCATCAGTTGCTTCTCTCCATGATCCGCAGGGCGCTCATCCATCGTTCCCGATCAGGGCGGCACCGATCGCGCCGACGGGCGCCTGGTCTGGCAGCAGCCTTGTCCGGCTGGCCAGGTCGAGGGCGGCGAGGAACGGCGACGTAGCGGCCTGGGCGCGCAGCGCCGCGGTGACCGCCGCAAGCAGCGGCTCGCCCACATGGGCGACGCCGCCGCCGACGATGATCACGGCCGGGTCGACCGCCAGGCCGAGCATCCGGACCGCGTCTGCCACCCCCGCTGCGAAGCGGTCACGGGCCGCGACCGCTTCAGGGTTTCCCGTAGCAGCTGCAGCGAAGAGGGTCACGGCCGGGGGCGCTTCCCCCGCAGCCGACCAGGCGGCGGACAAGGCGGAACCTGAGGCCCTCAGCTCCAGGCAGCCTCGCTGCCCGCACGAGCAGAGCGCGCCCCCCGGATCCACGGGCACGTGACCGATCTCGCCGGCCGCGCCGTGGACGCCACGCCGCAGCGTTCCCAACAGGACGAAGCCGGCCGCCAGGCCGGTGCCGAGGCTGAGGTAGGCCAGGTCGTCGCCGCCGCTGAGCACATGGGCACCCCAGGTGGCCGCGTTGAGGTCGTTCTCGACCACGACGGTGGCGCCGGTGCGGTCGGCCAGCCGGCCGGCGAGCGGGAACCAGTCGCCGCCGAGGCCGAGGTTGACCGCATGACTGACGG
>DASYAD010000176.1:0-12062 GCA_036501515.1 Trebonia sp. | reverse complement strand
CGGGCATTCCTGGGAAGCGGGAAAACAACTATGCTGCCAGTGAGTAGGCGCGTGTTACTGTACTGAGCAGTAGGTACAGAATGCCCCAGCGAAGGTGAGAGGCCGATGCCGGAGCGTATCGAGGTACCCGATGAGTTCCCGCCCGTCGGCAATGTCAGCGGGAAGCGCATCGTGCTCACCGGGGCGGGCCGGGGACTGGGCGAGCTGATCGCGCACGCGCTGTCCCGCGGCGGCGCGAAGGTGGCGCTTGTCGCACGCACGCCCCAGGACTTGGCCGACGTCGCCGCCAAGCTGACCGGGCCGACCCTCCAGTTCGCGGGCGACGTGCGCGACCCGTTGTTCAACGGCGAAGTCGCGGACAAGACCGTGGCCGCCTGGGGCGGCCTTGACGTCTGGATCAGCAACGCGGGCATCTCGCCGCTCGTCGCGGGACCCCTGGAGACCAGCCCGGAAGTCTGGCGCGAGGTCATCGACGTCAACCTGAACGGCGCGTTCTTCGGCGCGCGGGCGGCCGCCCGGGTGATGCGTCCAGGCGGGCGGATCATCTTCACCGGCTCGGTGCTCGGGGAACGGCCGTCGCGCGGCCTGGCCGCCTACAGCGCGTCCAAGGCCGGCCTGGTAGGCATGGCCAAGGCACTCGCGCTCGACCTGGCGCCGCTCAAGATCAACGTGAACGTGGTGGCACCCGGCTGGTTCGAGTCGCCGCTGGCCGGTCCCTGGATGCGCAGGGACGACCGGTCCAAGACCGTCCTCGACCACACGGCGCTGAACCGCTGGGGGCGGCCGGCTGAGCTGGCCGGCGCGTTCCAGTTCCTGGCCTCCGACGCCGCCGAATTCGTGACCGGAACCGTACTCAACGTAGACGGGGGCTACCTTCTCGCATGACCGGGTCCGCGCGGGAAGCAGACCGCGCGGGACGCAAGGCGGAGAGGGAACCGCTCCCCGGAAGGGAACTCTGATGGAAACCGCGCGGCGGGTCATCGCCATCCTAGGAGCTGGCGGCACGCTCGGCACGGCCCTGAGCCGGACGCTCGCGGCCGAACCGGATACCGACCTCGTGCTCAGCGACCTCAGCCCTGACGCGCTGGCGCAGGCGGAGGCAGGTCTCGCGGGCAGTGCCGGGGGACTGGCGACGGTCGCCGCCGACGTGAGCGACTTCGCTCAGGTCGAGAACGTGGTCAACCGCGCCGTCGACCGCTTCGGCCGCCTTGACGTGCTGATCAGCAACGCCGGGATCCTGGCGCAGAACGGCCGGATCCACAATCTCGGCATCGAGGACTGGGAACGGTCTTTCCGCATCAACGTGCTCGGCCCGGTTAACGGCATCAAGGCGGCGGTGGCCGTCATGCGGCCGCAGAAGTCCGGGTCGATCGTCCTCACCGCCTCGGTCGCCGGCATGACCGCCTGGTCGCACTCCGGCCCCTACTGCGTCACCAAGGCAGGGGTAATCCAGCTGGCCAAGGTAGCCGCCGTCGAGTACGCCCGCGACGGTATCCGGGTCAACTGCGTCTGCCCTGGCACCTTCCTGTCGGCGATGCACGAGGGCCTGCCAGCCGAGGCGGTCGACGCCATCGCGGCGAAGCACCCGCTCGGCCTCGGCTCGGCTGACGACCTGGTCGGCGCCTATTCCTACCTGGCGAGCGACGCGTCGCGCTGGACGACAGGATCGGCGATCGTCGTCGACGGCGGCTACGCGGCCCCGTGACCACCGCCGGGCCGGGGCGGGCCGCCGGGCCGGAGCCCGCCGCCAAGCACGAGCCCGCCGCCAGACAAGAGCCCGCCAGACAAGAGCCCGCCGGGCAAGCGCCCGCCGGGCAAGCGCAGGCCGCCCGGACCGCGCCCGCCAGACGGCGGGCGCGCGGGCGGCCTGACCGCCGCGCGGAACCCTTACTCGGCGACGTAGCCGCCGTCGACCGGCAGCGCCACCCCGGTGATGTAGGACGAGTCGTCGCTGGCGAGGAACACGGCGGCGGTGGCGATCTCGCGCGGTGTGCCGAAGCGCGCCATCGGGACCGGCATCTTCCGCGTCGGCGCCGCCTCGGAGTTGTCCGGCTGCGCGCCCGCCCGGCCGGTGTAGATCATGCCGGGGCAGATGCAGTTGACCCGGATGTTATCCTCCGCCAGGTCCAGCGCCGCGCCCATCGTCAGCGCGACCACCCCGCCCTTGGTGCCGCCGTAGGCGGCGATGCCCTTGCGGCCGACCAGGCCGGTGGCCGACGCGGTGCTGATGATCGAGCCGCCGCCGCTGGCACGCAGCGCAGGGACGGCGTACTTGATGCCGAGGAAGACGCCGCGCAGGTTCACGGCGACCAGCCGGTCGAACAGGTCGTCGTCGGTCTCGTCGACCGGGTGGTGCGGGGCGTTGAAGCCGGCGTTGTTGAACATCACGTCGAGGCGGCCGAACGAGTCGACGGCGGCGGCGATCATCGCCTGCACGTCGGCCGCCTGCGACACGTCGGCGTGCACCGCGATCGCGTCCTTGCCGATCTCCTCCGCCGCCGACTCCTCGTGGCCGCTGATGTCGGCGCAGACGACCTGCGCGCCTTCCGCCGCGAACAGCAGCGCGGAGGCCCGTCCCATCCCCGAACCCGCGCCGGTGACGATCGCGACCTTGCCCTCAAGCTTCCCCATGACCATCCGCTTCCGGTTGACTGTCTCGTGGCACTCACACACCTTGACTCCGCCGATCCGTGAGGTCAATACTTTTTTGTGCCAACCGGTCAGTAAAAAAATGAGCGAGGGGTCCGTGACGACGAAGGGGCACCGATTGAGCGAGCACGGCGAGCAGGCCAGTCACGGCGAGCAGGCCAGTCACGGCGAGCAGGCCAGTCACGGCGAGCAGGCCAGGCAAGCCGACAAGCCCGACAAGTCCGACAAGCCCGGGCACGACGAGCAGGCCGGGCCCGGCGAACATGCCGAGCCCAGGATCCCGCCGCGGCCGAAGGGTGACTGGGACGCGGCGGTGCTCGACGCGCTGTCGGTCATCCGCCTGCCTGACAACGCGGTCAAGCCTGAGCGGGGCCGCCCGGTCTCCAACATCGTGGGCGTCTTCAGCTGGCACCCGGCCCTGGCCAAGGCCTTCTTCACCTTCAACAACCACCTGTTCGCGTCGACCCTGTCCGCCCGGGACCGGGAAATCGCCACCGTGCGGGTCGGCTGGCTGCGCCGCAGTGAGTACGAGTGGGCGCAGCACGTTCAGATGGCGGCCGCCGCGGGCATGTCGGCGCAGGAGATCGACGCGATCTCGGCCGGACCGGACTCCGCGGTCTGGGGGCCGCGCGACGCGGTCCTGCTCCGGGCGGTGGACGAGCTCGTGACGGACCGGAACGTCAGCGACGAGACCTGGAAACAGCTGGCCGGGTTCCTAGGCCGCGAGCAGCTGATGGACCTGGTGTTCACCGTCGGGGCCTACGACACGCTCGCACTGGCCTTCAACGTCTTCGGCGTTCAGCTTGACCCGGGGCTTGCGGGATTCCCGCCGGACGGGTCATAGTGGACCGACTGGTCAATCAATCGTCATAGGGGACTTACATTGGCAGTGCCAGCGGAGCGCCCGGAACTGGACGCTGACGTGGTCATCGTCGGCGCCGGGATCCTGGGCCTCTACCAGCTCTACCGGGCGGTGCGGGCGGGCTTCTCGGTTCAGCTGCTCGAGCAGGGCGCGGGCGTCGGCGGTACCTGGTACTGGAACCGCTACCCAGGATGCCGGTTCGACTCGGAGAGCTACACCTACGGCTACCTGTTCTCCGAGGAGCTGTGGCAGGAGTGGGACTGGTCGGAGGAGTTCGCGCCGCAGCCGGAGACCGAGCGCTACCTCAACTACGTGGTGGACCGCTTCGACCTGCGCCGGCACATCCGGCTGAACAGCAAGGTCACCTCCGCCGTATGGAACGAGGACGAGCGGTCCTGGACGACCGGGACCGAGGACGGTTTCCGGATCACGTCGCGCTACCTGGTCGCCGCGACCGGCGTGCTGTCGGTGCCGCAGCTGCCTGACGTGCCGGGCCGCGAGGACTTCAGGGGCGAGACGTACCACCCGGTGCGCTGGCCGAAGGAGCCGGTCGTCTTCCGCGGCAAGCGGGTCGCCGTCGTCGGCACCGGCTCGTGCGGCGTCCAGATCGGCCCGGCGATCGCCGACGAGGTCGAGTCGCTGGTGATGTACCAGCGCAGCCCGAACTGGGCGACGCCGCTCAACAACCACCCGATCGAGGCCGAGCAGCAGGCGTACCTCAAGGCGAACTTCGCGCCGATCAAGGCCGCGCTCGACGTCTCGGTCGGCGGCTTCCTGCACCAGCCGTCGGGCAGGAAGTGGAAGCAGGACAGCCCGGAGGAACGGCAGGCGTTCTACGAGAAGGTCTGGAACAGCCCCGGCTTCGCCAAGATCAGCACGAACTACGAGGACATGCCGCTCAACCCGAAGGCCAACGCTGACTGGTGCGAGTTCATGGCGGCCAAGATCCGCGGCATCGTGCAGGACCAGGCCACCGCGGACAAGCTGATCCCCAAGGACCACCTCTACATCGGCCTGCGCCCGCCGTACGTCACCGATTACTACGAGATGTTCAACCAGCCGAACGTGTCGCTGGTCTCGCTCCGCGAGACGCCCATCGTCAAGGTCACCGAGACCGGGATCGAGACGTCGGACGGCCTGCGCGAGTTCGACATCATCGTCTGGGCGACCGGCTTCGACTTCGCCACCGGCGCCATGCTGCGGATGGGCATCACCGGGGCCGGCGGGCTGACACTCAACGACTACTGGACCGACGGGCCGCTCACCTTCCTGGGGATCATGACCCACGGGTTCCCGAACTTCTTCTTCCCCGGCGGGCCGCACGGCGCGGCGGGCAACAACCCGCGTTACGGCGGCCTGCAGGTGGACTTCGCTCACGACCTCATCGCCTACGCCGAGGCGCACGGCCGGCACCGCATCGAGGTGCCCAGGGAAGACGAGCAAGCCTGGATGGACATGATGGCGAAGTTCCTCGCGTACTCGCCGTTCGCGGAGCGGGGCCAGTACTACGGCGGCAATACCCCCGGCAAGCCGAAGGCGTTCCTGCTCAACCCCGGCGGCCGGCCGAAGCTCGACGAGTACATGACCAAGGCCATCGGTAGCGGCTACCAGGGCTTCCTAGCCTGAAGGAGGGATGACGATGAGCGAACTTCGGCTAGACGGGCGGGTCGCGGCGGTGACCGGCGCCGGGCGCGGTATCGGGCGCGCGTACGCGCTGCTACTCGGGCAGCTCGGCGCGAAGGTCGTGGTGAACGACCTCGGCGGGTCGTCCGAGGGGGCCGGCCAGGACGCGGCGCCGGCCGACGAGGTGGTCAAGCAGATCGAGGCCGCCGGGGGAACCGCGGCCGCCAACTACGCCGACGTGTCCACCGTCGAGGGCGGCAAGTCCGTCATCGACACGGCGGTGGAGCACTTCGGCGGTATCGACATCGTGGTGAACAACGCCGGCAACATGGTGTGGGCGTCGCTGCCCGAGGCGACGATCGAGACCATCGACGCGCACTGGGCCGTGCACGTGCGCGGGTCGTTCAACACCCTGCACGCGGCCTGGCCGTACTTCCTCGAGCAGGACTACGGCCGCGCGGTCCTGACCACGTCGATCGGGATGTTCGGCCTCAAGGACAACATCGGCTACGCGGTCGCCAAGGCCGCCATGATCGGCATGGCCAAGAGCCTGACCGTGGGCAGGAAAGCCGCCAACATCAACGTCAACTGCATCGCCCCGAACGCGATGACCCGGCTGGCCGCCCGCACCGAGGAGGAGCAGGCGCAGCTGGCGCCGCCGACCGACGTGATGGACCCGGCCCTCGTCGCCCCCATGGTCGCCTACCTGGCCCACGAGTCCTGCCAGGTCAGCGGTGAGACCTACCTGGCCGGCGGCGGTCGCTTCGCGCGGCTGTTCGTCGGGGTCACGCCCGGCTACTTGCATCCGGGCCTGACGGGCGCGACCGTGGATGACGTGGCGGCGAACTGGGCGGCGGTCAACGACGAGCGCGGTTACTACGTGCCGGGCAGTCTGATGGACGCCGTCGGCCGCTACCTGTCTCACCTCAGCCAGTGACCGGCATTCTCACCGGCAAGACCGCGCTGGTCACCGGGGCATCGTCGGGGATCGGCCGCTGCACCGCGCTCGCCCTCGCGTCCGCCGGGGCGGACGTGGCGCTGGTCGCCCGCCGGGCCGAGCGGCTGAAGGAACTAGCCGACCAGCTCGAGGCCGGCGGCACCCGGGCCCTCGCGCGCCCGGCCGACGTCACCGACGAAACTGACGCCGCCCAGGCCGTCGACGATGCCGTCAGTCACTTCGGCGGTCTCGACGTCCTGGTCAACGCCGCGGGCATGACCCAGGTCGGGTACGTGGAGAACGCGAACCTGGCCGAATGGCGCTACACCTTCGAGCTCAACTTCTGGGCCGGGCTCTACATGTCGCGGGCCGCGATTCCGGCGCTCAAGGCCCGCGGCGGCGACATCGTCAACATCTCCTCGACCGCGGGCCGGCAGCCGGGTGACTCGGCCTTCGGGCCGTACTCGTCGAGCAAGTTCGCGCTGACCGCGTTCAACGAGGGCCTGCGCCGCGAGGTCGCCCAGGCCGGGATCCGGGTCTGCATCATCGAGCCAGGCGCGACCGCGACCGAGATCCACGCGGGGATCAGCGACGAGCGCATCCGCGAGGGAACCAGGAAGCACTTGCAGAGGGACGGCTCGATGCAGCCGGAAGACGTGGCCGCGGCCATCCTCTTCGTGGTCAGCCTGCCGTCCCGGGTGAACGTCTCGCAGCTCATGATCCGGCCGTCAACCGACGTCCGTGCGATGTAACGCGCCCCGCTGTGACGCGCCCGACATGACGCGCCCGCTGTGACCCCGCCCAGTGTGACCCGCCCGGTGTAACCCCCGGACCAGACCAGAAACCAGGAGCAACGACGTGGATATCGACAGCATCGACTTCACCGATCCGGCGCTGACCGCCGATCCCTATCCGCTGCTCGACTACCTGGCCGCGCACAAGCCGGTGTACCGGGAGCCGCATCACGGGGTGGTGATGGTGACCGGGCACGAAGAGGTCATCGCGGTGCTGCGGGCGCCCGACGTGTTCTCTTCCTCCACCGTGGTGGCAGGCGTGGACCCGCTGTCGCTGTTCCCCGAACGGCCGACGGGCGACGACATCACCGAGTTCCTCAACGCCAACCGCCAGTACCTGCCGCAGAACGACCAGATCGTCTCCTCCGACCCGCCCAGCCACACCGCGCAGCGGGCGCTGCTGATGGGGCTGATCACCCCCAAGCGGCTGAAGGAGAACGAGGAGTTCATCTGGCGGCTGACCGACCGTCAGCTTGACCCCATCCTGGCCCGCGGCACGGCCGAGATCATGACCGACTTCGCGCAGCCGTACACCCTGCTGATCATCGCCGACCTGCTCGGCGTCCCCGAGGAAGACCACGAGATGCTGCTCGGCCGCCGGGCGGCGGGCGAGCGGATGCCCGGCGAGAACAGCGACCGGGCCAAGCAGGGCGGCGGCCAGGGCCACGAGCGGCAAGGCGGCCACAACACGCTCGAGGTCTTCTACGACTACTTCTCCGCGCGGATCGAAGAGCGCAGGCAGCAGCCGCTCAACGACGTGCTCACCGGCATGGCCACGGCGCTGTTCCCCGACGGCACGATGCCCGAGCCGATCGAGGTCGCCCGCATCGCGTCGAACCTGTTCGCCGCGGGCCAGGAGACCACCGTGCGGCTGATCGGCACCGCCCTGCGGCGCATCGCCGACGAGCCGGAAACCCAGGCCCGGCTGCGCGCCAACCGGGACCAGGTGCCCCGGTTCATCGAGGAGACGATGCGCAGCGAGGGCCCGATCCTGGGCGAGTTCCGGCTGGCGCTCAAGACGACCGAGCTCGGCGGTGTGCCCATTCCGGCCGGGACCCCGGTGCTCATAATGAACGGAGCGGCTAACCGTGACCCCCGCCAGTTCGAGTGCCCGGCCGAGTTCCGGGTCGAGCGGGAGAACGTCCGCCGCCACATCGGATTCGGGCACGGCATCCACACCTGTCCCGGGGCGCCGCTGGCCCGGTCGGAGGCACGCATCACGGTCGAGCGGCTGCTCGACCGCACGACCGGCATCAGGATCAACGAAGAGGCGCACGGCCCGGCCGGCGCGCGCCGCTACAAGTACCTGAAGACCTACATGTTCCGCGGCCTGACCAAGCTTCAGCTCGACTTCACGGTGCGAGACTGACCCCTATGGCCGCCAACACACCCGGCGCGATCCGCGTCGACAGGGACATCTGCATGGGCTCGGGGCAGTGCTGTTTCTACGCGCCGAACACCTTCGACCAGGACGACGAGACGATCGCGATCGTCATCGATCCCCAGGGAGACCCGGCCGGGGCGATCGAGACCGCGGTCAAGTCCTGCCCCACCGGCGCGCTCTCGTTCGACGAGGACCCGGACCAGGGCTAAGACCAGACCCACGACCAGGACTGACAACGCAAGCAACGACAACTCAAGACAAGGATGACAGCGATGAAGCGTACGGCCTTCGTTACCGGCGGAGCGTCGGGGATCGGGCTGTCGATCTGCGAGCACCTGGCCCGGGCGGGCCATAACGTCGTGGTCGCCGACTACAACGGCGACGGTGCGGCGAACGCGGCCAAGGCGATCAGGGAAAACGGCGGCCAGGCCGTCGCCGCCGAAGTCGACGTCAGCGACCGCGCGCAGGTGGACGCGGCCGTCCAGGCCGCCCGCGACGAGTTCGGCCCGGTCGGCATCCTGGTCACCAGCGCCGCCGTGTCGCGCGCGGAGCGGTTCGAGAAGATGACCGCGCAGTCGTGGGAGCAGGTCATCGCCGTCAACCTGACCGGCACGTTCCACTGCGTCCAGGCGGTGATCGGCGACATGACCGAGGCGGGCTGGGGCCGGGTGGTGCTGATTTCCTCGTCAAGCGCGCAGCGCGGCGCCCCGCGGATGACCCACTACGCGGCCTCCAAGGGCGGCGTGATCGCGCTCGGCAAGGCGCTCGCGCTCGAGTTCGCCGCCCGCGGCGTCACGGTCAACAACATCGCGCCGTCGAGCGTGGAAACGCCCATGGTCGCGGAGATGCGGGACGCGGGCAAGGTCGGCTCGGTCGAGGTGATGGCCAAGCTCGTCCCCGTCGGCCGCCTCGGCACCGGCGACGACATCGCCGCCGCCTGCATGTACCTGGTCTCCGACGAGGCCTCGTATTTCACCGGCCAGACGGTGAGCGTCAACGGCGGGTCGTTCGTCGGATGGTGACGGCGCCTGACGGCACGATCCGGCTGCCCGCCCGCGACATCCCGGTCCCGTCCACGGTGAGCGAGCAGGCCCGCTTCGCCTGGGTGCGGGACAACATCGCCGCCTTCGGCGGTGACCCGGACCTGGTGACGGTCTTCGGCCCTGGACCCGGTTCGCGGCCGTCGGCGACCCGGGCTGGCCCGCGTTCGACTCCCGCGACCGCCGCACCCGGGTCTTCGACCTGCCGCCGGCGGTCGCCGGCTACCCGGAGGAAACCTCCCGCCGCCTCTGGCAGAACCACGTACTGCCGTCGCCGCTGCCACTCGTCGGCTGACCTGAGCGCTGTCAGCCGCCTCCGTTCTGGCTCATTCAAAACAGGATCAGCCAGAACGGGGGCGGCTTACCCTCACACCGCCGCGAGTTCCGCCGCGGCCTGCTCAATCGCCTGCCGGTCCGGCAGCCACCGCTGCTCGAGGTTGGGCGCGTAGGGTGACGGCGTGGGCGGCGGCGCGACCCGCCTCACCGGCGCGTCGAGCGTCCAGAACCCCTGGTAGGCGGCCAGCGCGGCGATCTCCGCGCCGATGCCGAAGTCCGTCACGCCTTCGTGCGCGATCAGCAGCCGGTTCGTCTTGGCCAGGGAGGCCAGGATCGTCTCCTTGTCGAGCGGCGCGACCGTGCGCAGGTCGATCACCTCGGCGCTGATACCGCGCGGCGCCAGCGCTTCGGCCGCCGCCAGCGCCTCGTGCACCATCCGGGAGACGCTGACGATCGTCAGGTCGGTGCCCGCGCGCACGACCTTGGCCTTGCCGAGCGGCAGCAGGTAGTCGGCGGGCGGCTTGGGGCCCTTCATCCCGTACTGCTGGCGGTTCTCGATGAAGACCACCGGGTTGGGGTCGCGGATGGCCGCGCGCAGCAGTCCGTAGGTGTCGGCGGGCGTCGACGGCATCACCACGGTCAGGCCCGGGACGTGGGCGAGCAGCGCCTCCAGCGACTGCGAGTGCTGGCTGCCTGACGAACGCCCGCCGCCGAACTGCGTCCTGATCACCAGCCCCATCCGCGCCTTGCCGCCGGTCATGAACCGCAGCTTGGCCGCCTGGTTGAGTATCTGGTCGAAGCAGACGCCGAGGAAGTCCAGGTACATCAGCTCAACCAGCGGGGTCATGCCGGCCATGGCGCCGCCGACCGCGAGCCCCATCACGGCGGTCTCCGAGATCGGCGTGTCGAGCAGCCGGCCGGGCCAGCGGGCGTGCAGTCCGCGGGTCAGCGCGAACACGTTGCCGCCTTTGCCGACGTCCACGCCGGCCACGAACGCGTCCGGGTTGGCCTCGAGTTCGCCTTCGAGCGCCAGCCGCACCGCGTCCATCGTGCGGAAGATCTCGCCGTCGGCGGCGGGCACCCAGTCAGGCTCGGGCACCTCCGGCCGGGGCGCGAACACCGACGAGCGCAGCACGCCCGCACCGGGCCGCGGCGCCTGCCTGGCGGCGTCGACAGCGGCCTCGATCCTCGCCCGCACCTGCTCGGCGACCCGGTCCAGCTTCTCCTCGCTGACGCCGCGGCCGAGCAACCGCGCGCGGGTGATGACGAGGGGGTCCCGCTGCTGCCATTCGGACAGCTCATCGGGGGTGCGGTACTTCTCGGGGTCGCCCTCGTAGTGGCCGTGCCAGCGATAGGTGGCGGCCTCCACGAACACCGGCCCGGCGCCCGCGCGGATCCGCCCGACCGCGTCGGTCATCACGGCGGCGACCGCCTCGACGTCGTTGCCGTCGACCGCGATGTACTCAAGCCCGTAGCCGGCCGCCCGCGCGGACAGCGGCACCGGGTGCTGGTCAGCGATCGGCGAGAACTCCGCGTAGCCGTTGTTCTCGCAGAAGAACACCATCGGCAGCCGCCACAGCGCCGCCAGGTTGGCCGCCTCGTGGAAGGCGCCCTGGGCGACCGCGCCGTCGCCGAAGAACGACACGACCACGCCGGTGCTTTGTTCGTCTTCGCTGGCCTGTGCCCGCAGCTTGGCGGCCAGGGCGGCGCCCCCGGCGATCGGCACGCCCGCGGCGACGATCCCGTTGGCGCCGAAGATGCCCAGGTCCGGGTCGGCGATGTGCATCGAGCCGCCCAGGCCCTTGTTCGTCCCGGTGGCCCGGGCCAGCAGTTCGGCCATCATCGGCTCGGGGGCGAGGCCCTTGGCCAGGCAGTGGCCGTGGCCGCGGTGGTTGGAAGTGATCACGTCGGTCACCTCCAGCGGCCAGCAGGCGCCGACCGCAGACGCCTCCTGGCCGATCGACAGGTGCACGAACCCGGGCACCTCGCTGTTGCGGTAGAGCTCGGACACCCGCTCTTCGAACAGCCGGATGAGGGTCATCCGCCGGAACGCCTCGAGCAGGCTCTCCGTCGGCAGCTCCGGGTTTTCCGTCGCCGATGGGACTGTGCTTGCCTGCACTTACTTACCTTCCGCGTCGCTGCTGATCGTGCGTAGCTCGCGCTTGAGCACCTTGCCTGACGGGTTGCGCGGAAGCATGTCCATGAACACCACCTGCTTCGGCGTCTTGAAGCCGGCCAGCCGCGACCGGCAGTGCGCGATCAGCGCCTGCTCGCTGATCTCCCGGCCCGCACGCAGGACGACGAAAGCGCGCGGCACCTCACCCCAGCGGTCGTCGGGCATGGCCACCACCGCCGTCTCGAGCACCGCGTCGCACTCGTAGAGGACCCGCTCCACCTCGGACGTCGCCACGTTCTCGCCGCCGGAGACGATCATGTCCTTCTTGCGGTCGTCGATGTAGAGGTAGCCGTCCTGGTCGAGGTGGCCGATGTCCCCGGT
>DASYAD010000175.1:0-5391 GCA_036501515.1 Trebonia sp. | reverse complement strand
GGCATGGGGCATCACCCCGGCCCACCTGCGCGCGTTGCGCATGCTGAACAGGCACGGGACGATGCGGCTGTCCACGATCTCCGATCGCCTGCAGATCGCGCCTCGGACAGCCACCGAGGTCGTGGACGCGCTCCAGGCCAGCGACCTGGTCCGGCGGCGCGCCGACCCGGACGACCGGCGCGCGACCCTGGTCGAAGTGACCGAACACGGCGCCGACGTCCTGGCCGAGATCCGCGCCACCCGGGGGCCCGAAGCCGGGCGCATCTTCGCCCGCCTCAGCCCCGCCGACCGCGCCGAACTGGCCAGCATCCTGAGCAAGCTCCGGGACTAAGCCCGGCAGGCTCAGCCTTGCGTGACTGAGTCCTCTCAGGGCGCCTCATTCGGGCAACGTACGTGCTGGCCGCGTGCCGCTCGGCGCGATCGCTCCCATCGGGACGTCCGGGGCAGTGCCCCGTCCACCAGGACCGTCGTCCTCGGGTCGGGCGGCAGCTCAAGCCACGGACGGCCCAGCCGTTCGCTCTCCGCCGGAGTCAGCCACAGACGGGCTCCGAGGACTATCCGCGTCAGCGGGTCCAGGTGCCGGAGATGCTCCAATGACACCGGGACGGCGGAACGTTCGGCGATCTCGCGGAGCTCCGCGTCGGATGCCAGCTCCGCCGCCTCCCGGATGTCCCTGCGGAATTCCGGCGTCAGGGGAAACTCGACCCCGTAAACGCCGCCGGTTCTGCGGAGGATGTCCCCGAGCAATTCCCCTGGCAGCCGCGTCAGCGTCCCCATCTCATACAGCTTCATCTGCGCATGGTCGGGCTCAAGGGCCTCGGCGTACGTCGTGAAGGTCGCCACGCTTCAGTCTGTCACCGGCGGCGCCACGGTGCACAGCGGCCGGCCGGCGCGAGCGTGCAGTCGGATGACCGAAGCCGGCGGCGGGACCAGCGCCATACGCTGGACGGCGACAAACGTCCCGCGAAAGGCCAGTCCAGATGCCTGACAAATCTTGTCCCGTCGTATTCATCCACGGCCTCTGGCTGCACAAGAGTTCATGGGGGCCCTGGGAGTCCATGTTCGAGCGGTCCGGCTACCGCGTACTCGCTCCCGGCTGGCCTGGAGAGCCAGAGACCGTAGAGCTCGCCAGGGCCAATCCGGACTCGGTCGCCGACAAGGGAATCGACGACGTCGTAGAGCATTTCGCCTCGATCATCGCCGGCCTGGATGCCAGCCCCGTGCTGGTCGGTCATTCCTTCGGCGGGATGATCGCCGAGAAGCTGCTCGGACAAAACCGTGCCACGGCGGCCATCGCGATCGACGCGGCACAGATCAAGGGCGTTCTCCCGCTCCCGCTGTCCTCGCTGCGGTCGACACTGCCTGTCTTCAAGAACCCCGAGAACCGGCACCGGGCCGTCATGCTCACCGCCGAGCAGTTCCGCTACAGCTTCGGGAACGCCCTGACCGGCGAGGAGTCGGCCAAGCTCTGGGAAGAGTGGGTGGTGCCCTCGCCTGGCAAGCCGCTCTTCGAGGCGGCAGCGGCCAACTTCTCGCTCCACTCGCCCGCCAAGGTGGACACAAACAACGAGGAGCGCGGGCCGCTCCTGCTCATCATGGGCGGCCAGGACCACACCGTTCCCGAAGCGATCACCAAGTCGACGCTGAAGCAGTATCGCTACTCGCCGGCAGTGACCGAGCTGCTGGAATTCGAGGACCGCGGGCATTCACTGACGATCGACTCCGGCTCGGGCGACGTCGCGAAGGCCTGCCTGTCCTGGCTCAGTGAGAAGGGCCTCTGACCGGCCTTCCCCGGACAGGTCTAAAACCCGGCAGCCGGGCTGGCGCCGGCGGTGGCCAGCGCGGACGGCAGCTGGATGCGTGAGGTGATGCCCAGCTTCGGGAAGACCCGGTAGAGGTGGGAGCCGACGGTCCGGTGCGAGAGGTACAGCCGCTCGGCTATCTCCCGGTTGGACAGCCCTCCGGCGGCGAGCTGGGCGATCTGGAGTTCCTGCGGAGACAGGCATATCCGCTGCGGCGCGCGGGGTTCCTCGCCGGCCTCGCCGGTGGCGCGCAGCTCCCTGCGAGCGCGCTCAGCCCAGGGAAGCAGGCCATGCGCCACGCAGATCTGCCGTGCGGTCCGCAGTGGTCCCCGCGCTTGCGCGACCCGGTACCGGCGGCGCAGCCACGAACCGTACTCGAGCAGCAGGCGCGCACGGTAGGCGGGCCAGCGCACCAGGTTCGCCGCGAGCGCCCGGCGGAACTCCGCCTCGGCGGCATCATCCTCAGCCAGGAAAGGCGCCGCGTAGAGCTGGGCGACGCGGGTCCACGGGGCTACGCTGTCCCGCTCCCCCGGCTGGAACGCCGCCGCGATCTCGCGGGCTTCCGCCACCCGCCCGGTGTGCGTGGCGGCCTCCGCGAGGTCACCGAGCGCCCAGGTGCTCTGCACCGCCTGATAGGACGGGTCAGCGCGGTCGAAGACCCGGCGCAGCTGATCGAACGCCTCGTCGTAGCGACCGGCGGCGATCGCTGTGACGCCGCGCGCGAACTGGATGCCGCAGAGCACCGCGCTGATCCGCGCGGGGAGCACGAGCGCCTCCGCCTGCTGCGCTAGCCGCTCCGCGTCCGTGTCGTCCCCGCGCATGCCCGCGATCATCGCCTGTCCGGTCATGGCCGCCGCCTGCCACATCGGCTGGCGTGTCTCGATGGCGAGGCGGACGGCCTCGTCGGCCGCTGGCACCGCCGCCGGCCAGTCCGCGAGCGCGATCGCGTTCCACGTCTGCTGGGTAGCCATCCTCGGCAGCGCGGTGAGCTTCCCCTCCCGGCGAGCGCTGTCCACGACCGCGCGCTGCACCGCGTTGATCGCCTGGTCCGCGCCGACGAGGTGGATTGACATCGCCAGCTCGGCTGCCGCCGCATCGAGCTGATCCGGGCGCAGGCCCGCGATGCGCCTCGTGATCAAATCCCCGTAGCGGGCGGGATCGACAAAGCCGCCGGCAGCCAGCAGGCGCGGGTCGTCCGGCGGGACCGGCAGCCGCGCCATGGCGGCGATCAGGTAATCCCGCGTCGCGGGCCCGGGGTCGGCGGACCAGACGCGGACCGCCGCGGCCAGCACCAGCCGGAAAGCCAGGTCGGCCTGTCCGGCGTCGATCAGCTCGCTGGCGAGATCGGCCAGGATTCTGACCCGCAGCGGGTCACCGGGAACGCCGGGGCTCAGCGCCTCGCGGATCAGGGTCAGCCGGGCGAGGTGGGACGGCGCACTGGACAGTGGTTCGGCGCTCCCGGCCAGTTCCCTGGCCTGCTCAGGCCGTCCTAGTTCGAGGGCGAGCTCGGCGGCGCGCAGCAGGCGCTCCGCGCGCCGGTCGGCTCGCGGGGTCAGGCTCGCGGCCTGCTCCCAGGCGGCGACGCTGGCAGTGCCCGCACCGCGCCGTGCGGCCGACTCAGCCGCCCGTTCGAGCTGGGCGGCGACGGCCTCGTCAGGAACGGGCGACGCGGCCGCCAGGTGCCAGGCCCGCCGCTCCGGCTGGGCGTCAAGGACCTGGGCGAACGCGGCGTGGGTCCGGCGGCGCAGGTCAGCGTCGGCGGACTGGTAGACCGCCGAGCGCATCAGCGGGTGCTCGAACGTGACCTTCGCCTGTGACACCACGAGCACCCCGGCGTCTACCGCGGGACGCAGCGGGTCGGCGCCCGAGCCGGGGACCGCGATCGTCACGGCCGCGGCGATCTCCGCGAAGTCGTCTCTGTCGGCCGCCGCCGCGACGACCACCGCCGATCGCGCCGGCGGGCTGAGCCCGGCGACGCGGGCGGTGAAGCTGCGCTCAAGGCGGTCGGTGAGCGGAACGCAGACCTCGGCGCCCGGCTGACAGGCACTCGCCGTCAGCGGGAGTTCGGCTAGCGCGAGCGGGTTGCCCGCCGCGTGCTCAAGCACCCACCCGCGCCATCGCTTGTCAAGGTCCGGGTGCTGGCGGCGGACCAGCCGTTCCGCCTGCGCGCGGCGCAGCGGGCGTAGCGTCCTGGCTGGCAGGCCGGCCTCAGCGCACGGGTCTTCGAAGCCCGGACGCGTCGCGGCGAGCAGCGCGATCGGCTCGGACGCGATCCGGCGGGCGACGAACCCGAGAACCTGCGCGGTGGCATCGTCGATCCAGTGCAGGTCGTCGACGGCCACGAGCAGCCCGCTGCCGGCCGCCGCGTCGGCGAGCAGCTCTAGCGCGGCGATGGCGATCACGAACACCGGAAGCGCTGGCCCGTCGGCGCGGCCGAACGCGGCAAGCAGCGCCTTGCGCTGCGGTGGCGGCAGCAGTCCGAAGCGGCCGGTCAGCGGATAGAGCAGCTGATGCAGTCCGGCGAACGGCACACGCGCCTCGGACTGAACCCCAGTCGCCCGCAGTACGGTGCGGCCATCGCCGGCGGCCACGCGCGATGCCGCGTGCAGCAGTGCGGACTTTCCGATGCCCGCCGCTCCGACGAGCAGCAGGCCCGATCCGCCATCGCCGCCGAGCATCGCGACGATCGCGGACATCTCTTCATCGCGGCCGATCAGGTCCGACGGCTCAGAGTCGACTGTCACTGCGCCTCCGCCGACGGGGATGTTCTGGGCGAAAGGTGGACGAACTATGTAGACCGATCGTTCCTTCCACTTATATAATGACCTGATCAGCGGCCTGATAACAAGACCTTTCGGGAAAACGAGGTGCGTCCGTGAGACGTCCGGTCAGCGGCGCCGTCCGGCGGCGGCGCGCAGACGTGCTCGCCAGCCGCCGCCAGCAGCAAGCCCGCTCGGCGAGAGAGCGGATCCTCACGACCGCCGACCGGCTCTTCTACGGCAACGGCATCCAGGCGATCGGCGTGCAGCGGCTCATCGAGGAGTCGCAGGTAACCAGGGTGACCTTCTACCGGCACTTCCCGTCCAAGGACGACCTGGTCCTGGCCTACCTTGAGCAGCGCAAATGGCAGGCACGCGCGGCGGTGCAGGCGATCATCGACAGCCACCCTGGGGACCCGCGGGGCGCCCTGCACGCGTGGGCGGTCGCGTTCACCGAAGACGGCATGATCGACGAGTACCGCGGCTGCACGTTCGTCAACGCGGCCGCCGAGTACGGGCCGCCGGACCACCCCGTCCGCACGATGGCCGTCGAGCAGCGGCGGTGGGTCAACGCGACGACGCAGACCCTGCTGCGCGAGGCCGGGCACCGCGATCCAGTCGCGGCGACGCGGGTACTGATGGCGCTGCGCACCGGATACGTGTACTCACTCGGGCTGGAAGAAGACACCGGCTGGGCGGAACAGTTCCTTGCGGCGTTCGACCGCGTCATCGACGAGCGGTGAGCTGGGGAGCCACCCCGCGTCCGTTCCGAATGAGGATTGTGAATTTCGACCGGGTGAGAGACGGGCTACCAGGTTGGGATCAGGCCG
>DASYAD010000174.1:0-16201 GCA_036501515.1 Trebonia sp. | reverse complement strand
GGCACCGCGAGCCGCAGCACGTCGGCCAGCGTCCCGGCGTAGCGGTCGGCGACGGCGCGGGCGAGGCCGGCCACCTCGGCGGTGAGCACCTGCTCGGCCGAGACCACCCGGTCGAGGTAGCGCAGGGTTCCCTGATGCTCGCTCGCTTCGGCCCGCTCGACGAGGAAGCCGTCCGTCAGCTGGCCGGCGAACCTGACCCGCACCCGCACCCCGGGCTTCGCCTGGTCCGCCAGGCGCTCAGGCACCAGGTAGTCGAATGGCCGGTCCAGGTGGGCGAGCGGCAGGTCAACCGCGATCCTGGCGACCGGCTTGTCGGCCGCGGGCCGCAGCGTCCTGGCATCCTTGGACTTCTTCGGCCTGCCGGGCTTCTTTTCCTTCTTGTCGTCTCTGGCGCCGTTCCCGTCGCCTATGGCGCCGTTTCCGTCGCCTCCGGCGGCGTTCTTGCCGCCTCCGGCGGCGCCGGCGCCAGCTGACGGCGGCATCTCGGTGAGCAGCAGCCCGGCCGCGCCGTCATCCCAGGTATCCGCCACCTATCCGTCCTACCAGATGCAGCCGGGCCGCTGCTCCATAAGCCCGGCCGCGGTGGACGGGTCAGGGAAACACAAACGGCCGGGCACGGGAAGCCGCAATTACCCGTGCCCGGCCGCTCGCGGGCCTGTCCGCCGCGCCCGTCGTGTGGGCACGGCCGACAACGCCTTCCGCGGGTCTTGCCGCCTAGCCAGAGCCAAACCTGTCCGCCGCCTGCCGGGCCGGTGAACCAGCCGGGCCCAGCGGGAATGACAGGCTCTTAGCCGACCAGGTAGTCGAATTCTCCGGAGCGGAGCGCGCCGACCATCGCCCGGACCGCGGTGGCGGAGTAGATGAGGGCGGTGCCCCGCGGGTCACGCGAGTTACGCATCGCGACAGTGGCCGTGTCCAGCCGGGCGAGCTCCACGCATGCCCCCTGCGAGTTGCTGCGCTGGCTCTTACGCCAGATCGCACCCTCGAGCTGCGCGGCGCTGATGCCGTTGTGAATGTCCTGCATCGTTCTCGTCTCCTGACGGATTTACCCGGTCCGCGGACTGGCGTGTGCCATGAGGACCAAAGCGCTAGACCACCCGGCGTCGCGGCCGACTCCGGTCGATTCTCATTCGGATGCCCCCCCGGGCTTACATAGTGAGCTTATCCCATGCACGTGCATCCGCAAGGTATTTCGCACTTACCGACGCATACGCATCTGCACGACTCTGATGCTCAGGGCGATCATGGAGCCGGGGGGCGGCTCATTTTTTCCTCACCGCAGGTAATGTCCGCAGGTAGCGGGTCCGCCAGCAGGTACCGCCGCCAGCTACCCGCCGGCAGCGGTGTCATCCGCGTCACCGTTTGGTTCAGCTAGATATTACCGCCGGGTAAGTAAATTATAGCGCTAGGTAGTTTATTGCGCACGAAAGGTCGCAGGCCGTACGTGCACCGTAGTCGCAGAGTAACGCATAGTGACGTGATATGACGGCTTGATTACGGATGCTCTTTGGCGCGGCGCAGAAAAATAGCCCGGGCAGGCGGGGATCGTCCCCGTCACTGCCCAGGCTCAGGTAAAGCCGGCTAGCGCCAGCCGAGCCAGGCCGGCTGATCAGACGGTACCGCCTGGTCAGCCGGAGCCGGCCGGTAAGACCGCGGCGCGCAGCGCCTCGGCACGGTCAGTGCGCTCCCAGGAGAAGTCGGGCTCGGTGCGCCCGAAGTGGCCGTAGGCCGCCGTCTGGGAGTAGATCGGGCGCAGCAAGTCGAGGGCGGCGATGATGGCCCGCGGGCGCAGGTCGAAGACCGAGGTCACCGCGTCCTGAATCCGCTCCACAGGGAACCGCTCGGTGCCGAAGCACTCGACGAACAGCCCGACCGGCTTGGCCTTGCCGATCGCGTAGGCAACCTGAACCTCGCAGCGGTCAGCCAGCTCGGCGGCGACCACGTTCTTGGCCACCCAGCGCATCGCGTACGCGGCGCTGCGGTCCACCTTGGACGGGTCCTTGCCGGAGAACGCGCCTCCGCCGTGCCTGGCCATGCCGCCGTAGGTGTCGATGATGATCTTGCGGCCGGTGAGCCCGGCGTCGCCCATCGGGCCGCCGACCTCGAACCGCCCCGTCGGGTTGACCAGCAGCCGGTAGCCCTCGGTGTCGATACCCGCCTCGGCGAGCACCGGGTCGACGACGTAATCCTTGACGTCGGGGGACAGCAGTTCCTTGAGGTTGATGTCAGGAGCGTGCTGGCTGGAGACCACCACGGTGTCGAGGCGGACCGGCCGGTCGCCGTCGTACTCGATCGTCACCTGGGTCTTGCCGTCGGGCCGCAGGTACGGCACCTGGCCGGAGCGGCGTACCGCGGACAGCTGCCGCGCGAGCTTGTGCGCCAGCGTGATCGGCAGCGGCATCAGTTCCGGGGTGTCCCGGCAGGCGTAGCCGAACATCAGCCCCTGGTCGCCCGCGCCCTGGCGGTCGTAGTCGTCGGCGCCTTCGCCTTCGCGGTACTCAAAAGCGTCGGACACGCCCTGGGCGATGTCAGGCGACTGCGAGCCGATCGAGACGGAAACGCCGCAGGAGGCGCCGTCGTAGCCCTTGGCCGAGGAGTCGTAGCCGATCTGCAGGATCTTCTCGCGGATGATGCCGGGAATGTCGACGTAGGTCTTGGTAGTCACCTCACCCGCCACGTGCACCTGGCCGGTGGTGATCATCGTCTCGACCGCGACCCGGCTGGCGGGGTCATCCTTGATCATCGAGTCCAGGATGGCATCGCTGATCTGGTCAGCCATCTTGTCCGGATGACCCTCCGTCACCGACTCAGAGGTAAACAGCCGACGCGCCACGTGTTGTCTCCATCCGCTTTAGCAACCCCGCTTTAGCAACTAACTCGCAGAGTTTAGCCGGAAGTAGCAGGCGCGGAGGTCAGCTCAGTTTTCCCGCGACCAGGGTCAGCACGAAATCGGCCAGCGCGTCCTTGGACCTGCGCGGTATCGGTGTCACCGCGCCCGCCGGGTCGAGAACGACCCATTCGTTGTCGGTCCGGCCGAAACCAAGGCCGTCGCCCACCTGGTTCACTACCAGCAGGTCGCTCCCTTTGCGGGCCAGCTTGGCCCGGGCGGCGTCCAGGTCGGGGCTCGTCTCGGCGGCGAAGCCGACGATCACCTGGGGCGGCTGGCCCTGACCGCGGCGGCGCGCGGAAAGGCCGGCCAGGATGTCGGGGTTCTCGGTCAGCTCGATGGGCGGCGGCAGGCTGCCGTCCTTCTTGATCTTCTGGCCGGCCCTGGCGGCCGGCCGGAAGTCGGCCACCGCGGCGGTCATCACGATGACGTCGGCGGCGGGAGCCTCGGCGAGCATCGCGGCGTGCATGTCCCTGGCCGACACGACGCGCACAACCTTGGCGCCGGCCGGGTCGGCGAGCTCGACGTTGGCGGCGACCAGGGTGACGTCGGCGCCCTTGGCCACCGCCGACCGGGCGAACGCGTACCCCTGCCTGCCCGTCGACCAGTTGCCGAGGAAGCGGACCGGGTCGAGCTCCTCGCGCGTCCCTCCGGCGGAGATCAGCACGCGCTTGCCCGCGAGCGAAAGCACTGGATTCGGAACGGGAGCGTGCTCATCCGCCTCAGCGCCACGGTGCCCGCCCAGGCCGGGCCGGCCTGACTCCTGCTCGAGGACGGTCTCGGCCAGCGCGAAGAGCTCGGCGGGCTCCGGCAGGCGCCCTTGGCCGGTGTCCTTGCCAGTGAGACGGCCGACCGCGGGCTCGACCACGATCGCGCCCCGCTCCCGCAGCGTCGCGACATTGTGCCTGGTAGCCGGGTGCTCCCACATCTCGGTGTGCATGGCGGGCGCGTAGACGACCGGGCAGCGGGCGGTGAGCAACGTCGCGGTAAGCAGGTCGTCGGACCGGCCCGTCGCTGCCCGGGCGAGCAGGTCCGCGGTGGCCGGGGCGACGAACACGAGGTCTGCGGTCTGGCCGAGTTTGACGTGCGGCACGTCGGCCACGCCGCTCCAGACATCCGTGGTCACCGGCTCGCCTGACAGCGCGGCCCAGGTCGGCTCGCCGACGAAGCGAAGCGCGTCGGGGGTCGGGACAACCCGCACCGAGTGCCCGCTCTCCTTGAAGAGGCGCAGCAGCTCGCACGACTTGTACGCGGCGATTCCCGCGCCGACGCCCAGGATGACGCGCGCCATTGACTAACTCCCGATGCCCGTTGTCTCGCGGATGCCCGTTGTCCGCGGGGGTCTGGGGGTCGTCCCCCAGGAGGTACTCGGCGCGATCCCGGGAAAGGCGGCCGGCGGCCGCCGACCACGGTCACCCGATCGCGCCGGCCACCAATTAGCCTTCGGTTACTTCGACCTTCAGCATGCCCTCGCTGGCCTCGCGCAGCGCGATCGACAGCGGCTTCTCCTGCACGCGGGTCTCGACCAGCGGGCCGACGTACTCAAGCAGGCCCTCGCCGAGCTGCGAGTAGTAGGCGTTGATCTGGCGAGCCCGCTTCGCGGCAAGGATCACCAGCCGGTACTTGCTGTCGACGATCTGAAGCAGCTCGTCGATCGGCGGGTTGATGATGCCGTCCGCACCCTGGGTCACAGCCACGTGTTGCCGTTCCTCACTGATAAGTGTGCTACCGATTACTGTTAATCAACGTTACCATCTGCCGGCAGACCTCATCGATCGATGTGTTCACCAGCGCCACGTCGAACTCGCCCGCCGCCGCCAGCTCTTCCTCCGCCGCGGCGAGGCGCCGGGCGATCACGTCGGGCCGCTCGGTCCCCCGGCCGACGAGCCTGCGGACGAGTTCCTCCCACGAGGGCGGCTTCAGGAACACCAGCAGGGCATCGTCCTTCATGACCTCGCGCACCTGCCTGGCACCCGCCAGGTCGATCTCGAGCAGCATCGGCAGGCCGCGTTCGAGCTTTTGCCGCACTGGCTCGGCCGGCGTCCCGTATTTGTTGCCCGCGAACTCTGCCCACTCGAGTAGTTCCCCGGCGCAGACCATACGGTCAAACTCAACGCTGTCGACAAAATGATATTCCCGCCCGTTCACTTCTCCCGGCCGGGGCCTTCTGGTGGTAACGGAAACGGAAATCCAGATCTCCGGGCTGCGCCGCCTGAGTTCCGCGACGACTGTGCTCTTACCGACCCCGGAAGGGCCGGAGAGCACAGTCAGCCGCGAATTCTTCCGGCCCGCGGGCAGGCTGACGCCTCCCGGCGCCGTTTCCCCCCCGGCGACGGTTTCGCGCGTTCTACCGACGGGTGCTTCGGACATGCCCTCGCACCCGCGGCGGCTGCGCCAGCCGCCCGCCTGACCGGCTAACAGCCTCAGAGGTCCGCACCGAACTCCTGCTCAAGGGCGGCGCGCTGGTTGGCGCCAAGCCCGCGAACGCGGCGGGACTCAGCGATGCCGAGCCGCTCCATGATCTGCTTCGCGCGGACCTTGCCGACGCCGGGCAGCGACTCGAGGAGAGCCGAGACCTTCATCTTGCCAATGACGTCGTCGGTGGATCCGTCCTTGATGACTTCGGACAGGGTCACCGCACCGCGCTTGAGGCGATTCTTAACTTCGGCGCGTTCCTTGCGCGCTATCGCCGCCTTCTGCAAGGCCTCGGCGCGCTGTTCGGGAGTGAGGGGAGGAAGAGCCACTCGGGGTCACCTCGGGTTTCGTCGAAAAAAAGGTTGGACGGGAGGGGAAACTAGCGAGTCAAGCACCTTTCGGCAACGCGAACCTCCGTTTATGTCATCACAAATCCAAATATATTACTCTGCACGTTCGTCTTGCTACCCAAAGTAGTCAATACCTGGTCCCGCAGGTGGGCGCTCTCTCGTGGAGCGATAGCTCCGCTCCACCGAACACCTCCTCGAAGGCCCGCTACAACCTGGGTAGAATGTTCCATTTGTCCGTTTCGATGAAGGGGCTTCCGCGCCGCGGGGACCGCGGGCCGTGATCCGCCGGCCGCTCGCTCCGACGGGGCGGTCAGACGGCTCGCGCCGACCGCGCGGGGCCGCTGGCCGCCGGCGCGGAGCGGGCCGCCCCGGTCAGCTGCGCCACCCGTCTCGCGCATTTGCCGCAACAACCATACACGCAGCCACGAAGGCCGGACGTACCGGCGCAAAGACCAGTTCAGGTACCCGCCAGGGCCCCGCGGGGAGGTCACGTGAAGGCACCGCGCGGCCGGACCGCGGCGGCCCGTGCCGTGGACGCCGACGCGGACGTCAGACCCGGGCTCGCCGGCTCCGGGGCGGCCGGCTCTGACGGCGCAGAGCCTGGCGGCACCGGCACCAGGGCATGCCGAACGCGAGACCGCGGGCTGCCACCGCACCGTGCATTGCGCGCGCCGCAGCTTGGCAATACGCCGCCGCCGCGGTGGCGTATTGCCTCTCCTGTGATTTGCCGCCGGTCTTTTCATATTCCAGGGTGTTCCGCGCTCGTCTCGTCCTAGAAGGACATTTTACCTTCCGCAGCGCCCCGATCACAGTGCAGCCTCGATGAATCGTCGCAGGTAGGCTTTGCCGCGCCGAACATACCTCCGGTTTGCGGGCGACGGGTGATGCCAGTGTGGCCGCTGCGCGCTCCGTCCGCCACCCGGATCACTGGAATAGCGCTAATAAGCCGACGGCCCGGCCCGAAAGGCGGCGCCCAGTCCGCGGACCGGCTCAGCTTGCCCGCGGCGGCCAGTTCAGCTGGCCGGCATCGCCCGGCGCAGCGAGGCGGCGATGGCGGCCGCGGCGGCACCCGGGTCGGCCGCCCTGGTGATGGGGCGACCGATCACGAGCAGGTCGGCGCCGGCCTTGAGCGCCTCCTCGGGCGTGGCGATCCTGGCCTGGTCGTCGCTCACGGCGCCCGCGAGGCGGATGCCGGGAGTGATGAGCATGATGTCCTGGCCGACCTCGGCGCGGACCGCCGCGACCTCCTGGGGCGAGCAGACGAGCCCGCGCGCGCCCGCCCCGACCGCCAGGGCCGCCATCCGGCGCACCGCGTCGCTGACCGGGCCGTCAAGGCCGAGCTCGGCCAGGTCCTTGTCGCCCATCGAGGTGAGCAGTGTCACCCCGGCCACGATCGTGTCCGGGGCGGCGGCGACGGCCGCCTTGATCATCTCGGCCCCGCCCGCCGCGTGCACGGTGAGGATCTCAGGGCGCAGCTTGGCCACCGCGCGGGCGGCGCCGGCCACCGTGTTGGGGATGTCGTGCAGCTTGAGGTCGAGGAAGACCTGGACGCCGCTGCCGCCCCGCACCGTCGCCACCACGGCCGGCCCGTACCGCAGGTAGAGCTCGAGCCCGATCTTGACGGTGGACACGTACGGCGTGACCAGCGTGGCCCAGTGCGCCGCGACGTCGATGTCGGGCGCGTCGAGCGCCACCGCGACCGGCGCGAGGCGCCGTCCTGGCGCACCGCCGGCTTTCCGTGCGGCCGGCTCTCCCTGCGCGCCATGGGCAGTCCCCGCGGGCGATGTCTGCACGGTGGTCTCCTCTCTCGAAGGTGCTGCTTGTCTACCAGGCCGGCCGGGCGGGCCGGCTGGGAAGCTGACCGCCGCCGCCGCGGCCACGGCTCTGGTGGCGCGCTCGGTCAGCGCCGCCAGGCTGTCGCGAAGCGCGGCCCGGTCCGCGTCGTCCGCCGCGGCGTCGAAGCGGGCGCGCAGGGTCCGCTGTCCCGCGTTCAGTTCCTGATAGGCCGCGGCGAGGTCGGCCAGCTCGGCCGGCACCGAGAACGTCCGCACCGGCCGCCCGCCCGCGACCGTCGCCGCCGTCATCAGCCCCACGATCAGCGCGCCCAGGTCGTGCACGAGGCCCGCGAGCTCGCCCAGGAGGTCCGCCATCTCGGCCAGCTCCCGCAGCTCCGCAGCGGAGCTCTGCGGGGCGCCCGCGGACCGCCCCGGCGCCGGGGCGGAACGCTTACCCTGGCTCGTGGCCCAGGCGCTGCGGGGGTCGTCGGTGACCGCCACGGCCCGCCCGTCACCTGACCGCCCGGGCTCGCTGCCCGCGGCCCGCAGGAACCGGGCAAGCGACGGCCGCTGAGCCCGCCACGACAGGAGCGGTGGGCGCCGCGGCGGCTGCCGCTGGCGGGGCACCTGGTGCCCGTCCGGCTCGGCCGCGCGGCCGCCCGCGCCCGCCGCTGAGTCCCGCGTCCCCCCGGGCGACGGCTGCTCCTGCCCGCCGGACCGCTCCATGGCCGCTCCCCGTTGATGCCTGGCTGCACGCAAGCCAGCTACACCCAAGTATGACGGTCCGCGGCGTAGCTGGCCGGCTGGTGGGCACGCCCGACCACGTCGGCCACCCGGTCGACGCCGCGGGCGGCCAGCTCTTCCTCGAGTTCGCGCTGGATCCTGGAGCAGGCCGACGGGTCGTGGAACAACACGGTGCCGACCGCCACCATGGCCGCGCCCGCGAGCAGGAACTCCAGGGCGTCGCGGCCGCTGCGCACGCCCCCGCAGCCGATGATGGGCACGTCGGGGAGCGCCTCGCGGACCAGCCAGACGCAGCGCACGGCGACCGGTCTGACCGCCGGCCCCGACAAGCCGCCCGCCAGGCCGGCCAGCGCGGGCCTGAACGTCACCGGGTCGATGGCCATGCCGGGCAGCGTGTTGATCATCGACAGCCCGTCCGCGCCCGCCGCCACGCACGCGCGGGCGACGCTCACGATGTCGGTCACCTCAGGCGACAGCTTGGCGAAGACCGGGATGTCGTAGCGGGCGCTGCCGCGCACCGCGGCCACCACCGCGCCAGCGGAGGCGGCGTCGAGCGCGAACGGCCGCCCCGCCGCGGCCGCGTCCGGGCAGCCGAGGTTCACCTCGAGCGCGGTCACCCCCGCGGAGTCGGAAAGCCGGGACGCGATCTCGCCGTACTCGCGGGCGGTGTGCCCGGCGATGCTGACGAAGGCCCGGGCGCCGCGCGACAGCAGCCAGGGCAGGTCGCGCTGGAGGAAGCCGTCGAGTCCTGGTCCCTGCAGCCCCACCGAGGACAGCAGTCCGCTCGGCGTCTCGGTCATCCGCGGCGCCGGGTTGCCCGCCCGCGGCTCGAGCGTCACCGACCTGGTGATCACCGCGCCGATCTTGGCCACGTCGGTGAACTGGGCCAGTTCCCGGCCGGTGCCCGCGCAGCCCGAGGCGGTCAGGATCGGCGACGGCAGGTCGAGGTGCCCGACCCGTGTCCTCAGGTCAGCCGGCATTAGAACGCCCTCCTCGCGTCGTCCCCGACGGCGTGTCCGCCGACGCGCCGCCAGGCCGCGGCTTCCAGCCGGGCGCGCCGAGCGCGTCGAACGGGATGCTGCCGACGTCGTCCCAGCGGACCAGGTCGCCGCGGAAGACCGGGCCCTCCACGCAGGCGCGGACCATCCGGGTGATCCCGTCGGTGCCGACCGCGGGCAGCACGCAGCCCATGCACAGCCCGGTGCCGCACGTCATCGGCACCTCGGAGACCAGCGCCTGGACGGGGATGCCGTACCGGCCGGCGAGCGCGCAGACGGACCGGAGCACGCTGGCGGGCGCGGACGCGTAGATGACGTCGGTGCGGGCCTGCTGCACGACCGTCGGCAGCATGTCCACCACCGTGCCGCGCGATCCGAGCGAGCCGTCCGCGGTGGTGACGATGGCCGAGCGTCCGGTGCGCCGCGCGGTCAGCGCGCCGAAGACGCGGTCGGCGCTTTCCGCGCCGAGCAGGTAGTCGGTGTGCGAGCCGCGTTCCGCCAGCCTCGACGCGAGCGCGAACAGCGGCGCGGCTCCCGCGCCGACGCCGAGGAGCAGGCAGGACACCGGATCGCGGGGCACCGGGAACGGGCGGCCGAGCGGCCCCACCACGTCGAGGACGTCGCGGGACCGGCAGTCGGCCAGCCACTGCGCGCCTGGCTCACGGGGCAGGAAGACGAACTCGACCGTGCCCCCGTGGTCGGGCCTGACGTCGTGCACCGAGAACGAGCGCCGCCCGAGCATGCCGGACTGCGGGCCGCCGACCGCGACGGCGATGAACTGGCCGGGCCTGAACCTGGTGGCGATGGCCGGGGCGACCACCGTCATGGCGACGTACGCGTCGACGCGGCGCACTGTGAGCACCGTCCCGCGCACCTGAACCGGCGCCGCCCCGCCCTCCCGGTCGTTCCCTGCCATCGCGCCGCCGCCAGTCCCCTTGGTCAGTCGTCCCGCTACCGTTCGGCCCTATTAGACAACGCGGGCCCAGTCAGACAGTTAAAGCACACTCAGACAGTCAATACACAGTCAGGCACGTCAGGCACCGTCAGCCGCGGAGGGCGGCGGCGTACTCCTGGAGGGAGCGCACGCCGATCTCGCCGCGGATCGTGGCCTCGATGCCCTGCACCGCGGCCGCCAGCCCGGCCACGGTGGTCACGCACGGCACGCCACGGCGGACGGCCGCGGTCCTGATCTCGTACCCGTCAAGGCGGACCGCCGCCGAAGCCGCGGAAACGGCACCGAAAGGCGTGTTCACGATCAGGTCTACCTCACCGTCCAGGATGCGGGTGACCACGGTCGGCTCGCCGCCGGAGTCCGCACCGTCGCTGTGCTTGCGGACGATCTTGGCACGAACGCCGTTCCTGCGCAGTACCTCGGCCGTTCCCGACGTCGCCCAGATCTCGAAACCGAGGTCGGCCAGCCGCTTGACAGGGAAGACCATCGCTCGCTTGTCCCGGTTGGCGACGGAGACGAACACCCGTCCCTTGACCGGCAGCGAGCCGTAGACGGCCTCCTGTGACTTGGCGAAGGCGGTGCCGAACGAGTCGGCGATCCCCATCACCTCGCCGGTCGAGCGCATCTCGGGGCCGAGCACCGTGTCCACGCCCGCTCCGGTGGCGTCGCGGAACCGGCCGAAGGGCAGCACCGCTTCCTTCACCGCGACCGGCGCGTCGAGCGGCAGGGTGCCGCCGTCCCCGGTCGCGGGGAGCACGCCCGAGGCGCGCAGCGACGCGACCGAGGCGCCCATCATGACCAGGGCCGCGGCCTTGCCAAGCGACACCGCGGTGGCCTTGGAGACGAACGGCACCGTCCGCGACGCGCGCGGGTTGGCCTCGAGCACGTAGAGCACCCCCGCCGCGAGCGCGTACTGCACGTTGAGCAGCCCGCGGACGCCGACGCCGCGGGCGATCCGGTGCGTCGCGTCGCGGATCGCGTCGATATCGGCCCGTCCCAGGGTGATCGGCGGCAGGGCGCAGGCGGAGTCGCCCGAGTGGATGCCGGCCTCCTCGATGTGCTCCATCACCCCGCCCAGGTAGAGGTCCTGGCCGTCGTAGAGCGCGTCGACGTCGATCTCGATCGCGTCGTCGAGGAACCGGTCGATGAGCACCGGGTTGTCGGGCCGGGCATCCGTCGCGCGGCTGACGTAGCCGCGCAGGGTGGCCTCGTCGTAGACGATCTCCATGCCGCGCCCGCCGAGCACGTAAGACGGCCTGACGAGGACCGGGTAGCCGATCTCGGCCGCCGCGGCCGCCGCCTCGTCGGCTGACAGCGCCACCTTGCCAAGCGGCGCGGTGAGCCCCGCGCCTGCCAGCACCCCGGCGAACTCGCCGCGGTCCTCGGCGGCGTGGATCGCGGCGGGCGACGTGCCGACCACCGGCACGCCCGCGGCCTCGAGCGCGCGCGCGAGTGCGAGCGGTGTCTGCCCGCCGAGCTGCACGATCACGCCGGCCACCGGCCCGGTGCGCTGCTCGGCGTGCACCACCTCGAGCACGTCCTCTAGCGTGAGCGGCTCGAAGTACAGCCGCGAGGACGTGTCGTAGTCGGTGGAGACGGTCTCCGGGTTGCAGTTGACCATCACGGTCTCGTAGCCCGCCGCCCGCAGCGCGAGCGAGGCGTGCACGCACGAGTAGTCGAACTCGATGCCCTGGCCGATCCGGTTCGGGCCGCTGCCCAGGATGATCACCTTCTCGGTGTCACCGCCCGGCACCTCGTCGCCCTCGTCGTAGGTGGAATAGAGGTAAGGAGTGCGCGCGGCGAACTCCGCCGCGCAGGTGTCGACCGCGTGGTACACCGGGCGGACTCCGAGCGCGTGGCGCAGCGACCGCACCTGGTCGGCGGCGAGGCCGCGCAGCGCCGCGACGGTCGTGTCGGAGAACCCGGCGGCTTTGGCGGCCGACAGGAGCGGCGTGTCGAGTTCGGGGGAAGCCGCGATCGTTCTGGAGATGCGGTTGAGGTTCTCCAGCTGCTCGACGAACCACGGGTCGACGCCGGTGACCTCGGCCACCGCGGCGGCGCTGGCTCCGGCCCGCAGGGCCTGGAGCATGGTGTTGAGGCGGCCGTCGTGCGGGGTGCGGCACCGTTCGAGCAGTTCGCCCGCCTCCCCGGCCGGCCCGGTGAAGACGAGCGGGCCCGTGGGGCTCTCCAGGCTCCGCTGAGCCTTCTGCAGCGCCTCGGCGAACGAGCGGCCGATCGCCATCGCCTCGCCGACCGACTTCATGTGCGTGGTCAGCGTGGGGTCGGCGCCGGGGAATTTCTCGAACGCGAACCGGGGGATCTTGACGACCACGTAGTCGAGGGCGGGCTCGAACGACGCCGGGGTCTGGCCGGTGATGTCGTTGGGAATCTCGTCGAGGGTGTAACCGATGGCGAGCCTGGTCGCGATCTTGGCGATCGGGAAGCCGGTGGCCTTGCTGGCCAGCGCGCTCGACCGGGACACCCGCGGGTTCATCTCGATGACGACCATGCGGCCGTTCGCCGGGTTGACGGCGAACTGGATGTTGCAGCCGCCGGTGTCCACGCCGACCGCGCGGATGATCCGGATCGCGGTGTCGCGCATGACCTGGTACTCACGGTCGGTGAGGGTCAGGGCGGGCGCCACCGTCACCGAGTCGCCGGTGTGCACGCCCATCGGGTCGACGTTCTCGATCGAGCAGACGATCACCACATTGTCGTTGCGGTCGCGCATCAGCTCGAGCTCGAACTCCTTCCAGCCGATGATCGACTCCTCGAGCAGGACCTCGGTGGTGGGGCTCGCGTCGAGGCCGCTGCCCGCGATCGTGCGCAGCCCCGCCTCGTCGTAGGCGATGCCGGAGCCGAGGCCGCCCAGGGTGAAGGAGGGGCGGACCACGACGGGGAAGCCGAGGCCCCGCCCGTCGTCGGGGTCCATGCCCGCCCCTGCGGTTCGGGCGGCACTGCCGTAGACGGCGGCCAGGCAGTCGTCGATGGTGTGGCAGATAAGCGAGCGCGGCACCTCGGCGCCGAGGCCGACCACGATGTCCTTGAATTTCTCGCGGTCTTCGCACGCCTCGATCGCGTCGATGTCGGCGCCGATCAGCTCGACGTCGTACTTCTTCAGGGTTCCGTTGGCGTGCAGGGCGACGGCGGCGTTCAGCGCGGTCTGGCCGCCCAGGGTGGGCAGCACCGCGTCAGGGCGCTCCTTGGCGATCACCTTGGCCAGTACCTCGGGGGTGATCGGCTCGACGTAGGTGGCGTCGGCGAACTCCGGGTCGGTCATGATCGTCGCCGGGTTGGAGTTCACCAGCGAGACGCGGATCCCCTCTTGCTTGAGAACCCGGCAGGCCTGGGTGCCCGAGTAGTCGAACTCGCATCCCTGGCCGATCACGATCGGCCCGGATCCGATGACGAGAACCGATTTAAGGTCGTCACGGCGCGGCATGGCTTACTTCTTCCCCCCGTCCATCAGCACAGCGAACTGGTCGAAAAGGTCCACCGCATCGTGCGGGCCCGGGGCGGCCTCCGGGTGGTACTGGACCGCGAAGGCGGGCCGGTCGAGCAGCCTGATGCCCTCGACCACGCCGTCATTGAGGTTGACGTGCGTCACCGCGGCCGCGCCGAACGGCGTGCCGAACGGCTCGCGCGCGCCGGGCGGCACGTGCGCCCAGCCGTTCTCAGACGCGCGGCCCGGGTCTGCCTCGGGCGGCAGCGCCGCCGCGAACCCGTGGTTGTGGCTGGTGATGTAGACCCGGCCGGTGGCCAGGTCCATGACCGGCTGGTTGACGCCGCGGTGGCCGTAGCGGAGCTTGTAGGTGTCAAGGCCGACGGCCCGGGACAGGATCTGGCTGCCGAAGCAGATGCCGAACAGGGGAACGCCCGCCTCGAGGACGCCGCGCATCGCGGCGACCGCATAGCCGGCCGCGGCCGGGTCGCCGGGCCCGTTGGAGAAGAACACCCCGTCCGGGCCGGCCGCGAGGATGTCGGCGGCCGATGAGGTGGCGGGCAGCACCCGCACCTCCATGCCCCGGTCGGCCATGTTGCGCGGCGTGGCGGCCTTGATGCCGAGGTCGACGGCGGCGACCCGGTACCTGGTCTTGACGCCGGACGGCGGCGCGACCGTGTACGGGTGCGGCGTGGTGACGATCCGCGCCAGGTCGGCGCCGGTCATGCCGGGGCTGGCGAGCACCCGGTCGAGCAGTGCCCGCGGGTCGGTCTCGACCGTGGACACGGCCGCGCGCATCGCGCCGTGCTCCCGCAGCCGCATGGTCAGCGCGCGGGTGCCCGGCACCGAGATGCCGCTGATCCCCTGGGCCTTCAGCTCGGCCTCGAGCGAGCGCTGCGCCCGCCAGCTCGAGGCGATCCGGGACGGCTCGCGGACCACGTAACCGCTCACCCAGATGCGGTGGCTCTCCGGGTCGGTGTCGTTGACGCCGGTGTTGCCGATGTGCGGTGCGGTCATCGCCACGATCTGCCCGCAGTACGACGGGTCGGTCAGCGTCTCCTGGTAACCGGTCATGCCGGTGTTGAACACCATCTCGCCGAAGGACTCGCCGTGCGCGCCGAACCCCTCGCCGCGCAGCGTCGTGCCGTCCTCGAGAACCAGCATCGCGCCCGCGCGCGTGTTGCTCATCGGGTTACCTTTCCGTCAAGGACCGTCGCGCGGCCGCGCAGGAACGTCGCGACCACGGCGCCGGGGAGCGGCATGCCCGCGAACGGGGTATTGCGGCTCTTGGAGGCGTGCGCGGCCGGGTTCACCGGCGTCTCCCCCGCGGGGTCGTACAGCGTGATGTTGCCCGGAGCGCCGACGGCCACCGGCTGGCCGTGCCCTGGCACCCGGCCGATGGCGGCCGGACGGAAGGACATGCGGTCCGCCACGCCCGCCCAGTCGAGCAGGCCGGTGTCGACCATCGCGCGGTGCACCACCCGCAGCGCCGTCTCCAGGCCGGTCATGCCGTTGGCGGCCTCGGCCCACTCAGTCTCCTTGGCCTCGACCGGGTGCGGCGCGTGGTCGGTCGCCACGCAGTCGATGGTGCCGTCCGCGAGGGCGGACCGCAGCGCCTCGATGTCGGTCTTGGTGCGCAGCGGCGGGTTGACCTTGAAGCGCGTGTCGTAGTCGGCGGCCAGCTCGTCGGTGAGCAGCAGGTGATGCGGGGTGACCTCGGCGGTGACCCGCCAGCCCTTCGACTTGGCCCAGCGGATGATCTCCACGCTCCCGGCGGTCGAGACGTGGCAGACGTGCAGCGCCGCGTCGACGTGGGCCGCGAGCAGGCAGTCGCGCGCGATGATGGCTTCCTCGGCGGCGGCCGGCCAGCCCGCCAGGCCCAGCCTCGACGCCACCTCGCCCTCGTTCAGCTGCGCGCCCTCGGTGAGCCGCGGCTCCTGGGCATGCTGGGCGATCACGCCGTCGAACGCCTTGACGTACTCAAGGGCCCGGCGCATCAGCAGCGGGTCGGCCACGCAGAAACCGTCGTCTGAGAAGACGCGCACCCGCGCGGCGGAGTCGGCCATCGCGCCGAGCTCGGCCAGCTGCCTGCCGTTCAGCCCCACGGTGACCGCGCCCACCGGGCGGACGTCGACGTACCCGGCCTGCTCGCCGAGCCGCCACACCTGCTCGACCACGCCGGCTGTGTCGGCCACCGGCTCGGTGTTGGCCATGGCGTGCACCGCCGTGTAGCCGCCGAGCGCCGCCGCCCTGGTGCCGCTCTCGACGGTCTCCGCGTCCTCCCGGCCAGGCTCGCGCAGGTGCGTGTGCAGGTCGACAAGGCCGGGCAGGGCGATCAGGCCGTCCGCGTCCACCACGGTCGCACCCGCGGGGTCGAGCCGCTGGCCGGTCTCGGTGACGGTTCCGCCGGACAGGCGGATGTCAGCGGGCGCGCCGCCCGCCACGGCCGCTCCCTTGATGAGCCATTCCTCGTTCACGGTCATGCCGTTCCTTCCGCCGCGCCGCCGAGCATCAGGTACAGGACCGCCATCCGGACCGTCACGCCGTTGGCGACCTGCGCGACGATCGTCGAGCGGTCGGAGTCGGCGACCTCCGCGGCGATCTCCACGCCGCGGTTCATGGGGCCCGGGTGCATGAC
>DASYAD010000173.1:0-44375 GCA_036501515.1 Trebonia sp. | reverse complement strand
CGCCTGGGCAACGTGGTGGTCGAGGTCAGCAAGCTGGTCAAGGGCTTCGGCGACCGGTGCTTGTTCGAGAACCTGTCCTTCAGCCTGCCCCGCAACGGCATCGTCGGCGTCCTCGGCCCGAACGGCGTCGGCAAGACCACCATGTTCAAGATGATCGTGGGCGAGGAGCAGCCAGACGAGGGCACGATCCGCATCGGCGAGACGGTGACCATTTCCTACGTGGACCAGACCCGGGGCCGGATCGACCCGAACAAGAACGTCTGGGAGGCGATCTCGGACGGCGAGGCGCACATCCGCGTCGGCAACGTGGACTTCCCCAGCCGCGCGTACGTAGCCGCGTTCGGGTTCAAGGGCGGCGACCAGCAGAAGCCGGCCGGCGTCATGTCCGGCGGCGAGCGGAACCGGATGAACCTGGCCCTCACCCTCAAGCAGGGCGGCAACATGCTCCTGCTCGACGAGCCGACCAACGACCTCGACGTCGAGACCCTGGCGAGCCTGGAGAACGCGCTGCTGGAGTTCCCCGGCTGTGCGGTCATCACCAGCCACGACCGCTGGTTCCTGGACCGGGTCGTCACCCACATCCTGGCCTGGGAAGGCGACGCCAGCTGGTTCTGGTTCGAGGGCAACTACGACGCCTACGAGAAGAACAAGATCGAGCGGCTCGGCGCCGAGGCCGCCCGCCCGCACGCGGTCACCTACCGCAAGCTCACCCGCGGCTAGCAGACAACGGAGGGTCGCCGCGGGCTGAGGTCGCACCGAAGCCCGCGGCGATTCCCACGCTAACTCTCCCGGCGATCCCGAACGGGAGCGTGCTCCGCCAGTCCGCTACTCAGTCTCCGGCAGCGGCTTGCGCGCACGGAACAGCAGCCGGTCGCTCACCGTCAGGGTGATCTCGCCGAAGCCGGTCGTCTGCAGCCGGGTGAGGAAAGAAGCGGCCTCGACCGGGTTGTACGTGTCGCCCTCATGCGCGCGGTGCAGCCGGTCACTGCCCAGGCTGTCCGAGCCGATCAGCGTCCCGCCTGGGCGCAGCGCGCGCAGCGCCTCCGCCAGGATCGCGTTCTGCAGGGCGTTGGTGGGGACATGGTGCAGCATGGTGAACATGCCGACCGTGTCGAAGGACTCATCCGGGTAGGGCAGCGCGGTGGCGTCGCCGGCCACGGCCTCGACGTTCGTGCCCGCGAACCGCTCCGCGAGGGCAGCGGCGGCCTCGGGCTCGATTTCGATGGCGACCAGCCGCTTGACGCGCTGCCGCAGCCATTCCGTTGACGCGCCGGGCCCGGGACCGATCTCGAGCAGGTCGTCGCCGAGGTCCACGGCCTGCGTGACGGCAGGCAGGATCTCGTCGTGCAGGAACGCGGCCCACTCGGGCGACTTCAGCATCTCATGCCATTTGTTCACGGCACCGACGCTACGCCGCGGGCAGGCGCGCGCCCGCACCGTGTCCGGGCATGCGGCGCCTGCCTGGCGCTAAGCGGGGGGAGATGCCCAGGTCGCCGCGGCTGCCGGGGCCGGGGGTGTTCTCGGGGGCGGTGTTGACCAGCGAGTGCGCCGCCATCACCAGGTAGTCCCACAGCTGGGCGTCGAGCACCTCCGGCAGCGCGAGCTCGTCGAGTGCCGTCCGCATGTGCTTGAGCCACAGGTCGTGCTCGGTCACGCCGATGCGGAACGGGACGTGCCGCATCCGCAGCCGGGGGTGCCCGCGCAGCTCGTTGTAGGTCGCCGGGCCGCCCCAGTACTGCATGAGGAACAGCCGGAGGTGCTCCTCGGCCGGACCCAGGTCCTTCGCCGGGTACACCGCAAGCAGCACCGGATCGGCCGCGACTTCCTGGTAGAACCGGTGCGTCAGCCGGGTGAACGCCTCTTCGCCGCCGACCGCTTCGTAGAAGCTGACCCGCTGCTCGTTTACCTCGTTCATTGACCCCTCACTCATCCCTGGTCAGCCTAACCGCCATCTTCGGCGTCTCGGCCGGGGGCGGCATGATGTGCGCCTCAGCCAGCGCGTGCTTGACAAGCGCGCGCATCTCGCGCTCGACTTCCCACTGCCGCAGCGGCGCGGTCTTCACCACCATCCGCATGGTGACCTCGTCTTTTGAGATCTCCTGTGCGCCCCACACCTCGGGCGCCTCCAGCATGACCGGGCGCCAGGCCGGGTCGTTCCACATCGCGTCGCCGGTCCGTGCCAGCAGGTTCCTGATCGCCGTCAGGTCGGCCGCGAACGGCACCGGGAAGTCGATCACGGCCCGCGCCCAGCCCTGGGACTCGTTGCCCACGGTGTCGATCGTGCCGTTGCGGATGTGCCACACGATGCCGTTCACGTCTCGCATCCGGGTGACCCGCAGGGTGACGTTCTCCACCGTCCCGGTGGCGTCGCCGACGGTGATCACGTCGCCGACCCCGTACTGGTCCTCGACCAGCATGAAAACTCCGGACAGGTAGTCCTTCACCAGGCTCTGCGCGCCGAAGCCGACCGCGACGCCGACCACGCCCGCGCTCGCCAGCAGCGGCGCCAGGTTGATGCCGAGGTCGCCGAGGATGATGAACCCGGCGATGGCGAAGATCGTCACCGACGCGGCGCTGCGCAAGATGGCGCCGAGCGCCTGCACCCGCTGCTTACGCCGCTCGTCGACCAGCGCCGCCTCCGCCTGCGCGGCCACGCCGTTGACCATGCCCTGGCTGGCGCCGTCGGCCGCCGCCGCGGCGGGGGCGTCCCCCAGGCTGCCCGCCCGCGCGGCCGCCGCGTCGTCGGCCAGTCCGTCGTCGGTGGCGCTGCGCCGCCTGCGCACCAGGCCCCGGCGCACCCGCCCGGCGTTGGCCCTGGTGGGCGCGAACCGGGAGTTGGCCACGCCGTTACGCCACTGCGGCAGCAGCGACTGCGACGCCCGCTCGGTCAGCCGGTTGATCAGCCGGTGCACGATCCACTGGATGAACAGCGCGAGCAGGACGACGAACAGCACCTGGAGCAGCAGGCGGACCGGACCGCCGAGGAACTCGCTGGTGAGCGTGGCCGCTCGGCCGTCGTGGGACACGTTCCATACCAGCCGGCAGGCCAGCCCCGGATCGTTTCCGCAGCTGCCAACCAGCGTGGCCGGGTCGTGATCCGCGCCGAATAGTGTCACCGGCCCAACCCCAAGCAAGCCGAACCTCCTCCTCGTCAGCCGTTCCCGGTTTCCCGCTCCCGCGGATCGCGAAAACCGCGACCGTATCAGGCCCGTCTGCCCCGGCCAGAGCCGTCGTCGGCTCGGCGTCGCGGGGCGGTCTCCGCGCGATCAAGGCTAGGCGCATATCGGACCACAGGCCCCGTACTCCCGCTAAGACCTGCAGGTAAACCGTGACCCGGTGCTTACAGTCCGGTCTGCTCCGCCACGAACGCCAGGCAGTCGCCCGCCAGTCCGGCGGTGAACGAAACCGCCCGCTGCCCGTGTCCCACCTGGCCCTCAGCGCGCAGCAGCACCGGCCGCTCCGACGCGGTCGCGTGCTGCAGCGCGGCGGCCATCTTGTACCCGTGCAGCGGGTCAACCCGCGTGTCGTTGCTGAACACGGTGAACAGCACCGCCGGGTAGTCGGCGCCGTCCCGCACCCGGTGGTAAGGCGAATAGCCGAGTAGCCAGCCGAGTTCCGCGGGCTTGGACGCGGAGCCGTACTCCACGTTCCAGGTCTCGCCGATCTTGAACCGCTCGTAGCGCACCATGTCGAGCAGCGGCGCCGAGCAGATGGCAGCGGTGAACAGCTCGGGGCGCTGGGTGACGGCCGCCCCGACGAGCAGCCCGCCGTTCGAACCGCCCCACACCGCCAGCCGCGACGGCGCGGTGACCCCCTCGGCGATCAGGTACTCGGCGGCGGCGTGGAAGTCATCGAAAACGTTCTGCTTGCGGTCGAGCATCCCGGCCCGGTGCCACTCCTCGCCCTCCTCGCTGCCGCCGCGCAGCCCGGCGACGGCGTACACCCCGCCCGCCTCGACCCAGGCGAGGATGCTGGCCGAGTAGCCCGGGGTCTGGCTGATGTCAAAGCCGCCGTACCCGTAGAGAATGCACGACCTTTGGCCAGAACGAGGGCGGCTTTCCCCGGCCGGCTCAATGATCACCATCCGGACCGGAGTGCCGTCCGCCGAGTGATAAGTGACCTGCGAGGCGGTAACCGCCGGCGCCCGGCCCGCCGCGGCCCCACCCGTCCCAGCCCCGGCAACACCGGGCGACACCGCCCAGGTGCTGAGTGCGCCCGCCGCGGCGTCGTACCGGAGCACCACCGGGGGAGTCGTGTAGTCCGTGTACCCGAACCATGCCTCGTGCCCGCCCTCAGGCCGTTCCCCGATCCCGCCGACGGTGCCGATGCCAGGCAGCTCAAGCGCGGACAACGGCGCGCCGGTGGCCAGGTCGTGCACGCTGACCTCGCTGACCGCGTGCCTGGTGCGCGACACGACAAGCACCGGCCGGTCAAGCTCGGCCCCGTCGAGGATCGCGTAGCTGCGCAGCACGGCGGACGGGTCCTCGCCGACCAGGTCCCGCCAGCTGCCCGGGTCAGGGGCGGACGGGTCGGCCACGCAGATCCGGCCGCGCGGCGCGTCCAGGTCGGTGAACACGTAGAGCTTCCCGTCCCTGCCGACCCGGGGCGATGCCATCGCGTCGAGCCCGGTCATCAGCGGCACGAGGGCCGGCGCGGCCGGGTCGGACGCGCCGAGGTCGGCGATCCAGATGTCTTCCCGCGGTGCGGTACCGACGGAGGCCGAGATGATCAGCCAGCGGCCGTCGAGGCTGACGCTGGCGCCGTAGTAGGTCATCTTGTCCCGGCCGGCGCCGAACACTTCGGTGTCTTCCTCGGGCGGCGTGCCCACCGCGTGCAGGTAGACCCGCCGGTGGTACTGCGACTCGCCTTCTGGCACCGCGTCCGGCGGCAGCCGCCTGGTGTAGTAGAACGCCTTGCCGCCTGGCAGCCAGGCCACCCCGGAGTACCGGCAGCGGTCGATCGGCCCGTCGACCTGCTTGCCGGTCGCGACATCGAGGACGTGCAGCAGCGACTCCTCGTTGCCGCCGCGGGAAAGCTGGTAGGCGAGCAGGCGTCCTTCCTTGTCCGGCTGCCAGGCGTCGAGCGTGGTCCGGCCGGCCGGGTCAACGGCCACCGGGTCGATAAGCACCCGCTCCGCGCCGTCGCGCCCCGCACTATCCCGGCCCGTGGCGCCTTGCCCCGTGGCGTCTTGCCCCGTGGCGTCTTGCCCCCTGCTGCCTTGCCCCGTGGCGTCCCGCCCCGTGCCGTCTTGACCGGTGAGGTCGCAGGCGTACAGGACCGCGTGCTCCTGGTCGGGGTCGCGCCTGGTGTAGAAGCGGGTCGCACCGCGCCATGCCGGGAGCCCGACAGAACCGACGCGCAGCAGCTCGCGGACCCGCGCGGCGAATTCCTGGCGGCGCGGGAGGCCGTCACGGTAGCCGTCCCACAGCCTCGCCTCGGCGGCGAGCCAGTCGCTGGTCTCGGCCGAGTCGGCGTCTTCCAGCCAGCGGTAGGGGTCAGCCACCTGGCGGCCGAACAGGTCCTCAACCAGGTCTAGTCGGCGGGCGACGGGGTAGTCGCCGGGAATTGAAGCCATAACCGCACCTTAACCGCAGCTCGTTACCGGCCATTAACCTTCAATCCACAGTCCGCCTAGTACTCTAGGTGTGTTGGCGGAGGCACGTGGCTTCGGTCACGACGGGACAGACCCGGTCCCGGCGGTGTGAGCGGCGCCTCACAACGGTACCTGCGGAGGTGCCTGTGCGTCGCGTGCTGCTGCTCAATGTGACCTACGAGCCACTAACCACCGTCGGTCTCCGGCGGGCCGTCTGCCTCGTCCTGGGCGAAAAGGCAGAGATCGTTCACCATGACACCGACGGGAAGAAACTGCATTCCGCCCGGGTGGAAGTGGTTACCCCTTCGGTGATCAGACTTAGGCGCTACGTGCGCATCCCCCAGCGCAACCGCGTCCCGCTGACCAGGGCGGCCCTGATGCGCAGGGACAACTACAAGTGCGCGTACTGCGGACGGCACGGCGAGACGATCGACCACGTGATCCCGCGCAGCCGTGGCGGCCAGCACGCCTGGGAAAACACCGTTGCCGCGTGCCAGATGTGCAACCACCGCAAGGCCGACCGGCTGCTTTCCGAGCTTGGCTGGACCCTCCCGGTGGCTCCCGCCGTGCCGAAAGGAGCACACTGGCGGCTCATCGGCGCGCAGTTCGACGGCGACCCGCAATGGGAGGCCTACCTGGGTACCACCACCGCCGCCTGATCAGGGCGGCGGTCGTATGCGGCCGCTCGCTTTCCCGGACGTCTGCGCTTCCGGGACGTCCGGTTCCCTGACGTCCGGGCTCCGGACGTCCGTTCGCCTTGCGGCGCGCCGCCGAGGTCACCCGGCGCGCCGCCCGGACGCCCGCACTCCCGGGACGTCTTTCACCCGGCGATCGCGCCGGCGGGGTCGCCCGTCGCGCCGTCCGGACGTCCGCGGCCGGGCCGGTACGGCGGGAGCAGTCAGGCGTAGCGCTGCCCGGTGACGTCGTGCAGGTGATGGACCGGGTCGTGCACGAAGTAGCGCGCGAAGGTCTCCACCGTGAACGAGGCGCCGTCGCTGCGCCGGCCAGGCCGGGTCCACTGGTTGCCCGCCACGGCGGAGAACCGTGCGGCCACCTGCTGTGCCGCCGCCGACAGCTCACCCGCCACCGTGACCGGATCCTGGGTGCCGTAGCGGTCGGAGACCGCCGTCTCGTCCTGGTCCCAGTTGGGGTACAGCGGGTCGTCCTCGGTCAGCATCAGCGAGAGCCGGTAGTCGTAGAGCCGCAGCACGTCGCGCACATGGCAGCCGTACTCAAGCGCTGACCACTTGTCTGGCCGGGGCCGCCGGGCCGCGTCAGGCCCGGCCAGCGGCTCGCGCCAGGCGTCCGCGTTGGCCAGGAGGATGGCCGGGACTTCCTCCCGCGTGAACAAGCTAGTGTCCAGGCCGCACTCCGGACAAGGCCGCCGCAGCACCCACGTCCAGTCCTTCGCATCAGGAACGATCGTCACGGCTCCCACCCTAAAGGGCCGCCCTAGTCGGGAAAACGCTTATAACCGACGGGAAGTGGGGCCGCGACGGCTGCCGGGCAGGCTGAGACGGTTGCGCCGGGGGCGGATGCGGTAATTTTCCGGCCGCCTCCTTGCGCTGCAGCATGTGGTACCCGTAGCGGGCTCGCGCTTCGGCCAGGGTGCTCCCGGCGAGGACATCGGCTAGGATTCCCGCTTCACGCTCGGCGATCACCGCGCAGGTCTCCAGGACGCGGGGCAGCAGCTCCCGAGGCACCGCGACCACGCCGTCGGCATCGCCGAGCAGCAGGTCGCCTGGCCGCACCTGAACGCCGCCGACGGTGACTGGCCGGTTGACGTCGGAGACCTCAACCCGGTCCTTTCCCGTCCGCATGAACCGGCCCTTGCTGTACACCGGGTAACCGGTACTGAGTGCCCGCTCCACGTCACGGCAGACGCCGTCGATCACGGTGCCGCCGAGGCCCCGGTCGGCCGCCATCGCGGTGAGGATGTCACCCCAGACCGTGCAGTCGGTCCGGCCGCCGTTGTCGAGCACTACCACCCCGCCTGGCGGAACGTCGTCCAGGTAGTCGCCAACCGTGCCCGGCGGAGAGCCCGCGGTCACGTACCGGACGGTGAAGGCGGGGCCGCACAAGCGTGCACCGTTGAAAAGCGGGCCGATACCGAGCATCGAGCCGGGAGCGCCAAGTCGGTCTAGTGCGTCCGACACGGCGGCGGATGAGAAACCGGCTAGCGGGTGCGCTGTCGCCCCATCCAGCATGCGCTGCCCACCTCCTTTGACTTGTTTTGTTAATGGTATGACCTTAGCCTTGTAACTGTCAGGCCCACAAGGTGCAGGGCAATTCCTCCGCTGAGCACCGGAACGCGAGATCGAAGTTAGGCCGCTGACAGGAGCAAACGAATGACGCAATCCACGTTCCCTTCGTCCGGCGCTCCGGTGCCGGTCACCGGCGGTGCACAGGGCTACCTCCGGATCGCAACCGAAGAGGCGTTCGCGACCCCAGAAATTGTCAGGCTGTGGCTCGGGCTGCTCGACGACCCGGCGTTCGACGACCCTGGCTTCCGGTCCTTGTGGTCGTTCTACGGAGCGTCGACGTCAGAGCGGGCGAGGTTCGTGCTCGAGTCGCTGCAGGACCTGGGTGAGACGCGGATCAAGGCGATGGACGACGCGGGCATCGACCGCGCGGTGCTGTCCCTCACCTCGCCGGGCGCGCAGCCGTTGGAAGTCAGCGTCGCCAGGGGCCAGGCCACCCTCGCCAATGACCAGCTCGCCGAGGCGTGCAAGGCTCACCCCGGCCGGTTTTCCGGTCTCACCGCCGTCGCGCCTCAGGACCCGGAGTACTCCGCCAGGGAAATTGAGCGAGGTCATGGCCTGGGCTTCAACGGGGTGATCATCAACTCCCACACGCAGGGCGAGTACCTCGACGACCCGAAGTTCTACCCCATCCTGGAGGCGGCCGAGGCGCTGGGCACCCCGGTCTACCTGCACCCGAATACCGCGCCGAAGAATTTCATCCAGCCGATGCTTGAAGCTGGCCTTGACGGCGCTATCTGGGGGTTCGCGGTCGAGACCGGGACTCACCTGCTCCGGCTGATCACCAAAGGCGTCTTCGACCGCTTCCCGAACCTCAAGATGGTTGTGGGCCATCTCGGGGAGGCATTGCCGTTCTGGATGTACCGGCTCGACTATATGCACGCCGCTACTGTCAAGTCCGGCCGGTACGAGACGGTCAAGCCGCTTGAGCTCAAGCCGTCGGAGTACCTCCGGCGCAATATCTGGATCACTACCAGCGGCATGGCATGGACCCCGGCGATCATGTTCTGCCGCGAGGTACTCGGCGCTGACCGGGTTATGTACGCGATGGACTATCCCTACGAGTACTCCGTCGATGAGGTCAGGCGACAGGATGACCTGCCGCTGACCGTCGCCGAGAAGAAGCAGTTCTTCCAGCTGAATGCGGAGAGCGTCTTCCACTTGCCCAGCTGACGGGGCCGGCCGCTGGCTACCTGGTGCCGGGTCCTGGCGGTGTCAGGCCAGCTCCGGCTGACCTGGCTCGGTGCCGAAGGCGCGGAACTCGCGCTGGGTCAGCCCGTACAGCATTGCCAGGGCGAGCAGCCCGCCGGTGACCAGGAAGACCGGTGCCGGACCGAGGTGCCTGGTGAGCACGCCGGCGACGAACGTGGAGACCGGGAAACTGCCGGCCGAGGCGAGCAGCAGCAGGCCCACGATGCGGCCGAGCATGGCTGGCGGCGCCCAGCGCTGAATCACCGTCACCGAGACGACACTGTCGAACCCGATCGCCACGCCGAACACGGCCATGCCGGCCGCGAGGCCGGGCAGCCCGCCAACGTACGGCGCGGACGCGATCGCCGCCGCGGCCACGACGAATGCCCCGGCGATCAGCCAGGCGGGCCGGATACGGTCGCCGACCCGGCTGACGGCCAGCGCGCCGATGATCGTCGCGACCGCGACGCAGGTCAGCACCGCGCCGTAGCCGTCGGCCCCGAAGCGGTCGTGCGCCAGCGCGGGCAGTGCCACCTCGCCGGTACCGGTGAGCGCGAAGTTGGCGATCAGCGACACGACCAGGATGGTCTGCAGCAGCCGGGACTGCCGCAGCAGGCCCCAGACGCTGCCTAGCGCGGTCTCGTCGGCCGCCATCTCGCCCGGCCCCGTTGCGCCTAGCCCGGTGCCGTTGAGCCCGATGAAGGCCAGGGTGACGGCGGAGACCAGGTAAGACCCCGCGTCGACGCCGAACGCGGCGGCTGGCCCGGTGGTCGCGACCAGGACACCGCCGAGGACCGGTCCCAGCACTGAGCCGGCCTGGACAACGCTCGTGTAGATCGCGTTAGCGGAGGTCAGCCGGGATGAGTCAAGCAGCAACGGCATCATCGCCATCGACGCGGGCGAGAAGAGTGCGGAAAACGCGCCGAGCAGGGCGGCGACCGGGGCGACGACGGCCAGTGCGGACACGTGCTCCGCCGCCAGCACCACGAAGACCGCCGCCAGCGCGCACCGGGCGGCGTCCGATGACAGCATCATCAGCCGGGGGCCGAACCGGTCGGCCAGCGCGCCGCCGGGGATGGTCAGGGCCGCCCTCGGTATGCCGTAGCAGGCCAGCACGATGCCGAGCGACGCGGCCGAGCCACCGCCTGACAGCACCAGCCAGGGCAGCGCCACCGCGTAGCAGCTGTCGCCGACTGTGGAGGCCAGCTGGCCGAACGTCAGCAGCCTGAACCCGGGCAGGCCGAGCGGCCCAGACCGCCAGGCCGTGGCCAGCCGGCCGGGACCTGGCCGGCTGCCCGGAACTTGCGAGGTTACCGTCATGACACTTTCTCCAGCGGGGGAGGGGCGGGATCAGGCGTCGGGCTCGAACCAGGGGGACAGGTCGACGGTGACCGCGACCCGGCGGGCGCCGGGCGGGCGCTCGGCGCCTGCCAGGCGGCGGTACTCGCCGAACAGCTCGATGACTCGCAGCTTGACGGCTTCAAGTTCGTCAGGGGTCACGTGCAGCACGTCGTAGTTAGTGCCGAGCGCGTCCTGCCACTCCGCGGGGTACTCCGACTCGCGGTTGCGATAGCTCTCGCGCACCTCTTCGGCCGACGCGTTGACGCTGGCGCTCAGCAGCCGGGCCGCTTCCCGCTCAGCGGGTGTCCCGGTCCTGCTGGAGATGCTGATGGAGGTGACCTTCGACCGCCACCGCCGTTCCCGCCCGTCGCCGGGACGCGAGTCATCCTCCTCGATGAACCCGTACCGCGCCAGCGTGCGCAGGTGGTAGCTGCAGGCCGATGGCGACAGGCCGACGACGGCGGCGCACTCGGTGGCGGTGGCGGGCCCGTCGAGGCCGATATGCCAGTAGATCGCCATGCGGGCCGGGTGGGCGAGCGCGCGCATCGTCCGCGCGTCCGTCAACGGCAGCGGGTTGCCCGGCGTCCCGGCCGTCTGGCCCGCCGAGCCGGCCGACGGGGGCGGCGGATGGGCGTCCGGGGGCGGCTGCTCCCGATTTGAATCTTCGTGGTTGTCCGGCATATCTGAAAGAATAACTTCGAAAGAAATGCTTCACAACTGCCGACGGGGGTCAAATTCGACGTAGTACCGCCGCCAGGAGCTCTTCCACGCGGCCCGTCATGCCGCCGGGGTCCACCCGGACCCGCCCGCCGGCCTGCGCGGGGATGAAGCGGGGCCACGCGTCGGTGCAGGACGCGAGCGCGTGCCGCTCCCACCAGGGGCCGGCGCGGCGGCGGTGACGGTCCGCGCCGCTTGAAGTCCATCTGTCACGGGTATCACCTTTCCTACCAGTGCCTGGTCATCGGGGGGTGAACCGTGGCGGGACAGCCAGTTACGGGCAGGACGGCCGCGCATGCGGGTCCGAAGCGACGCGGGCCGACGCTCAGCCCGAAGGTCATCATGGCCGCGGTGATCACCATCGCGGCGGTTTGGTTCATCATCGTCAACCGCGACCGGGTGTCGATCACACTCTGGGTGCCGCACATCACCTCGCCGCTGTGGCTGGTCTTGGTGATCTTTTTCGCGGGCGGCCTGATTACCGGGCTGCTCTTGCAGCGCCGTCAGAAGCCGCCGCGCTGAACGGCGGCCAGAAAAGCCGCAGCCGAAAAGGCCAAAAGCAGCGGGAACGTTGTGACTAACGGGGCGTAATATGGCGGCTTTGCCGCAATCTAACCACGAAGAGTAATCGGCTATAACCTTCGGTGTAAAAAGTGCCAGAGCGGATCTTCCAAAGGCATTGATGCCGGTGATATAAAAGCGGTGCGCGCACGCGCTGTAAATTACCGGACACTGGGAGTAACTAGTGCGTCCACCCCGCAAGCTCGCTTTTGGCGTCTCCGTGCTGACCGCCGGAGTCTCCGCCGCGGTCATCGGCACGGGATTCCCCGCCCGTGCCTCGGCCGCGGTCAACTACGTCGCCCTCGGCGACTCCTACTCCTCGGGGGTCGGCGCGGGCAGCGCCAGTGGTTCCTGCGGCCAGAGCCCGAACGCTTACCCGGCCCTGTGGGCCAAGGCCAACTCGCCCGCGTCGTTCAAGTTCGCCGCCTGCTCCGGCGCGACCACCCTGGACGTGATCAGCAGCGAGCTTTCCTCGCTCAGAACATCTACCACGCTGGTAACCATTACCATCGGCGGCAACGACGCGGGCTTTTCCTCGGTGATGCAAACGTGCGTACTCGGCTCGACCAGTTCCTGTGAAAGCGCCGTTACCGCCGGCGAGCAATTCGTCGCGAAAACGCTGCCCGGCCGCCTCGACACGATGCTGGCCGACATTCGCGCGGCCGCCCCGAACGCGAAGGTCGTGGTCGGTGACTATCCGGATTTCTACGACCTGAACGCATTTCTCTGCCTCGGCCTGTCAAGCGCCGACCACCAGGCGCTTGACGCCGGCATCAACGACCTCGACACCGTGCTGCAGGCGGCCGCGGCGCGCAACGGCGACGCGTTCGCCGACGCCCGCACGCAGTTCTCCAGCCACGAGCTGTGCGACGCGGGGGGCTGGCTGAACTCAGTCACCCTCCCCGTCGGGAACTCCTACCACCCCACCGCGACCGGGCAGAAGAGCGGCTACCTGCCGGTGTTCAGCGCCGCGGTCGCGGCCGCAGGCCAGTAGCGGACGACACGGGCCCGCGGATCCGCTGGGATCCGCGGGCCTGTTCCATGGCGCGCTCCGGCCCGAGTGAGCCCAGCACTCTAACGGGCCCGGAACCTCTAACGGGCCCGGAACCTTTAACGGGCCCAGAACCTTAACGGGCCCGGAACCTTTAACGGGCCCAGAATTTCCGCAGGTGCGGTACGAGGTCGTCCGGGCGCTCCTCGGGGAAGAACACCTTGGCGCCGTCGATCTCGATCACCTCGCGGACGCCAGGGATCAGGTCGCGCAGATAGTGCGCCCACTTGATGCCGAACGCCGCGTCCCCGGTCCCCCAGACCAGCAGCGTCGGCACGTCGAGCGCGCGCAGCGGCGCGCTGACGGCCTCCAGGTCGGCCGCGTCGATGGCGGCCAGCAGCCGCTCGAAGTCCCTGGCGCGCTCCATGGTGCCGCCGGCCGAGCCGAGGTAGGCCTGCCTGACCTCGGCGGGCACCTTCTCCGGGTGCTGGTAGCCGGCCCCGAGCGGGCTGGTCTCCCAGGCGGCGGGGTCGGCCGCGAACGCGGTCAGCACGGGCGCGAGCCCGCCTGCCCGGGCGAGGTCGATCACCGGGACGAAGTCCGGCGGCGGGAAGTTGTCCTCGCAGTCGCAGTTGGTGAGAGTGAACGACCGGAGCAGCTCGGGATGGCGGGCGGCGAAGATCTGGGCGACGGCGCCGCCGGTGTCGTTGCCGACCAGGTCCACCTGGTCAAGGCCGAGCCCGGCGCACAGGTCGGTCAGTACCTGGGCCATCGCGGCGGCTGACATGTCCTCGCGGGCCGGGGTGCCGCCGTGTGACGGCAGGTCGACGGCGATGCAGCGGGTCGTGTCGCGCAGGTCGTCGATGACCTGCCGCCACAGCAGCCCGCTGGTGCCCAGCCCGTGCACGAACAGGGCTACGGGGCCCGCGCCGAACTCGGTGTAGGCGATCTCGCCCGCGGGGGTGGCAAGTACCCGCCGCTGTGCGGTGAACGTGTTGACGTCCATGGAAGCCTCCTCTTACATACCGACTGTCGGTCTATTAAAAACATACCGACCATCGGTCTGTCAACGTAGAATGGCAGCGTAAACGGGGCGTCCTGGCCGGCTTAGCGGGGGCACGGCGAGTACAAATGACTTCTATGGACGAGCAGGAACCCGCCGCGGGCAAGCGGGCAGCGCAGGGCCGTGCCACCCGCGGCCAGCTCGTCGGGGTGGCCACCGGGCTGTTCGCCGAGCACGGCTACGACGGCACCTCGATCGAGGCGGTGCTGTCGGCCGCCGGGGTCAGCCGGGGCGCCCTCTACCATCACTTCGCCGGCAAGGAAGCGCTGTTCGAGGCCGTCGTGGTCGACGTGTCAAGCCGGGTCACGACCGAGCTCACGGAGGCGGTCAGCGGCTGCACGGATCCGGTTGACGCGATGCGCACCGCCGCCCTGGCCTGGATCGACCTGGCCGCGGGGGACCCGGTGGTGCAGCGGGTCGTGCTGGTCGACGCGCCCTCGGTGCTCGGCTGGGAACGGTGGCGGACCATGGACGACGGCCGCACGCTGGGCGCCATGCGGATGATGCTGCAGGCGGTCAGCGACAGCGGCCGCCTGGCTAGTGAGCTTGTCGTGCCGTTCGCGCACATGATCCTGGCCGCGCTCGACGAGATCACCCTGGTCATCGCACGGGCGGCCGACCCCGCGGCGGCGGTCGCCGAAGGCCGCGCCGCGGTCGAGGAGATGCTGCGCCGCTTGCTGCGGCCGTAGCGGCCTGCCCGGCGGGTGCCAGGCAGGCCCGCGCCAGCGTTACTGACCGTGAATCAGCACACCCCTGATGTTGTTGCCCGCCACCAGGTCCGCGTACCCCTGGTTGACCTGGTCCAGGGTGTAGCGGCTGGTGACAAGCTCGTCGAGCTTGAGCTGGCCCGCCTGGTACAGGTCGATCATCTTCAGGATGTCCCGCTGCGGGTTGCCCGAACCGAACAGGCTGCCCTTGATCGTCTTCTCGAACAGGGTCAGGATCCCGCCCGACACGTGCACGGTCAGCTTGCCCAGGTCGGCCAGGCCGGTGACGACCACCACGCCGCCCTTGCCCACCACGTCGAAGGCGGCCGTGACGACCTCCTCGTCCACGACGCCCACCGTCACCAGGGCCTCGTCGGCGCCCTGGCCGCGGGTCATCTCGACCACGGCCGCCTGCGCCTCGCCGGCGGTCGCGAAGGCATGCGTCGCGCCGAACTCCAGCGCCGTCGCCCGCTTGAACTCGAGCGGGTCGACGACCACTACGTTCCTGGCCCCGGCCTGCACCGCGCCCTGGACCGAGTTGATCCCGATGCCGCCGATCCCGTAGATCACCACGGTGTCGCCGGCCCGCACGTTGCCTGCGTACACCGCGGTGCCCCAGCCGGTCGGCACGCCGCACCCGACGAGCACGGCCGTCTCAAGCGGGACCGACTCGTCGACCTTGACCAGCGAGTGCTCCGAGATCGTGGCGTACTCGGCGAACGTGCCGAGCATGCACATCTGCCCGTAGTCGGTGCCGCCGGAGTGGAACCGGAAGCTGCCGTCGGGGAACGATCCCACCAGGATCGTGGCGCCCATGTCGCACAGGCTCGAGTGACCGGTCGCGCAGTAGCGGCAGGTGCCGCAGTTGGGGATGAACGAGCAGATCACGTGATCGCCCGGCTTGACCTTGGTCACACCCGGGCCGACTTCCTCGATGATCCCGGCGCCCTCGTGGCCGCCGACGATCGGGAACCGGGGCGTCAGGTCACCTTCGGTCAGATGCAGGTCGGAGTGGCACAGTCCGGCCGCGACATAGCGGATGAGAACCTCGCCTGCCCCCGGTCCGTCCAGGTCTAGCTCAGTGATCTCGAACGGGGCCTTGATGTCTCGAAGTACCGCAGCCTTCACCTTCACAGCGGGCCAACCTCCTTGTTCGCCGGGCTTCGCTGATGATTGTGCCCGCGCGGACAGCGGTTCACCGTTCCAGATTGAGACGGGAAAACCCGCCGATCGGGCTCGGATCGGGCGGCGCGGGACCCCGCTGGTACCCGCCGGCCGCTCCGGCGCGGTAGTTTTCGGTTATGACCACCACCACGGCGCCCTTCGGCCGGCTGATGACGGCCATGGTCACTCCGATGACCCCAGACGGTGCGGTCGACTACGACGGGGCGGCCGCGCTGGCCGCCTACCTCGTGGACGACATGCGCAACGAGGGTCTTGTCGTCAACGGCACCACTGGTGAGGCGCCCACGACGACTGACGAGGAGAAAGCGCGCTTGGTCAAGGTGGTGCGCGAGGCGGTGGGCAACCGTGCGACGGTGATCGCCGGCGTGGGCACCAACATCACCGCGCACAGCGTCGAGCTGGCCAGGCAGGCCGAGAAGGCCGGCGCGAACGGCCTGCTCGTCGTCACGCCGTACTACAGCAAGCCCGCCCAGGACGCGCTGGCCGCGCACTTCACCGCCGTCGCCGACGCGACCGGGCTCTCGTCGGTCATCTACGACATCCCCGGCCGGACGGGGACCGCGGTGGCGACAGAAACGCTGGTCCGGCTGGCCGAGCATCCGCGGATCGTGGCCGTCAAGGACGCCAAGGGCGACATCGCGGCCACGTCGGCCGTGCTCGCCCGCTCCGACCTGGCCTACTATTCCGGTGACGACCCGATGAACCTGCCGCTGTGGTCGGTCGGCGCGGTCGGTTGCATCAGCGTGACCGGGCACGTCGTGGGCAGCCGGATCTTCGCCATGCTCGAGGCATTCACCGCGGGCAGGACCGCCGAGGCAGCCGAGCTGCACCGGTCCATGCTCCCGGTTAACGTCGGACTGTTCCGCAACCAGGCGGCGGTCATGACCAAGGCGGCGATGGACGCGCTCGGCCTGCCCGGCGGCGGCGTGCGCGGTCCGCTGCTGCCCGCCAGCGCGGCCGAACGGGCCACGCTGCACCAAGACCTGACAGACGGCGGCGTGAAGCTGCCGCCGGACAACGCCGCTAACGGAGCAGCCCTGTGAGCTTTCCCCATCCCGACCTGAACGCCCCGGCAGAGCTGCCGAGCAACGGCCTGCGGGTTGTCCCGCTCGGCGGGCTCGGTGAGATCGGCCGCAACATGACCGTCTTCGAGTACCTCGGGCGGTTGCTGATCGTTGACTGCGGTGTGCTGTTCCCGGAGCCCGATCAGCCCGGCATCGACCTGATCCTGCCGGACTTCCGCTACCTGGAAGACCGGCTGAACGACGTCGAGGCGCTGGTGCTCACGCACGCGCACGAAGACCACATCGGCGCGGTGCCCTACCTGCTGCGCGAGCGCCGCGACATCCCGCTGGTCGGCTCCAAGCTGACCCTTGCCCTGGTCAAGTCCAAGCTCACCGAGCACCGCCTGACGCCGGAGGTGGCGGAGGTCAAGGAGGGGACCCACCATTCGTTCGGGCCCTTCGACCTTGAATTCTTCGCGGTCAACCACTCGATCCCCGACGCCCTGGCGGTGGCGATCAAGACGCCGGCCGGCGTGGTGCTGCACACCGGGGACTTCAAGATGGACCAGCTGCCGCTCGACGGCCGGCTGACGGACCTGGCCGGCTTCGCCAGGCTCGGGGGCGAAGGCGTGGACCTGCTGCTTTCCGACTCGACCAACGCCGAGGTGCCCGGCATCGTCCGCTCGGAGCGGGATATCGCGCCGGTGCTCGACGAGGTGTTTTCCAACGCCGCCCAGCGCATCATCGTGGCCTGCTTCGCTTCCCACGTGCACCGGGTGCAGCAGGTGCTCGACACGGCGGCCAAGCACCACCGGCGAGTGGCCTTCGTCGGCCGGTCCATGGTGCGCAACATGGGCGTCGCCCGCGACCTGGGCTACCTGCGGGTGCCAGGCGGGCTGCTTATCGACCTGCGCGACGCCGAGGAGATGCCGCCGGGCGACGTGGTGCTGATCTCCACCGGGTCGCAGGGCGAGCCGATGTCGGCGCTGTCGCGGATGGCGGGGCGTGACCACCCGATCCGCATCGCCGCGGGTGACACCGTGATCCTGGCGTCCTCCCTGATCCCCGGCAACGAGACGGCCGTCTACCGGGTGATCAACGGGCTGACCAGGCTCGGCGCGCGGGTCGTGCACAAGGAGTCGTCGCTGGTCCACGTGAGCGGCCACGCCCCCGCGGGCGAGCTGCTGTACCTGCTCAACCTGGTCAAGCCGCGGAACTTCATGCCCGTGCACGGCGAGTGGCGGCACCTGGTGGCGCACGCCCGGCTGGCCCGGCTGACCGGGGTGCCTGAGAACCGGATCGTGATCGCCGAGGACGGCGTGGTCGTCGACCTGGTGGACGGCAAGGCGAGCATCGCGGGCGCGGTGGACTGCGGCTACGTCTACGTCGACGGGCTCACGGTCGGCGAGGTGACCGAGGCCCAGCTCAAGGACCGGCGCATCCTCGGCGACGAGGGCTTCATCTCGGTGATCATGGTCCTCGACTCGTCATCGGGGAAGATCGTCGGCGGCCCGCAGATCCACACCAGGGGCGCGGGCATCGACGACGGCGCGTTCTCGCACGACGTGCTGCCCAAGCTCGTAGACGCGCTCGAGAAGGCCGCCAACGACGGCGTGACCGACACGCACGCGCTGCGCCAGCTGTCCCGGCGGGTTATCGGCAAGTGGGTATCGGACAATTACCGCCGCCGCCCGATGATCATCCCGGTCGTCGTCGAGGTATAGGAGACCCGGAACTCGCGAAAAGCGACGAGGAGCTGCGCGTATTCTTCGCGCGCAGCTCCTCGTTGGCCGATCCGGACTATTTCAGCCGGAATAGCTCGCAAAATGATCGAATTCTCCGTTGCGTGCGCCTTGAATGAATGCCTTGAACTCGCCTGGCGTGTAGAGCAGGACTGGGCCGTCGGGATCCTTCGAGTCGCGCATGACGACCTTGCCCGCAGCCGAGGCGATCTCGACGCACGCCCCATTAGCTCCGCTGTACTGGGACTTTACCCAGATGAGGCCAGCGCGCTCGGCGTCGCTGACGATGATTTTGGCCGTATCATCATTAATCATTATTCAGTACCCTTCTGTTCTGGAAATAGTGAAGTAGCGTCATTGGACGCCATTGCGTGGCTGAGGCGCCAGCCCTGCTGACCGCCTCTCATGTCGGTTACGTGAGCATCCTAAATGCCGCGGTAACTTTCAGCTATTCTCGCGGTCATCGCAACTGAGCCTTCCGGGTCCAGTGCGATGGACTGCAGCCGGGAAAACATCCGCTTATATCTCGTCAGTTCAGCGGTACTTTCCAGGTAGATATTACCCACGGCTCCTTCGACGTATACGACGTCGTTCACTTCCGGCATGTCGAATTCAAGGATCGCGAAATTGCTCTGAAGTCCCGGATGTGCGCCGACGGAAAGCGGGATGACCTGAAAGGTGACTTTCGGCTGGTCGGCGATCTCAACGATCCGTGCAAGCTGGGTCCTCATGACGGCGGCGCCGCCGACAGGGCGGCGCAGGGCTCCCTCGTCAACGATGACGTGGTAGCGCGCCAGGGGTGCGTCATCGCGGGTCAGGAGTGTTTGCCGGCGCATCCTGACTTCGATGCGCTGATCTACGGCGGCCTGATCGAGGGGCGGGTCGCCGGCTTCGATGATGGCGCGGGCGTAGCCTTCAACCTGAAGAAGTCCTGGCAGGATGTCGGTGTCGTAGTCGCTGATCGCCCCGGCTTCGGTTTCAAGGCCGATGTACGTCGCGTTCGGAAGGTCGTACTGTTGCCACCAGGCGCGCTGCTTGCCCTCCCGGGCAAGGGCCATAAGCCGCTCTCGTTCGGCCGTGTCCGTGATCCCGTAGACGAGGCAGAGATCCCGGATGTCGCGCGGGCTGGCGCCAACCCGGCCCGTTTCGAGTCGGCTGAGCTTCGTCGTGGAGAACATCGCTCGCTCGGTGACATCCTCAATGCTTAGTCCGCGGTCCGTACGCAGGCGCCGAAGCAGGAACCCGAGTTCCCGCCTCCTGAGCGTTGGATTGCTCTCACTGACCACATGAACCCCGAAGCACATGCCATCGTGTCAGGAGAAACACACCAGACCATGCGTTATGCACATGTGGATCGCAATGACAAACCGCACTTGCGAAACGCGATTTCATAGCAGACCATAAAAGCAGAGCACGGCCCCTGGCGCAAGCCGCAGTTGCGGCGAAATTCGCACCCCCAGCCCATGCCGGCTCTGGAGGAGGTGTCCCGTTGCCAAATCTGGTCACATTGGGATACTTGACTGCTACATATAGTGATTTCGACGGGGGCCTAGCCTCCGCGACGAGTCCCGGCCGCCCCGGTCGCCTTCTGAGCGATGCACACCGGCTTAAAGCCCTCCGGAGGCTGGCGTGACCAGCGACCGGGGGGCCGAAGAGATCGGCGGTGCTCAGCGGGGCCCGACTGCGCATCCACGCGCGGCCGTCAGCACCCATCTCCTGACGAGCAGCGGAGCGCGGGCGAAGAAGACCGCTGCAGCGACCGAAACTGTGGCTGGAGAGGAAACCGGGGCGCTGGTCCTGCGGTCTGGGGTTGCCCCCGTCGGCCAGCTTGACTTCGATGACCGCCATGACACACGTGCTACCGCGAGTGATGACCTGGCCCGGCGTTACCAGGCCCTGCGCGCGGACCGCAGAAGGGATGAGTGGCACCGGCTGGCCACCGGCGTGATCGCGTTCGCGGCCCTGGTGGCGCTCTACCTAGCCGGCTTCATCGTGCTGTCGCGAGTTCTGCCGTACCTCGATCCGTGGCTAGCCGCCAAAATCGTCGGGCTGGCTTTCGTCGCGGCGGGCGGCGGAGTGGCGATCCGGTCGGCCGGGCACGTGCTCAAGCGACGCAGCGTCCGCCCCCAGCGGCGAGACCGGAACGACTGATCCGCGAGCGGCTATCCGCGCGGGCCTTTACCAGGCGGGAGCGCCGAACACGCCGCGGTAGCGCGGGCGCGGGCGCTTCGCCTTGGCGGGCTTGCCGGCCGCCTGGTGCTCGTGCATGATCTCGGCCGCGTGCTTGGCGATCTCGGCCAGCTCGGCCTGGAGCTTGCGGACCTCGCGGGCGCCCCAGATGGGCGAGCTGAAGCGGTGATGGGTGATGGCGGTCACCATGAGAAACCGCGCGTCAGCCGAGTCAACCCGCTCGTCGAGCCAGTCAGCACGCTCCATGCCGTCTCCTTTATGGCTTGCCGCGGCATGGGGATGCCGCGCCAGGCGTCGCTACCAGGGAGTGCGCTGCCCCGTTGGCTGGCCCCTCAGCAAGCCGCCGGTCACCGCATCAGACAGCGACCTGCCGCGACTGCGTCATCGCCGGACGATCACTATCACGAAAGGATAACGCAGGCTTCAGCCTGGGACGTTCCAGTAGCGTTAAATGAACCGGCTCAACATGAGATGACCTCAGCGCGAGATGCCCTCGCGCGACATCAGCGCGTCGCCGCAGCGCCGGGCGGTGCGGGGCGCGAGCAGCACCCCGATGACCGCCGCAAGCAGCCAGGCGCCGGCCACGATCGGGAACCAGTGGCCGTCGCCCGACGGATACGGGTACACGTTGCGGTAGAGCGTGTAGCCGAGCACCACGATGCCGGCGACCGGGATGATCACCTGCCACATGGGCACCGACGGCATCTGGCGCCGGACGAACACCAGCAGCGTCATCCCGATGGTGGCCAGCACGTAAGCGACCAGCAGGATGAGCGTGCCGATCGTGCCCGACCAGAGGAAGGCGTTCTCGGCCAGCGCCGAGGGCGACGAGGAGACGGCTATGTAGACCACGTAGATAATCACGGCCATCACCGTCACCACGCCGGTCGCCGCCACGGGCGTGCCCCACCGTCGGTGCGTACCGCCGACGCCGCGGGTGCCGAAGGAGTCCCGCGACATCGCGTAGATCAGCCGGGCCGCGCCGACGGTGCAGGCCAGGCAGCAGCCGAAGGCGGACACGGTGGTCCCCGCGGTGATCACGTCGCCGACCCACGCGCCGACGTAGGACGAGCCGAGGTCGCCGAGCAGCGACGGCGACGAGCCGAAGGCCTTCAGCCCGGCCGCCGACGTGCCGAAGCCCATCATCTCCGCCGCGGTGACGACGACGTAGTAGATGCCGCCGAAGACGGCCACGCCCAGGATCGCGCGCGGGATGTCGCGCGTGGGGTTGTGCGCCTCCTCGCCGAGCGTGGCGGACGCCTCGAAGCCGGCGAACGACAGGAAACCGAACACGACGCCGAGGAACAGCGCGGACACCCCGGTGCCAGGTCCCAGGCTGAACACCGACCAGGTGAACGTGTTCCCGCCGGGAGCGGAGTGGATGAGCAGCTTGACGAACACCACCACGGTCACGATGAGGATCAGCGTGACCGTGCACACCTCGACGATCAGCAGCACGTTGGTCCCGCCGCGAGCGGGCAGCGCGGCCAGCAGCAGCGCGAGCGCGAGCACGACGGCGACGAACACCATCGGCGCCCACGACGGCTGGTTCTTCCAGATGCCGAGGGTGTCGAGCAGTCCGGTGCCGAAGATCCCCGCCGCGGCCGCCGTCGTCACCGCGTAGAACACGTACGTGCCTGCCAGCCCCCAGCCCGCGACCACGCCGGCCCGCGGTCCGAGCGTCGCGCCGACGAACGCGTAGACCGAACCGGAATGCCGGTAGTACTGGCACAGCCGCGCGAACGTGTACGCGACGAACAGCACGCCGACGGCGGCGATAAGGAACGCGAGGGGCACCGCGCGCCCGGCTCCGATCGCGCCCTGCGGGTTGATGTTCGCCGCCATCGACGGCGCCATCAGCGCCAGCGACAGGCCGACCGCCTGCCAGACGGACAGGGAGCGCTTGAGCCCGGGGCCCGCCGCGGCGGACTTCTCAGCCGGTGTCGTCGCCAATTGCTGCCTCCGGAGAGCGTGCGGTTATCAGCAGTTTGCGTGACATTTCCCGATACGGGAAGAGGCAATTGTGACGAGATGCCGCTCCGGATGGCTCTCGGGCACATCGGCGGTCATCCGGTTGTTATTGGGGTGACGGGTTCCCGCGATGGTGGCACCATCAAGGGAACGATCTGAGTCTGGAGGACGATGACAACTGCTTACAGCGAGCGGGCCGACATGGACGCCGCGACGGGGGAGCTTGACCTTGAAGACCGCCATGCGCTGCGTCGCGTGGCCGGGCTTTCGACCGAGCTCACCGACATCACCGAGGTCGAGTACCGTGCCCTGCGCCTGGAACGCGTCGTCTTGATCGGCGTGTGGACCGAAGGCACGCTGGCCAGCGCGGAGAACTCCCTCACCGAGCTCAGCCGGCTGGCCGAGACGGCCGGCTCGGTCGTGCTCGACGGGCTGATCCAGCGCCGCAGCCGGGTCGACACCGCGACCTACGTCGGCTCGGGCAAGGCGAACGAGCTGGCCGGGATCGTGTCGGCGACCGGCGCGGACACCGTGATCTGCGACGGCGAGCTCAGCCCGAGCCAGTTGCGCCGTTTGGAGAGCGTGGTCAAGGTCAAGGTCATCGACCGCACCGCGCTGATCCTGGACATCTTCGCGCAGCACGCCAAGAGCCGCGAGGGCAAGTCCCAGGTCGAGCTGGCCCAGCTTCAGTACATGCTGCCGCGGCTCCGCGGCTGGGGCGAGTCGCTGTCCAGGCAGGCCGGCGGCCGGGTGGCCGGCGGCGGCGGCATCGGTACCCGCGGTCCCGGTGAGACCAAGATCGAGACCGACCGGCGCCGGATCAGGACCAAGATCTCCCGCTTGCGCGGCGAGATCGCGGGTTTCAAGACCGGCCGCGAGGTCCAGCGCAGCCAGCGCAAGCGGCACGCCGTGCCGTCCGTGGTCATCGCCGGCTACACCAACGCGGGCAAGTCAAGCTTGCTCAACGCGCTGACCGGGGCCGGCGTGCTGGTGGAGGACGCGCTGTTCGCCACCCTCGACCCGGCGGTGCGCAAGGCGAAGACGCCGGGCGGGCGGCCGTTCACGCTGACCGACACCGTCGGGTTCGTCAGGCACCTGCCGCACCAGCTGGTGGACGCGTTCAGGTCCACGCTGGAGGAGGCGGCCGACGCCGACCTGATCCTGCACGTGGTGGACGGCTCCGACGCCGACCCGCAGGCGCAGCTGGCCGCGGTGCGCGCGGTGCTGGCCGAGATCGGCGCGGCGAACGTGCCCGAGCTCGTCGTGATCAACAAGATCGACGACGCCGACCCCGTGACGGTCAAGGCGCTCGAGCTGCGCGAGCACGGCGCGATCGCGGTGTCGGCCAGGACCGGCGAGGGCATTGGCGCGCTGCGCGCGCACATCGAAGAGGCGCTGCCCGAGCGGGACCGCATGGTCCGGGTCAGCGTCCCCTACAGCCGGGGCGACCTGGTGGCCAGGGCGCACGCCGCGGGCGAGGTGACCAGATCCGAGCACGGGCCCGACGGGACCTTTCTCGAGGCCCGCGTCCCGCCGGAGCTGGCCGCTGAGCTACGGCGGTTCACCGTCGCCTGAACAGCCGGCGGAGTAAGGGAACCCGCAGGGTACCGCTGAGTAACTTCAGCGTTCCCTGCGGGTTTAACCAGGGGACTTGTCCGGACCCCTGGTAGTGCAATAACGTGACGGAACCGATATGTACCGGCGGTTCGCGCGATACGGTGCCAGTCACCCGCGGGAGTCGGCCGTATCGCCAGGTTAAGCACGGTCAGCGCCGACGTCTACATGCATGGCAGGTGGCCGCTCATGATGGCTGGTACCGACCCGCGAGGTCTGCTGAACGCACGGGTGACGCGTTGACCGCCCGGCTGCTCACCAGCATCGGCAGGCTCTGGACCGGGTCCGAGATCATCAGCAACGCCGCCATCCTCATCTCGGATGAGCGGATCGCCTGGGTCGGCCCCTCGGCCGAGCTGCCGCGCAGCGTGCCCGGCGTGGTCGACGACATCGTCGACGTCGACATGGTGGAGAACCTCGGCGGCGGCCTGGTCACCCCCGGCCTGATCGACGCGCACACCCACCCGGTGTACGCGGGCAACCGCTACGCCGAGCTGGCCATGCGCTCCACCGGCCTGTCCGACTCCGAGATCACCGCGGCGGGCGGCGGTATCTCCTCCACCATCACCGTGACCAGGGGCACCGATCCCTGGACCCTGTGCAACCACGTCCGCGAGCGCCTCGCGTACTGGCTCCAGTCGGGCACGACGACCATCGAGGCTAAGACCGGCTACCACCTGACCAGGGACGGCGAGCTAGCCGACGTCCGCATGCTGCGCTCGCTCGAGAACGAGCCGGGCATGCCGCGGGTGCACGTCACGTTCTACGCGGCGCAGATGGTGCCGCCTGAGTTCTTCGGCCGCCGCAGCGACTACATCGACGCGGTGTCGTCCTGGTGCGCGGACGCGGCCGCCGTGGGCGCCGACAGCGTCGACGTCAACTGCGAGGACGGCCGGTTCACCGAGGAAGAGGCCCGCTGGATCCTCAACGCCGGCCGGCGTGCGGGCCTGCTGCCCCGGCTGCACGCGTCAGGCAGCGGCCGCGGCGGCGCCGCCCGGGTCGCCGCCGAGCTCGGCTGCGCGTCCGCCGACCTGCTGCATACGGCGTCAGACGAGGACGTCGCGGCCCTGTCCCGCGGCGGCGTGGCCGCCGTGGTCACCCCGGGCTCGGCCCTGCAGGCGAACACCAGGCCGCCGGTACGGGCGCTGCTCGACAAGGGCGTGGTGCTCGCGCTCGGCTCCGACCACACGCCGGGCGGCGTCGGCATCACCTCGATGCCGCTGGTCATCGCCCTCGCGGTGTCCTACCTCGGCCTGTCGGTGACCGAGGCGCTGCGCGCGGCCACCCTGGGCGGCGCCTACGCGCTGCGCGCGCCCGACCGCGGTGCTATGGTCCGCGGCCGGCTGGCCGACATCGTTCTGTGGGACGCCGACCACGAGGGCGCCTTCGCCTGGAACTACGGCCTGGCACCGCGCCGCGTCTGGCGCGGCGGCGAGCCCGTCACCCCGTAACCCAACCCAAGGCGACTATCCCGAACGGGACCCTGCCTCCGCCCGGTCCCGCCAGGCGCCCCTCGACCGCGCGCCCCGCGCCGGCCTGAACTAGACCGTGACCGGCTGGAAGTCGCCCTGCCAGGACAGCGGCACGACCCGGGCCGGCCGTTCGAAGTCCGTCGCCCGCAGGTCCACGACGTAGACGGCCGGGTCGGTGATCGTCCGGTAGGCGTACCGCTGCCCGGTCAGGTTGACGATCGTGTCCCACACCGTCACCTCGTCCACCAGGCCTTCCCCGCCGAACGGTTCCTTGATCGCACCGCCGACGATGTCGAAGGAGTTCAGCATGTGCAGGGCGCACTGCTCGGCTGCCCGCCCGTCGGCGGGCTGACCGGCCAGGGCGGTCATGGCCACCGCGCGCACGAACCGCGACGGCGAGGAGTAGTCGCCTGGCAGGCCGCGCAGGCCCTGCCCCTGACCGAACGGCTTGAGCCGCATGCCCGCGACCACCGGCGCGGCCGGGTCGGTGGCGGAAAGCCCCGCGTAGTTGCTCAGGTTCAGCAGGTGCCAGTCCAGGTACGGGGCGTTAGTAGCCACCGCGGGCGGGTTGTCGAGGATCTGCCAGCCGTCGGCGTGGAACTCGAGCGCGATCGACGAGTCCTTGTCGTGGAACAGGACATGACACGGCGGCACGAACCCCGTACCCGGGTCGCTGCCCCAGACGTTCTTTCCCCGCATCGCGCCGCGGACCTCGCCGGTGTCAGCGCACGTGCCCAGGATCCACGCGCCGAGTTCCGACTCAGGCACGTCGGACCCGTCGTTGCGGTACGGCTGGTACTCGCAGAACCCCGGCATGTACAGGACGTGCATGGAAAGACCGGCGGTGTTCAGGCCGTCGAGCATGACGGCCGGCTTGCCGAAGGCGCACATGCCCACGACCCCGTGGCTGGCGGTCCACCGGGGACCACTGGTCTGACCGTCGGGCGTGACGAATGAGCCCTGGTAACCCGGCGGCAGTACGGCGAGCGCGGTCGGCATCTTGGCCGGGAACTCCAGGCTGCGGCCCGCCACCACCGAGCCGTCGGCGGCCCTGGGCACCTTGAACGTCACGCACATCGTTTCCCCCTGGAAGCAGTGAGCCGGCAAGCAGTGAGGCGGCAAGCAGTGAGCTGGCTGACTGTCACAGCAGACTCCGGCGGCTCACACGATGCGCTATTCCCCTCTGAACAGCATCCTTACCAAAGCGCCGGCCGGCTTGGCCCTCGCCACAGCGCAAGCAGCGGCCGGCAGCTGGCATGCTTACCGGTATGGCGAACCTGGTGCCCGTCACGCTGATCGTGGGCGAGGAGGAGTTCCTGGCCGACCGCGCCGTCCGGGAAGCGACCGCGCAGGCGCGCGCGGCGCTGGCCGAAGCCGGCGGCGACGGCGGGGGAGACCTGCACGAGCTGGAGGGGGCCGCGCTCGGCCAGGGCGAGCTCGCCTCGCTTACCTCGCCCAGCCTCTTCGGCGGGGGTGCGGTGGTGATCGTCAGGAACGCGCAGAACGTCGCCAAGGAGGTCGCCGCCGAGCTGACCAGGTACGCGGCGGCGCCCGCGCCCGACGCGGCCGTGATCATCACCCACGCGGGCGGCGCCAAGGGCAAGGCCCTGGTCACCGACCTGGCCAAGGCACGGGTGCGCCAGGTCGACTGCCCGAAGGTGACGCGGGCCGGCGACCGGGCGGACTTCGTCCGCAACGAGTTCCGGCGGGTCGGGCGGCAGGCGGACGCCGACGCCGTGCGCGCCCTGCTTGACGCCATCGGCGGCGACCTGCGCGAGCTCGCCAGCGCGGTCGACCAGCTCGCCTCGGACACCGCGGGCCGGATCGGCGCGGCCACCGTCGCCCGCTACTACCGGGGGCGCGCGGAGGCGACCGGCTTCAGCGTGGCCGACCACGCGGTCGAGGGACGGCTGAACGAAGCCCTCGAACAGCTCCGCTGGGCGCTCGCCACCGGCACCGCGCCGGTGCTGATCACCAGCGCCCTCGCTACCGGGGTGCGGCTGCTCGGCCGCGTCGGCGCGGCCCCGCGTGGCGCCAACCCCAACGCCCTGGCGGCCGAGGTCGGCGCGCCGCCGTGGAAGATCGACCGGATCAGGCAGCAGCTGCGCGGCTGGCACCCCGACGGCGTAGCCAGCGCGCTGCAAGCCGTCGCGGAAGCCGACGCCCAGGTCAAGGGCGGCGGCGTCAGCCCCGAGTACGCCCTCGAGCGCGCCGTCAGGCAAATAGTCACCTACCGCGCCGTCGGCCGGTAACCCCGCAACCCGGCCCTCACCCAGTCCCGGACCGCATCCGCTGCAACTCGACCGCCAGCGCCAGCCTGCTGCAAGAGCCCTCTCCCCGGACGCCGGCCTCCCCCTGGAGGCACCCCCCGGGCTGCCGGCCTCCCGCTCCCACCTGACCCACCGCCCCGGCCGCGCCCGGGCGCCCCACCGGCTAGACCAGTCCTCGAAAAGATCTTGGAAATAAATCTCTGATTGGTAACTTTTATGTACTATCGCGCGAAAAATCTCCAAGATCTTTCGCAGAACGTGAACAGATGGCAACTGGAGTTGCGTGCGTGACGAACGAGAAAGCCGAGGTGGGCCGCGACCCTGCGGAGGAAGATCGCTTCGCCGAACACCACGAGCGTCGGCCGCCGGCCGGGCCGGTCCCGCCCGTTCGCGTCCTGCCCGCACCCGTCGCCACCCCGGGCACGCCAAAGCGCCGGAACACCCGAGGGTGCCCGGCGCGGCGAAGAGCGGTAAGCGCGAAGCGGGGAGCTCAGGCCGCCTGAAGATCGGCGAGCCGCTTGGCGATCGCGGACTTGCGGTTCGCGGCCTGGTTCTTGTGAATGACGCCCTTGGACGCGGCCTTGTCGAGCTTGCGCGTCGCGATCCGGAGCGCGGCGGTCGCCTTCTCGACGTCGCCACCCTCGACGGCCTCGCGGAACTTCCGCACCTCGGTGCGGAGCTCGGACTTGACGGCCTTGTTGCGCTGGTGCGCCTTCTCGTTCTGCTTGATGCGCTTGATCTGCGACTTGATGTTCGCCACGCGAATACGTCCTTCACTGGGGTTAAGTCTGCTTGGCCGCCCAAGGGAACGGTCTGCCCGCCCGGAGCGGCAGCGTGAGAAGTGGGCGCGACACTGAAGGATAGCCGAAGCACAGGCGCTAGCCCAAACCAAACCAGCGGCTGGAGCAAACCAATCGCCCGTGCCATACCCTGTTGCGGGGGCTTCGCCCGCGCGGCGCGCCTGGCCGGCCCGCCCGGCGTGCCCGTCAGACGACCCGGCGAGCACCAGGCAGGCAGCCGGCGAGCACCCGGCAAGCAGTTAAGCACAGCAGTCAGCCACAGCAGTCAGCAAGCAACGAAAGCATGGTGTCCATGAGCGTTCCGGCTCGGCCGAAGCCGGCCAGCACGGACCAGGCCGTGATCCGCAACTTCTGCATCATCGCGCACATCGACCACGGTAAGTCCACCCTGGCCGACCGCATGCTGCAGCTGACCGGCATCGTGGACCCGCGGCAGATGCGTGCCCAGTACCTCGACCGGATGGACATCGAGCGCGAGCGCGGCATCACGATCAAGAGCCAGGCGGTCAGGCTGCCGTGGCAAAAGGACGGCACCGACTACGTCCTGAACATGATCGACACCCCCGGCCACGTCGACTTCACCTATGAGGTAAGCCGCAGCCTGGAAGCCTGCGAGGGCGCGGTGCTGCTAGTCGACGCCGCGCAGGGCATCGAGGCGCAGACGCTGGCCAACCTCTACCTGGCGATCAACGCCGACCTCAAGATCATCCCGGTGCTGAACAAGATCGACCTGCCCGCCGCGCAGCCGGAACGGTACGCCGAGGAGCTCAGCGCGATCATCGGCTGCGACCCCAGCGAGGTGCTCAAGGTCTCGGCGAAGACCGGGATGGGCGTCGAGGAACTGCTCAACACGATCGTCGACCAGGTGCCGCACCCGCACGGCGACCCGGACGCGCCGGCCCGGGCGCTGATCTTCGACTCCGTCTACGACACGTACCGCGGCGTCGTCACCTACGTGCGGGTGGTGGACGGGCGGCTCACCAAGCGCGAGCGCATGCTGATGATGTCCACCAAGTCGGTCCACGAGACGCTGGAACTCGGCGTCATCAGCCCCGAGCCGATCCCCGCCGAGGGGCTCGGCGCCGGCGAGGTCGGCTACGTCATCTCCGGAGTCAAGGACGTCCGCCAGGCGCGCGTCGGCGACACGATCACCACCACCGTCGGCCCGGCCGCGGAGCCGCTTGGCGGCTACGACCACCCGAAGCCGATGGTCTTCTCCGGGCTCTACCCGGTCGACGGCGACGAGTACCCGGAGCTCAGGGACGCCCTCGACAAGCTCCAGCTGAACGACGCGGCGCTGATCTACGAGCCGGAGACGTCAACCGCGCTCGGCTTCGGCTTCCGCTGCGGCTTCCTCGGCCTGCTGCACATGGAGATCGTCAGGGAGCGGCTCGAGCGCGAGTTCGACCTCAGCCTTATCTCGACCGCGCCGAACGTGGTCTACCGCGTCGTGATGGAGAGCGGCCGGGAGCTCACCGTGACCAACCCGAGCGACTTCCCAGGCGGCGTCGACGGCTTCTCGGCGGCGACGGCCAGCCCCAAGGCCAACACCGGCGGCAAGATCAAGGAAGTGTTCGAGCCGGTCGTCAGGGCCACCGTCATCTCGCCGTCGGACTACATCGGCACGATCATGGAGCTGTGCCAGAGCCGCCGCGGCATTCTCAAGGGCATGGAGTACCTGTCGACCGACCGGGTGGAGATCCGCTACACGATGCCGCTCGGGGAGATCATCTTCGACTTCTTCGACCAGCTCAAGTCCCGGACCAGGGGCTACGCGAGCCTCGACTACGAGCCGGACGGCGAGCAGGCGGCGGACCTGGTCAAGGTCGACATCCTGCTGCAGGGCCAGCCGGTCGACGCGTTCAGCCAGATCGTGCACACCGACAACTCCCGCGAGTACGGCCTGTCGATGACGGCCAAGCTCAAGGAGCTCATTCCCCGGCAGCAGTTCGAGGTCCCGATCCAGGCCGCGGTCGGCTCGCGGATCATCGCCAGGGAGAACATCCGCGCGCTGCGCAAGGACGTGCTTGCCAAGTGCTACGGCGGTGACATCACCCGCAAGCGCAAGCTGCTCGAGAAGCAGAAGGAAGGCAAGAAGCGGATGAAGACGATCGGCCGCGTGGAGGTGCCGCAGGAGGCGTTCGTCGCCGCCCTGTCCACCGGCCAGACGGAAAACCGCCCCAGGTAACCGCTAGCCGCAGGGCAGCGCCGTATCCCGGCGCTGCCCTGCGTCAGCTACGGATGGGTGATGCCGACCAGGATGATCAGCACCCACAGCGCGAGCCACAGGTAGCCGAGAACGAGCCCGGCGACGGCCACTCCGTCGCCGCGTTCGCCGGTGCGCTTGATCTGCCCGCGCGCGACGTGGCCGAGGATGACGGCCGGGATCCCGCCGAAAAAGGGCACGATCCCGCAGACCAGCGCGCCGACCGCGAAGCCGTTGGTGCGCTGGGCGAGCTGCGGCGAGTAGTAGCCCGCCGCGTAGGGCGCGGGCAGGTTCGGCCCGCCTGGCCCCGTAGGCAGGTCGGCTACCAGGGCCTGCAGGTCGGCGTACGTCCGCGCGGACAGCACGCGCGCGGACCGCTCGTCGAACTCGGTCTTGTTGAGCCGTCCCTCGGTGTACGCGGACTTGAGCACGTCCATCGTCCGGTCACGGTCGGCCTGGGCGCAGAGCATGCCCGGCTGCACGTACCGGCTCTGGCCGCCGTACGGCGGCGGCCCGTACCCGTGCTGTCCGTACCCCTGCTGCGGCCCGTAAGGCACCGGCCCGTAGGTGGGCGGCCCGTACGCGGGCAGGCCTCCTGGCGGCGGCGTCGTAGACGGTGGCAGCGGAAAACCATTCGAACCGGGCCCCGGATCTGGTGTCACCAGTACCTCCCGCCGAAGTTGTCCCATTACAGCTTATCCTCGGCTCTATGCCAGGAACGCTGCCGGAGGGTGAACCGGTTCCCGAGGATGGATCTTTGCCGGGCAGCGCGACCCAAGGCTTCGGAAATACCCCGTTCGGCGTTTACGTACACGTACCTTTCTGCCGAACCCGCTGCGGATACTGCGATTTCAACACCTATACGGCCACCGAACTAGGCGGCGGGGCCAGCCAGGCCGCCTACCCGGGTCTGGTTGGGCAGGAGATCGCACTCGCCGCCAAAGTACTGCCCGTCACTGGAACCACAGCGGAAACAGTGTTCTTCGGCGGGGGCACGCCGACGCTGCTCGCGCCGGCGCGGATCGGCGAGATTATCGCGAAAATCGGCGACACCTTCGGGCTGGCGAAAGACGCCGAGGTGACCGTCGAGGCGAACCCGGAAAGCGTCGGCCAGGCCGAACTAGAGCAATTGCGGGCCGAGGGTGTGACAAGGCTCTCGTTCGGGATGCAAAGTGCCGTTCCCCATGTGCTGCGGGTGCTCGATCGCGAACATCGGCCGGGCAGGCCGCTCGACTGCGTGCGCTGGGCCCGCGCGGCGGGCTTCGAGCAGGTGAGCCTTGACTTGATCTACGGGACGCCGGGGGAGAGCGACGACGACTGGCGACGGTCGCTGACCGCCGCCGTCGAGGCGGAGCCCGATCACGTCTCCGCCTACGCGCTGATCGTCGAGGAGGGCACCAGGCTGGCGGCCAAGGTCCGGCGCGGCGAGATCAGCGCGCCCGACGACGACGCGATGGCCGACCGCTACCAGATCGCCGACGAGCTGCTTGGGCAGGCGGGCTTCCGCTGGTACGAGCTGTCGAACTGGGCCGTCAGCGAGAAGGCACACTGCCGCCACAACCTGCTCTACTGGACCGGCGGCGACTGGTGGGGCTTCGGCCCCGGCGCGCACAGCCACGCGGGCGGCGTCCGCTGGTGGAACGTCAGGCACCCGTCCGCCTACGCGCAGCGGCTGGCCGCCGGGCAGTCCCCCGCCGCGGCCCGCGAGCGGCTGACCGCCGGCGAGCGGCAGATGGAGGACATCATGCTGCGGGCCAGGCTTGCTGACGGCCTGCCGCTGTCCGTCCTGCCCGCTAACGCCCTTGGCCATACGGAACGGATGCTCGATGACACTCTCATCGACCGTTCCGCCTACGCCGGCGGGCGCCTGGTGCTGACGCTGCGCGGCCGGCTGCTGGCCGACGCGGTCATCCGCGACCTGACCTAGGCGGGTTACTCGCTCCCGGCCGTCACGAAGTCGATGAGCTCCTCGACCCGGCCGAGCAGCTCAGGCTCGAGGTCGGCGTAGCTGTTCACGGAACGCAGAATCCGGCGCCAGGCGGCCGCCACGTCCTGCTGCGTCTCGTTCCGCCAGCCGATCCGTGCCAGCACGCCTTCCTTCCACGACAGCCCCTTGGGCACGTCAGGCCACGCCTTCAGGCCCAGGCAGGCGGGCTTGACCGCGGCCCAGATGTCGATGTACGGGTGGCCGACGACCAGGACGTTGGGATCGCCGGCGACGGCGGCCGCGATCCGGCTCTCCTTCGACCCGGCGACCAGGTGGTCGACGAGGACGCCGAGCCGGCGCCCGTCTTCAGGCTCGAAGTCAGCCACGATCGCGGCCAGGTCGTCGACGCCCTCCAGGTACTCCACCACGACGCCGACGCCGCGCAGGTCGTCGCCCCAGATCTTCTCCACCAGCTCCGCGTCGTGCTTGCCCTCGACGTAGATCCGGCTGGCCTTGGCCACCTTGGCCCGCTGCTGCGGCGCGGCGACGGAACCGGACGCGGTGCGCCGCCCGACGTGCCCGAGCATTTCCGGCTTCGGCGCGGGCTTCACCAGCGTGACCCGCTTGCCGTCGAGCAGGAACGTGCCGGGAAGCGGGAATACCCGCCGCTTCCCGAACCGGTCCTCAAGTGTTACAGAACCCGGCTCCACCGCCACGACCGCGCCGCAGAACCGGCCCTCGAAGTCCTCAACGACCAGGTCCCGCTCGGCCTGGACCTGCGGCACCGGCCCCTGACCAGGCCTGGGCTTGCGGTTCTCCGGCGCCAGGACATCGCGCCCGTAGTCCCTGCTCTTCAATCTTGCCTCCCAGGCCGCGTTATGATCGCCGGCGCGCCCCGCCGGGGCGGTCGGAGGGAAGCGTAACCCACCAGGGTTCGTTCTTGCCGTCCGTAAGCTCTCAGGAGTTAATAGAATTGGCACTCAGGGACAGCGAGTGCCAAGGAGGTGAACACGGTGCTTGACGAGCGGAAGCTGGCAGTACTCCGCGCGATAGTCGAGGACTACGTGTCCACTACCGAGCCGGTGGGATCGAAATCCCTGGTCGACCGGCACGGCCTGGACGTGTCTCCGGCCACTATCCGCAACGACATGGCGGTACTCGAGGAGCAGGGGTTCATCGCTCAGCCGCACACCAGCGCGGGGCGGATCCCGACCGACAAGGGCTACCGGCTGTTCGTCGACCGGCTCTCGTCGGTCAAGCCGATGTCGGCCGCGGAACGGCGGGCGATCGAGACGTTCCTCGCGGGCGCCTACAGCCTGGACGAGGTGGTGGCGCGCACGGTGCGGCTGCTGTCGCAGCTCACCAGGCAGGTGGCGGTCGTGCAGTACCCGTCGCTTTCCCGGTCGAGCGTGCGGCACATCGAGCTGGTCTCGCTGACACCGCAGCGGGTGCTGCTGGTGCTCATCACCGACACCGGCCGGGTGGAGCAGGCGGCGGTCGATCTGCCGGACGCGGCCGAGCCTGAGTCGATCGCGCACCTGCGCGCGGTGCTCAACGCGTGCCTCGATGGCCATAGGCTGACCGACGCGGCCGCGACCGTGGCCGGCCTGGCCGACCGCATTCCGGCCGCCGAGCGGCCGAACGCGGCGGCTGTCTTCTCTGTTCTCCTCGAAAGCCTCGCCGAGCGGCACGAGGAACGCGTGGTTTTCGCCGGAACGGCGAACCTGGCCGCCCCCGATTTCGGCAAGGGGCTGCGTGACGTGCTCGAAGCACTGGAGGAACAGGTGGTACTCATGCGGCTCCTCGGAGAGGCCGCGAGCCCGTCGGCGCTGACCGTCATGATCGGCGCTGAGACAGGCATCCAGGGAACTTCCGTCGTGTCCGCCGCCTACGGCGCGGGCGGCCAGGCGGTGGCCAAACTCGGCGTGCTCGGGCCGACCAGGATGGACTACCCGGGCACGATGGGAGCGGTGCGTGCGGTGGCACGGTACGTCGGGCAGATTCTCGGGGAGTCATAGTGGCTGAGGACTATTACGGGATGCTCGGGGTTCGCCGCGACGCCTCGCAGGACGAGATCAAGCGCGCGTACCGTCGGCTGGCCAGGGAGCTGCACCCTGACGTCAACCCTGACCCGGAGACGCAGGAGAAGTTCAAGGAGATCAACCAGGCCTACGAGGTCCTGCAAGATCCCGAGAAGCGCCAGATGTACGACATGGGCGGCGACCCGTTCGCGGGCGCGGGCGCGGCCGGGTTCCCCGGCGGGTTCGGCACCGCCGCCGGGTTCCCGTTCAGCGAGTTCGTCGACGCGGTATTCGGCGCGGCCGGCGGCGGCGCGGGCCGCGGGCCGCGGTCGCGCGCCCGGCGCGGCAGGAACGCGACGATCAGGATCGAGCTCGACCTCTCGGAGTGCGCCTTCGGCGCCACCCGTGAGCTCACCGTGGACACTGCCGTGGTCTGCCCGACCTGCTCGGGCGAAGGGACCGCGCCTGGTACCCACCCGGAGACCTGCCAGGTCTGCGCCGGGCGGGGCGAGATCAGCCAGGTGCGCAAGTCGTTCCTCGGCCAGGTGGTCACCACTCAGGCCTGCCCGAACTGCGGCGGCTTCGGCACCGTCCTGCCCCGGCCCTGCCCGGAGTGCGACGGCGACGGCCGGGTGCGCACCAGGCGGACGATGAAGGTCAGGATCCCGGCCGGCGTGGAAGACGGCACGCACATCCAGCTGGCGGGCGAAGGCGAGACAGGCCCGGGCGGCGGCCCTCCCGGCGACCTGTTCCTCGAGGTGGTGCAGCGCCCGCACGCGATCTTCGAGCGGCAGGGCGACGACTTGCACTGCACGCTGACGATCCCGATGGTGGCGGCGGCCCTGGGCGCGACCGTGCCGGTGGAGTCGCTCGACGGGCCGAACGACGTGGACATCCGCCCTGGCTCCCAGTCAGGCCAGGTCATCCCCCTGTACGGGCTCGGCGTGAAGCACCTGAACGGCAGCGGCCGCGGCGACCTGGTGATCCACGTCGCGGTGGAGACACCGACCAGGCTCGACCCCGAGCAGGAAAAGCTGCTGCGCGAACTGGCCAAGCTACGCGGCGAGGAACAGCCGCCAGGAAAGTTCCAGCCGGGGCAGCAAGGTTTTTTCTCTCGGCTCCGCGACGCGTTTAACGGGCGTTAGCGGAGCCGACTCCACGGCTCGCGCGCGGCGGCAGTCCCGGCTGCCGCCGCGCGGGCGGGTTACCAGCGGGCCGTCCTGCTCAGCAGGACGGCGGCCGCTGCGGCCCCCGCGGTCGAGGTGCGCAGCACGGTCGAGCCTAGCCGCGCCTCCACGGCGCCCGCCGCTCCGAGCGCGGCCCGTTCGTCGGGGCTGATACCGCCCTCAGGACCGACCACGAGCAGAATCTCGCCCCTACCGGGCAACGGCAGCTGGTGCAGTTTCTCCTTGGCGTCCGCTTCCAGCACGACCGCCGAGGCAGCAGCGGCCACGCGCTGAGCGACCGCGCTCATGTCGGCGAGCTCGGTCACCTCGGGCAGCCAGGCACGGCGGGACTGCTTGGCCGCCTCACGGGCGGTGGCGCGCCACCTGGCCAGGGCCTTGGCCCCGCGCTCAGCCTGCCAGCGGGTGATGCAGCGGGCGGCCGCCCACGGGATCACCGCGTCCGCGCCGACCTCGGTCATCAGCTCCACCGCGAGCTCGCCGCGGTCACCCTTGGGCAGCGCCTGCACGACCGCGAGGCGCGGCTGCGGCGGCGGCACCGTGTACCGGGCGCCGATGTCGAGCGTGACGAAGTCCTTGCCCACCTCGGTGACGATGCCCTCCGCGAGCGTCCCGGCACCGTCGCTGACGTCCGCGCGCTCGCCAGGTCGCAGCCGCCGCACAGCGGCCGCGTGGTGGCCCTCGGGCCCGGTCAGGCGGACGGGCCCCGCCGTCAGGCCGCCGGGCGGTACGAGGAAGACCGGCGGCCCCGCGGCCGGGATGAGCGACTCCATGGCGGCCAGGTTAGCGTCGGGCGCTCCGCTGCGCCGAGGCGCGGCCGGACCCTGGTGCGCGCGGCGGGTCAGTGACCGGGCCTGCCGGGCTTCCCTGGCTTCCCGCCACCGCCGCCGCCACCGCCACCGCGGGTTGACGACGCGCTCGGGGTCGGGGACGGGCTGTCGCCGGAGTCCGTCGGTGACGGGCTTGCCGTCGCTGTGCCTGTGTCTGTGTCCGTGTCCGTCGGCGTGGGGCTCGGCGTGTCCGTCGGCGTCGACGTTCCTGGCCGCTGCCAGTACGGGCTTGAGTACGTCGGCGCGGGCGAGGCCGTGTCATACGGGTAGCCGTCGCCGTCCGTCGGGTACGCGTCCGGGTCCGTCGCTGACGGGTCGACGGCGACCGCGGTGCTGCCCGCCGGGCAGGATGTCGCGAGTCCGTCCTGGTCATCCGACAGCGCGGCGGTGCCCGTCGGGGTCGCGGACGGTGACGCCGTGGTACTCGGCGAGGCGGGCACGCAGGTCACGCCCGCCGTGGGGGCCAGCGCCCCGGGAAGCGCTCCGTTGCTGGCGCCGGAGGAGCCGCCAGGCCGGGTCGACGTGTCCGTCGGCGAGGCGCCGGGAGCGGCGCTGCCGCCGTTGCCGCCCGCCTGCGAACCGTTGCCGTCGGTGCCCGCGCCGTCGGCCTGCGGCCCGCTGCCGCCGTTCAGCACGGTCGAGCTGGCCTGGATGATCGCGTGCCTGAACGGCTGCACGCCGAACGAAACGCCGAGGACGACGGCCACCACGCCGAGGGCCGCGGTGAGCCGCAGCCCGGTGAGGCCCCACTGCGGGCCGTTGTTCCGCCGGGCGTGGGCAGGCGCGTGCCAGCCGCTCGGGCCCGCGGCGGCGGGCACGGCCGGGCGGGTAAGCCGCGGCAGCGACTCGGGCCAGGCCCAGGGCCAGGTCAGGTACCTGAGCCGCTCGACGGCCCGCGCGAGGACGCTGACGGCGTAGGGACGCGACGGCCTGCCGCCGATCCTGGTGCGGATCTGGTTCAGCCCGGCCGCGTTCGGTTGCAGGCCGGAAGCGGTATCGGCCATGGTCTGCCGCAGCGCCCGCTCCAGGAAGTCTTCGCGCTCAGTCATCGCCTCACCCGCCTCCCGCCCGCGTCACAGTGTCTCCTGCCCGAGGATGGACCTGAGCGCCGCCATCGCCCGTGCGGTGTGACTTTTCACCGCGCCTTTGCTGATCCCCATCGCCTGGGCGATGTCAGCCTCGGACAGGTCAGCGTAGTAGCGCAGCACGACGGCCTCCCGCTGCCTGACGGGAAGCAGCCCGAGCGCCGCGACGACGGCCGAGCGATCGATGAGCGTCATGGCCGCATGCTCGGCGCTTGGCTCGTCCGGCGCCGCCTTGGGCTGGTGCAGGTCGACCACCTTGCGGTGCCGCAGCACTGACCTGGACCGGTTGACGACCGTCTGACGGAGATAGGACAGCGCCTTCTCCTGGTCGCGCAGCCGGTTCCAGGCCAGGTGCATCGCCTCGAACGCGTCCTGCACCACTTCTTCGGCCGTCTGCACGTCTCTGACGAGCAGCAGGGCCAGCCTGACGAGTGAGTTGTAGTGGCCGATATAGATCTCGGTCACGACATCGGAAGCATCCCACGCGGCCGACGCCTGACGTGCCCGCGCGGGATACGCCTCGGGGGCGCGCACCGCGTCGGGCAGCAGGGTGCCCGCTGCCAATGTTTCCGTCACGCCCGTAGGACGCGCAGCCGTAGCCGGAGGTTCACCGTAGGCACGTACGTTTTCGTCGTCGCCGCCGGCCCCAGGGGCCGCACCGGTGTCCGCCGTCCCGCGGCCGGCGGCGCCGGCCCTGGGATCGTCGTGGTTGTCCACTACGGTTCGTGCGGGCTTACCGCCCACGCTCGTATCGATTCTCGACCACAGCGCTCGTGAACACACGGTTCTTGACGGCACGGTTCTTGACCACAGAGCGCAACGGTTTGTAGCGCTGCGGCATGACCTTGCTCTGCACATCCCACATTCGGTAACTCCACCCCAGTAACCGTCGGAGGATATCGGAAAGGAACAGAATAAACCGCGCTGCCTCGTAATGGGCACCACTTTGGCGCACTGATACCGCAGGCGGAACGACTTGTTTACTACTGGTGAGTAATTAAGGGGCTACCGGGCGAATTCCCGCGATCGAGGGGAAATAGCCATTGATCTTGCTCTATGCTGTTGGGCCGGCCGACCAGGTTCGCTGGCCGGCCGTCGCCCGGTGCGCCCGCCCGGCCGCTGACCCGCCTGGCTGCTGGCCCCCTGGCCGCCCCCCTGGCCACTGGCCCCCTGCCCGCCTGGCTGCTGGCCCGGCGGTCGCGCCGCGCCCCGCTTGTCACCAGCGCGCACTATGATCGAACCGTGCCAGACTGCTTGTTTTGCGGGATCGCCGCCGGACAGATACCGGCCACGATCGTGGTGGACGGGAAGCGGACCGTCGCCTTCCGCGACCTCAACCCCCAGGCGCCGACGCACGTCCTGGTGATGCCCAGGGAGCACTACGCCAACGTGGCCGAGCTCGCCGCCGCCGGCGACGGCCGGCTCGACGATCTCGTCACGGTGGCCCGCGAGGTGGCCGAGGCCGAGGGCATCGAGGCCACGGGGTACCGGATCGTCTTCAACACCGGCCAGGACGCCGGGCAGTCCGTCGAGCACGTGCACGCGCACCTCCTCGGGGGCCGTCCGATGAACTGGCCGCCAGGCTGACCGGCGGAGCCGTGGACCGGCAACCAGTCGTGAACAGCCGCCGCATACCGCCCACGGGGCGCTCCCGGGGCCTTCGGGAGCAGTGAATTGACAGATACGCGCAGTGAGAGTCCCGGTTCCACGATCCGCATCGTCATTCCGGACGACCGTTCGATGGTCGGCCTGCTCGGAACCAGGGACGAGCTGCTCCATGTCATCGAGCGGGAGTTCGCCGCCGACATCCACGTCCGCGGCAACGAGATCACCGTTTCCGGCACGCTCGACGAGACCGAGCTGATCGGCCGGCTGTTCAACGAGCTCCTCGAACTGCAGCGCAAGGGCGCCGAGCTGTCGCCCGACACGATCGAGCGCACGCTCAGCATGCTCCGCGGCGACAGCGGCGAGCCCGGTCTCCGCCCGGCCGACGTGCTGACCCAGGGCATCCTGTCCTCGCGCGGCCGGACCATCCGTCCCAAGACGCTGAACCAGAAGCACTACGCCGACGCCATCGACAAGCACACGATCGTGTTCGGCATCGGCCCGGCCGGCACCGGCAAGACCTACCTGGCGATGGCCAAGGCGGTCAAGGCGCTGCAGTCCAAAGAGGTCAACAGGATCATCTTGACCCGGCCCGCGGTCGAGGCGGGCGAGCGGCTCGGCTTCCTTCCCGGCACCCTGTACGAGAAGATCGACCCCTACCTGCGCCCCCTCTACGACGCCCTGCATGACATGGTCGACACCGACTCGGTCGCCAAGCTGACGGCAGCCGGCACGATCGAGATCGCCCCGCTGGCTTTTATGCGGGGCAGGTCGCTCAATGATTCGTTCATCATCCTGGACGAGGCGCAGAACACCACCCCCGAGCAGATGAAGATGTTCCTCACCCGCCTCGGGTTCGGCTCCAAGATTGTGGTCACCGGCGACATCACCCAGGTCGACCTACCCGGGGACACCGCGAGCGGGCTGCGGGTGGTGCAGGGCATCCTCGACGGCATCCCGGATATTCATTTCGCTCATCTGACCAGCGCCGATGTTGTCCGGCACAAGCTGGTCGGGAAGATCGTCGACGCGTACGAGCGCTACGACGCAGACGCCCAGCGGCCCGCGGCCGACCGGGGCGCGAACCGGGACCACGGTCGCCCGCCCCGCCGCGGCGGGCACTGACCGGGTCCGCAGCCAAGACCGCAAGCAAAAGACGGGGAACACGAAGGTGAGCGTCGACATCAATAACGAGTCGGGGGTGGCGGTCGAGGAGGACACGCTCCGCGAGCTCGCGCAGTACGTGATCGGCCAGATGGAGGTCCATCCGCTCGCGGACCTGTCCATGCTGCTGGTGGACGAGGCGCACATGACCAACCTCCACGAGAAGTGGATGGAGGAGCCGGGACCGACCGACGTGCTGTCGTTCCCGATGGACGAGCTGCGCCCGCACTCCATCGCCGGCCCGAACCGCACCAGGGGCAGGGACGAGGACGACAGCGAGCCGGTCCTGCTCGGCGACGTGGTGCTGTGCCCGGCGGTGGCCGCGGCCCAGGCGAAGCAGCACGGCCATTCCACCCAGGCGGAGCTTGAGCTGCTCACCGTGCACGGCGTGCTGCACCTGCTCGGCTACGACCACGCCGACCCGGAAGAGGAAGCCGAGATGTTCGGCCTCCAGAACGAGCTGCTCAGAGACTGGCGTGAACAGCTGCCTGGCCCGCCCGCGGCCAGCGAAGGGCAGGAAGGACAGGCCTGATGTCACCCGCCGGGTGGCTGCTGCTCGCCGCCGTTCTCCTGATCCTGGCGGCGGGCTGGTGCGCGGGCGCGCAGACGGCCCTGTCAAGGACCGACTCCGACGGGCTTGACCGTTACGGCAGCCTGCTGACGCTGATCAGGGTCTGCCTCGAGGTGTCAGGCGCGGTCTGCGTCACGCTCGCCTTCGCCCACTGGCTGGACGGCGGCTGGCAGGTCTTCCTTCCCTCGGCCGGCGTGCTCCTGGTCACGCGGTACGTGCTGATCGGGGTGGGGCCCCGCGGCATGGGCCGGCGGCGGGCCGAGCGGGTTGCCGGGACCGCCCGGTTCCTGCTCCGGCCGCTCTACGCCGCCCTCGGGCCGCTGGCGCGGCTGCTGGACACCGTCGCGGGCGTGCTGCCGTTCGGCAACCGCGGCGGTGACCCGGACCTGAACGGCCGCCCGGGAGTCGAGGACCTCGTCGACTACATCGAGTCCCAGGACGAGATCGACCCCGGGGAGCGGGCGATGGTCCGCTCGGTGGTCGAGCTCGGCGACACGATCGTCAGGGAAGTCATGGTGCCGCGCACCGACATGGTGTTCATCGAGCGTGACAAGACCCTGGACCAGGCGCTGTCGCTGGCGCTGCGCAGCGGCTTCTCCCGCATTCCGGTGACCGGCGAGTCCACCGACGACGTGGTGGGCATCGCTTACCTGAAGGACATCGTCGCCTGGACTCATGACCACCCGGACGAGGACGAGGACGGGTCAGAGCGGGTGGAGAAGGTCATGCGGCCTGCCACCTACGTCCCCGACTCCAAGCCCGTCGACGAGCTGCTCAGGCAGATGCAGCAGCAGCGCAGCCACGTGGCGATCGTCATCGACGAATACGGCGGCACGGCCGGCCTGGCCACGATCGAGGACATCCTCGAGGAAATCGTCGGCGAGATCGCCGACGAGTACGACACCGAGCGTGCCCCGGTGGAGTGGCTGGCGCCAGGGACGGCGCGGGTCACCGCCCGGCTGCCGGTAGCCGACCTTGAGGAGCAGTTCGGCATCACGGTCGACGCCGAGGACGTGGAGACGGTCGGCGGGCTGCTGGCCCACGAACTCGGCCGGGTGCCTATCGCCGGCTCGTCGGCCACCGTCGCCGACCTCCGGCTGACGGCGGAGAACCCGGCCGGCCGGCGCAACAAGCTCGGTACGGTGCTCATCGAGCGCGTCCCGGCGGACGCCCGGGAGAAGGACCAGGATCACCGCTTACTACACTCAACCGCGTGAGTGAAGTGGCGGCCGGGAGCGGACTTGACCCGGAGGATCAGAAGATCATTACCCTGGCCCGGTCGACCAGGGCGCGGGTGGCGGCGTCCGAAGGCGCCGCGGTCCGCGACGAGACCGGCCGGACTTACACGGCGGCGGCGGTGGCCCTGCCGTCACTGCGGCTGTCGGCGCTGCGGCTCGCGGTCGCGATGGCGGTGTCGAGCGGCGCGGCCTCGCTTGAGGCGGCCGCGCTGGTCAGCGATTCCGAGCCCGACCCGGGTGACCTGGCGGCGGTCCGCGACCTCGGCCCGGCCGCCCCGGTGTTCCACGCGGCCACAGACGGCACCCTGCGCGCGACGCTGCTTCCCTGACCCGGCGCGTCAGCTTCAGCCGCCCGGCCTTAGCGCCGCCGCGCCCGCTGGCCGGGCCCTTAACGCCGCCGTGCCCGCTGCCAGGCCTTAACGCCGCCGCGGCAGCCGGACCGGACGCTTCGGTATGTCGCCGCTCAGCAGCCGCTCGAGCAGGCCGCCCAGGCCGAGCGGTGCGATGCGCTCGTCCGCCGCCCGCAGCTCGGCGACGCTCCACCAGTGGTGCCCGGTGATCATCGAGCGTTCCAGGTCTTCCTGGTTGGCGGTGTCGATCACCTGGCCGGGAACGCGCAGGAAGAAGAAGGAGTGCGCGCCGAGGAACACCTTCTTCTCCTCCGACGGGCGCCACAGGCTCACGGATGTCGCCACGACTGGTCCGAGCTCGGCCTCGGCGCACGCGAACCCGGTTTCCTCGAACAGTTCCCGCACCGCGGCGGCCCGGACGGTCTCCCCGCGGTGCACGCCGCCGCCTGGGGTGAACCACCAGCGCTCGCCGTCCGCCTCCCGCGCGCTGAACAGCAGGAGCCGGCCCTCGGGGTCGGCCAGCAGAATCCGCGCGGTCGGCCGCCAGACGGGGGTCGGGATCACAGGCCGACGTTACCGCACCTGATTCCTGGCCGTTGACAACGCAATCAAGGCTGGTTAACCCAACGGGTGACCCGGATGCACGACAATTAGTGGGTGAACCAGCCGCGAGTGACCGAGAAGAAGGCCGGCCGGGTCCGGGGGAGTGGCGCCGCAGCCGGCTCCGGGCCGGCGGTACCCGCCTTCAGGTCCGGCTTCGCGTGCCTGGTCGGCCGGCCCAACGTCGGCAAGTCAACGCTGACCAACGCCCTGGTCGGCACCAAGGTCGCGATTACCAGCAACCGCCCGCAGACGACCAGGCGGGTCATCCGCGGCGTCGTCCACCGGCCGGACGCCCAGCTGGTCATCGTGGACACGCCCGGCTTGCACCGGCCGCGCACGCTGCTCGGCGAACGGCTCGACAGCCTGGTGCGCGCCACCCTCACCGAGGTCGACGTGATCGGCTTCTGCGTGCCGGCGCCTGACGCGATCGGTCCCGGCGACAAGTACCTGGCCAGGGAGCTCGCCGCGGTCAAGGGCACCCCTGTCGTCGCGATCGTCACCAAGACCGACGAGGTTTCGCAGGAAGCGGTCGCCGCCCAGCTGCTCGCGGTCAGCCAGCTCGGCGAGTGGGCGGACGTGGTCCCTGTTTCGGCCGTGGCCGGATTCCAGCTCAACGTGCTCAAGGACATTCTGGTCGGCCACCTGCCAGAGGGGCCGCCACTTTACCTGGACGGCGAGCTGACCGACGAGCCCGAGCAGATCATGGTGGCCGAGCTGGTCCGCGAGGCCGCGCTCGAAGGCGTACGCGACGAGCTGCCGCACTCGATCGCGGTGCTAGTCGAGGAGATGGGCCCGCGCGAGGGGCAGCCTGACCTGATCGACGTGCACGCCGAGATCTACGTGGAGCGCCCGAGCCAGAAGGCGATCGTCATCGGGACCAAGGGCGCCCGCCTGAAGGAAGTCGGCACCAAGGCCCGC
>DASYAD010000172.1:0-1809 GCA_036501515.1 Trebonia sp. | reverse complement strand
GAGCAGGTCGGCGAGCAGCGCCCCCTGCCAGCGGGCGTTGCCGATGTAGCCGCCGCCGACGTTCTCAGAGACGCACGTCAGGGTGATGTCGTGGTCGAACATGGGGCGCTTCATCAGGTCGTCGAAGTTGATCGTCATCGGATTGCTGACCATACCGTGAATCCGCAGTTGCCACGTCTGGGGCGAAACCTGCGGAACCACCAGGGCCGTGTCCACCCGGTAGAACTGGCTGTTCGGCGTGTAGAACGACGACAGGCCGGGGATGTCGGTGATCTCCGCGCCCTTCGGCAGGCCCTCAGCCTTCACCGCTGGCTTGCCCAGCTTCACGGAGGACGTGTTCACGCTGAACCGCTTGTTCTGCAGGTACTGGCCGCCGATCCCCGCCGCGGCGGCGACGGTGGCGGCGGCGCCGCTCGCGATCAGGAAGTTGCGCCGGTTAGGCCTGTTCGGCGGCGGCGCGGGCGAATAGGTGCCGGACGGTACGCCGGTGCGCGTCATAGTGTCCGTCCAAGTCGGTAGGCGGGGCGCCGCGCGGCGGTCCTGTGCAGCCAGACGAGGGCGGCGATCCCCACGATGCCGCCGACGACCGACGGGATCACGTCGGTGACGTGGCTGTCTGGCCTTGTGATGGCGACGAACGCCCCGAACAGCCCGAACAGGCCGGTGCCGGCGACCCCGATCCCCACCCGCCGCCACGCCATCATGCCGATCACGATCGCGAGGAGCGCGATCGTGACGTACATGCCGAGCAGCAGCATGGTCTTGTCGTTCTCGCCGAACTTCTCGACGGCGAAGTTTTTCAGCGCCGGGGGAGTGCGGTCGATGAACGCGCCGCCGACGGCGATGATGGGCGAGGCCTGGGGCCGCACGAAGGCGGCGACGAGGTTCGCCACGCCGATGGCGACCGCCGCGGCCAGGAACCCGGACAGGCCGCCGGCCAGCAGTCCCCCGCCGCGCCGCTGCCCGCGGGCTGCGGCGCGGCGCGGACGGGGGTAGTCGTCGTCGTCCCGCGGCGCCGTGTAGTCGTAGTCGTCGTCGCTGGCCGCGAAGAACGGGCCGGACGTACGTCGCGGCGCTTGCTGCCACTCGGTGGGCTGCTGCCGCTCAGCGGGCCGCTCCCACCGGTCATCCCAGGGCGGGCGCTGCTCCGGGCTGCCCGTTGTCAGCCCGGCGAAGCCACGGTAGCTGTTCCCTCGCCGGTAGCCGGCCCCAGTGTCCTGGTAGGAGGTGTCCTGGTAGGAGGTGTCCTGGTAGGAGGTGTCCTGATAGGACGTGTCCTGATAGGACTGGTATCGCTGAGAGTCCTGGTACGGCGGATAGCTGTCCTGGTACTGGGTGAGCGTCGGATAGCGCGACGAGTGCCGGCGTGGCGGGTCCTGATAACTCATACCCCTATTGACGGTGCTCGGACGTCGCCGCGTTCGGAGATCGCGCTGACGGTAAGCACGCGGTAAGAACCCGCGCGTGGCGCGGCTACGAGCCTACGATGTCCGCGGCGGCCTCTGCCGCGTCATCGGCAGCGAACGCGGGGGCGCCGTCGGCGCCGATGGAGACCGCGACCGACGGCTTGACGTACACCGCCGTCGGCTCGACCACCCGGTCGGCTGCCGCGCGTACCGAAATGGTCTCACCGTCGGCCATCTCGGCGCGGGCCGCTTCGGGCACCTGGGCGAGGGCGGCCGGGATGCGGCCCGCGGCGCGGCGCTCGAGCACGTAGCGGACCAGGGCGCAGGCGCAGGCGACCGCGGCGCCGCCGCTGTACCCAAGCAGGCGGGTGTGGGTGATGACTATGCCGGCGAGGTGGAGGTT
>DASYAD010000171.1:0-24810 GCA_036501515.1 Trebonia sp. | reverse complement strand
CCGGCCGCGTATCCTGCGGCTCGCTGCGGATACCGGGAACCCAAAGGGACCTTCGAGGTAAATGTAGATGTGCCCCGTAGGCAAAATGATTCTCGCGGTACACACTGGATTATGTCCACGATCACGGAAACCCGGCAGGCTGGGGGCCAGGTCGAGCTCGCGGATCCGGCGTCGGTCGCCGGCAGCCGCTACGCGAATCCCGAGCTCCTGCCCGTCCCGCTCAGCAAGCGGACCTGGAGCACGTACAACTACGTCGCCATCTGGATGGGGATGGCCCACGCCATCTCCTCGTACCTGCTCGCGTCCGGCCTGATCGTGCTCGGCATGAGCTGGCTGCAGGCGTTCCTGACCATCACCGTGGCGAACCTGCTGGTCCTGATCCCGATGCTGCTGAACAGCCACGCCGGCACGAAGTACGGCATTCCCTTCCCTGTGTTCGCGCGCGCGTTCTTCGGGGTACGCGGGGCGAACCTCGCGGCACTGCTGCGCGCGCTCGTCGCGTGCGGGTGGTTCGGCATCCAGACCTGGATCGGCGGACAGGCGATCTACACGGTCGTCGGGCGGCTCGCGGGCAGCGGCTGGACGAACTCGTCCAGCTTCTGGGGGCAGCACTGGACGTTGTGGGTGTCATTCGCCGCGTTCTGGCTGGCGCAGATGGCGCTCATCTGGCGCGGGATCAACGCGCTGCGCCGGTTCGAGAACTGGGCGGCGCCGCTGGTAATGCTGGCGTTCACCGCACTGCTCGTGTACATGCTGGTCAAGGCCGGCGGGATCGGGCCGATCCTGCACCAGAGCGGCTCGCTCGGGTGGGGATCGAAGTTCTGGGTCGTATTCTGGCCGTCGCTGATGGCGATGATCGCGTACTGGGCCACGCTGTCGCTCAACATGCCGGACTTCACCCGGTTCAGCAAGGGACAGAAGCAGCAGTTCTGGGGACAGGTGCTCGGGCTGCCGACCACGATGTCCTATATCGCGATCGTGTCGATCATCGTCACGTCGGCCGCCACGGTGGTGTACCACCAGACGATCTGGGACCCGGTCGCGCTGACCACGAAGTTCTCGTCGACCGCCGTCGTCGTCATCGGGCTGATCATGGTCATCCTGGCGACGATGTCGGTGAACGTGGCGGCCAACGTGGTGTCGCCGTCGTACGACTTCTCAAACACCGCGCCGCGGTTCATCTCGTTCCGCACCGGCGGCCTGATCACCGGTGTGATCGGGATCGTCATTCAGCCCTGGCGGCTGCTGTCGAACCCGCACGTGTACATCTACACCTGGCTCGGCTTCTACGGCGGGCTGCTCGGCACGATCGCCGGGGTGCTGATCGCCGGGTACTGGGTGCGGTGGCGCACGTCGCTGTCGCTCGGCTCGCTGTACACCCCGGACGGGCGGTACTGGTTCGCCGGCGGCTGGAACTGGCGGGCGGTGGCCGCCACGGTCGCCGGCGCGGTGCTGTCGGTCGGCGGGGCGTACACCGCCCCTGGCACCGGGGGACCGTTCCCCGCCAACGGGCTGATCCCGGCGCTGAAGACGCTGTACGACTACTCGTGGGTGGTCGGGCTCGGCGTGGGACTCGCCGTGTACCTGGTGCTCTCGCTGCCGGTGTTCGGCCGGCCTGACGCGCCAAGGGAGCAGGGCGATCCTGCGGCCGTTGCTAGTCCCTAGCCGGCGTTACGCTCCTAACGATGGGGCGGGGAGCGCGTAGTGGCCGCGGCCAGCGCTTATCGCGCCGCGCGGCCCGCGTTCCAGAGCGTCGGAGCGGTATAGCTAACGCGCGGCCAGCTCGGTCAGGCCCTCGATTCGGTCGAGCATGGCGTCGAGGGTGACCTCGAGGGGCCTGGTGTCACGCTGTAGCTGGGTCAGTAGCAGGCCGCCCTGCAGGGCGGCGAGCGTGGCCAGTGCGAGGTCTTCCGGGTCGGTGCTTGCGGGGAGCTCGCCGCGGGCGTGCATTGCCCGCAGGCCGTTGCGGATCCGTTCCTCCCAGCGGCGCAGCCCTCTGGCCGCCGCCACTCGGGCGGCGGCGTCGGTCTCGGCCACCTCGGCTCCCAGGGCGCCGATCGGGCAGCCGCCGCGGCAGCCGAGCCGCCGCTGGTGCTCGACCAGGAAGTCGCGCCACGCGCGCAGTCCTGCCATGGAGTCAAGCTGGTCGAGATGCGTGTCCTGCGCGCCGATCACCGCGTCGGTCTGGTAGTCGATGACGGCGCGGACCAGGGCCTGCTTGTCCTCGAAGTAGTGGTACACCTGCGACCCGCTCACCCCGGCGGCCGCCCTGATGTCCTCCAGGGTGGTCTCCGCGACCCCGTTGTCGAACATCAGCTCCGCGGCCGCCGCGACGATCCGCAGCCGGGTCTCGCGCCCGCGCTTCGTCAGCGAGCGCCGTTCCGGGAGCGCGGCGTCTTTTGCGGCCATGGTGTGAGCCTAGCACAAACTGGATTGGACAACCCAGTTTTGGCTTGCCATTCTGGATCGTGCAACCCATTTCGCTGCGAAGGGACCACCCATCATGACCTCCACCGACCTCGCCGGAACCACGGCCCTGGTGACCGGCGCAACCAGTGGCATCGGGCGCGCCGCCGCCGTCCTGCTCGCCCGCCGCGGCGCGCACGTCCTGCTCAGCGGCCGCGACGCCGGGCGCGGCGAGGCGGCCGTCGCCGCCATCCGCGCCGCCGGCGGCAAGGCGGACTTCATCGCCGCCGACCTGGGCGACGGCGACTCCGTGCGGGCGCTCGCGCGCAAGGGCATCGAGCTGGGCGGCGGCCGCGTCGACATCCTCGTCAACAACGCCGGCGTCTTCCCGTTCGGGCCCACCCCGGACACCGCCGACAGCGACATCGACACCGTGTACGCGGTCAACGTCAAGGCACCGTTCATCCTGGTCGCCGAGCTCGCCCCGGCTATGGCCGCCCGCGGCAAGGGCGCCATCGTCAACGTGCTGACCATGGTCGCCCACTTTGGCGTGCCTGGCATGGGCCTTTACGGGTCGAGCAAGGCCGCGCTCACGCTGCTCACCAAGGCGTGGGCGGCTGAGTTCGGTCCCAGCGGCGTCCGGGTCAACGCGGTCAGCCCCGGGCCGACCCGGACCGAGGGCACCGAGGCGATGGGCAGCCAGCTCGACGTGCTCGCCTCCATGGCCCCGGCCGGGCGGCCCGCCGCACCCGAGGAGATCGCCGCCGCGATCGGCTACCTCGCCGGCGACGACGCCAGCTTCGTCCACGGCGCCGTCCTCGACGTCGACGGCGGCCGCAACGCCGCGTAAAGCAGGGCCGGACCCGCCCGTCACCAGGCGGAGCCGGGCCCGCGGGCGTTGCTAGCTGACGAGCAGCCGAAGCCCGAATTCGGCGGCGTCGAGAGCGGCCAGGTCGCGGTTGCGTTCGGCCCACCGGCCAGAGTCAAGGTCGGCCTGAAGGTCGCGCACCGCCCGCCGCTCGGCCTCCTCCCCCACTCTGGTCCATACCGATACGGCCCGGCGTACCTGTTCGTCCAGGTAGGCCTCGGGACGGCGCCAGTAGGCCTCGTAGAAGCCGTCGGCGCAGTCCCAGGGCACCAGGACCGGCTCGACGCGGGCGCCGATGGCGCCGGCCTGCTCGGCCAGCGACGGCCGGCCGGACAGCAGGCCGGCGACCTCGGGCAGGTAGTCGCGGCTCAGCCAGAACCGGTCACACCAGCCGGACTTGGTGCTGTCATGCGTGAACACCACCACGCGCCTGGCGACGCGCCGCAGCTCGCGCAGCCCGGCGATCGGGTCGCGCCAGTGGTGCACGGTGGCGAACGCCATCGCGGCGTCGAAGGACTGGTCGTCGAAGGGGAGGCTCTCGGCGAACGCGGTCACGCACGGCGCGGCGCCCGCGGGGCGCCGCGCCCGCATGACCGCCGACGGTTCGACCGCGGTGACGTCGCGGTCCGGCGGCTCGTAGGAGCCGGTTCCTGCCCCGACGTTCAGTACGGTCCGCGCATCGCCGAGGGCGGCCCAGACCTGGGCGGCGATGCGCGGCTCGGTGCGCCGCGTCGTCGTGTAGCCGGCCCCGATCGTGTCGTACAACTGTCCGCTGGACATGCCGCTGCCTTCCTCGCCGTCGCCCGCCGCATGCCGCGCACGCGGTCTGGCTCTGCTGTCCGATGCCGCCTCGACGTATCGTGTCAATATATCGAAGCGATACATCGGCACGATACGTGCGGGCGCGGCGGAGGCGCAAGACCCCGCCGCCGGGTTCAGCGGAAAGCGGCGGCGTTGCGCGCGGCCCAGTCGGCGAAGGACCGGCCCGGGCGTCCGGTCAGCTTCTCCAGGTCAGGACTTGGCTGCGCCTCGTCCGGTGTCGGGTGCCCGAGGATGGCGAGCGTCGCGTCCGCCACGGGGGCGGGCATGAACGCGAGCAGCTGCTCGCGCGCGTCGTCGTGGGAGACCTCGGTAAACGCGAGCCTTCTGCCGATCGCCGCGCCGATGATCCGCGTGCGCTCCCGGGGCGTGGTCGAATCCGGACCGGTCAGCACGTAGGTCTGCCCGGCGTGACCGCCGCTCGTCAGGGCGGCCGCGGCGGCCTCCGCGATGTCGAGCGGGTCGACGGCTGGCAGGGCGACGTCACCGTACGGTGCGAACACGGCCTGCCGGCCGCGTACCGACGGCGCCCACCCAGTCCGGACCCGGTGACGGCCGCCTCGATGGCCGCCATCGGCGCGTACGCCGCGGAGCCGGGCCGCGTGCCGACGGCCTGGGAGGACAGCAGCACGACGCGCCCGATCCCCGCCGTCCTGGCCGTTTCAAGCAGGCCGGCCGCGTCCACGCCGGCGCCCGCGCCGGGGACGAGCAGGAAGAACGCGTCGGCGCCAGCCATGCTGGCCGCCAGGGAGTCCGCGGCGGCCGGGCTGGTGAGGTCCGCGCTGACGGGGACGATCCCCTGGCCTCCTGGCAGCTCCGCCGAGATACCGCGGGCGACCGCGGTCACCGCGTGGCCCGCGCTTGCCAGTGCGGCGGTGAGCGGGCGGCCGACGTTTCCGGTCGCTCCGGTGACGACAATCATGAAAGCTCCTTCAGGTGGCAGCTGACCCGCCGCCAGGGCGGGGCCGCCGGCCAGGCGGCGACTCGCTCACGTTAGGATGCTTTGCATAGCAGGTTCCCTCAGGAAAGTGACTATCCGAGGAGTAGCGCATGGCTGCGAAGGCGGCGGCACCCGCGCCGACGAAAGGCGCGTGCCCGATCAGCCCCGTCGTCGACCTGGTGTTCAGCCGGTGGACCACGCCGATCCTGTGGGCGCTCAACGAATCCGGTGTGCTGCGCTTCGTCGAGCTTGAGCGCCGGCTCGGCACGATCACCTCCAAGGTGCTCACGCAGCGGCTGCGGCAGCTCGAACGCGACGGGCTCGTCCTGCGGCACTACTACCCCGAGGTGCCGCCCCGGGTGGAGTACGAGATCACCGACCTCGGCCGCAGTCTCTCGACGGTGTTCGCGGCGCTCGGCGAATGGTCAGCGGCCCATCTGCCGCAGGTAGAAGAAGCGCGGGCCGCCTATGAGGGCCCGCTGCCGCGTTAGCCGCCGACCTCGGTCCAGGTTCCGTGGCCGGCCAGGCGGAGCCGGGCGGTCGGACCGCCCGTCACCATCACCGCGCACCGCTCCGTCAAGCGGCCGATCGGACGTGCCTGTTTCCTCCCCCGCTAGGCCAGCCCGGTCACGACGGCAGTTTGGTGCCCGCCTGCTCGCGCACCATGTAGTCGGCGTACCAGTCCGGCCAGCCCGGGTCGGCCGCGCCGATGCGCTTTTCGTGCTCGCCGTGGGCGGCGGCGGCGCGGCGCAGCGCGGCCGCGAGGTCCGCGGTCGAGGAGAACGCGGTCACCGAAGGGTCGACCCGGCCCGGGAGGCGGGTCGTGATCTCCTGCAAGATCCAGCCGTTGCCGTCCGGGTCGCTGAACGACAGGAACGAGCCGTAGCTGCCGTGCTCAGGGGCGGGACCGGGCACCCGCGCGTCGGTCCCGGCGTGGTGGAAGACACCAGTCGCGTCGTGGAACACCTCGCTCGAGTTGACGCCGGCCCGCTTGAGCTCGTCTTGCGCGGCGTCGATGTCGCTGACGACCAGCTGCAGGCCCTGCGCCGAGCCGGGCGCCTGGGAGGTGACCGACGTGCCGAAGATGACCGACGCGGGCGAGCCGGGCGGTGTCACCTGCACCACCCGGAAATCGCCGGCCGGGGCGATGTCGGCGTCCAGCCGCCACCCCAGACCGGTGTAGAAGGCCTTGGCCCGGTCGACGTCGGAGACCGGCACTACGACGACTTCAAGCTTCATGTCCATGACTCGCGTCTCCTGTGCTTGGTACGAAGGGCGGCGCCTCAAGTCTTCCCAGCCACCGGGCCAGCCGCACCAGGGAAGAACCCTGGTTCAGCAGACGCCGGCCCCGCGAAGCGCCCGTGAGGGTTGCCGCCAGGCGGGCGCGGGGAAGGGCCAGGGTGTTCCCCGGGTGCGACGGGAGCGGAAGAGTGCGACGGTAAGCACGGCAGGGACCGTCCTCATCGAAGGGACTCACGTCTTCATGGAATACCTCGTCACCATGACCACCCATGTCCCTGACGGGACAACAGGCGAAGCGGTGGACGACGTTCGCGCCCGTGAAGCCGCGCACACCCGCGAGCTAGCCGCTGAGGGCCACGTGCTGCGGCTGTGGCGGCCGCCGCTCGCGCCGGGCGAATGGCGCACGATCGGGCTGTTCGCCGCCGCCGGTGCCGCCGAGCTTGAAGGCGTACTCGCCGGGATGCCGCTGCGCGTCTGGCGCACCGATGAGGTCGAAGAACTGGTACCGCACGCGAACGACACCGACCCCGGCGCCTTCCCGCCGCCGCCGCGCGCGGCGGGGGATACGGCCATCGAGTACTTCGTGATCTTCACCCCGGATGTCGCCAACGGGGACCCGGCGATGAGCCTCGAGGACGCCACGGCCGGCGAAGGGGTGCGCGCCAGGGAGCTCGCCAGGCAGGGACGGGAGACCCGGCTGTGGATGCTGCCGGAGAAGCACGGCGTGGCGCGCAACCTCGGCCTCTACCGGGCCGCGGACGCCGCGGATATGCAAGCGATCTTGGAGTCACTGCCCTTGTACAAGTACCACTACCTGACAACGCAGGTCACGCCCCTGACACCGCACCCGAGCGACCCCGGCGCCCCTGGCAGCAGGGCGTCCGTGGCCAGCCAGCAGCCCGGAGCGCGCCGTGGCTGACTACGACGTCATCGTGATCGGGGCCGGCTCGCCAGGCGAGCACTGCGCGGGTGCCCTGGCCGACGGCGGCCTGCGGGTCGCGGTCGTCGAGCGCTACCTGGTGGGCGGCGAGTGCTCGTACTTCGCCTGCGTCCCGTCCAAGACGCTGCTGCGCCCCGGCGAGGCGGTCAGCGAAGCGGTCGACGCCGGGGCGACCGCCCAGGTCGACGTCGCCGCCGCGCTGGCCTACCGCGATTTCATGGTGTCGAACTACACCGACGACGGGGCGGCGACCTGGCTGTCAAGCGAGAACATCGACCTGCTGCGCGGCACCGGGCGGCTCGCAGGGCCCGGCGTCGTCGAGGTTGACGGTGTGCGCCACACGGCCGACCACGTTGTCGTCGCCACCGGCTCCGACCCGGCCATCCCGCCGGTCCCTGGTCTGGCCGACCTCGACGGGGTATGGACGAACCGGGAGGCAACCGCGATGAAGGCGGTGCCCAGGCACCTGCTGGTGATCGGCGGCGGGCCCGTCGGGGTCGAGATGGCGCAGATCGTGCGCACCCTCGGCGGAGAGGTGACGCTGGTCGAAGGCGCCAGCCACCTGCTGTCGCATGAGCCTGTCCAGCTCGGCGAGGCGGTCGGCGAGGTGCTGCGCCGTGACGGCATCGAACTCGCACTCGGAGTGAAGGTAACGGGCGCCAGCCGGGCTGGCGAGGACTACGTGCTGACCATCGACGACGGCCGTGAGCTGCACGGCGACAAGCTGCTCGTCGCCACTGGGCGCCGCCTGCGGTTCCCCGACGGCCTCGACACCGTGGGCGTCACCGCCGGCCCCAAGGGCATCCCCGTCGACGCGCACCTGCGGGCGGGCGAGCGGCTGTGGGCCCTGGGCGATGTCACCGGCCTGTTCCTGCTGACGCACGTCGGCAAGTACCAGGGCGAGATCGTGGCGGCGAACATCCTCGGCGAGCCACGGGAAGCGCACTACGAGGCGGTGCCGAGCTGCGTTTACACCAATCCGCAGGCGGGGTCCGTCGGCGCGCACGAGGCGCCTTTCAGCGGCACCGCCGCGCTGTCCGGCATCGCCAAGACCGAGACGTATACCCACGCTTACGCTCAGTCCAACGGGTTCCTCACCCTGCTCAGCGACGGAACCCGCCTGACCGGGGCCTATGCGCTCGGCCCAGAGGCCGGCGAGTGGCTGCAGCAGGCCACCCTCGCCATCCGCGCCCAGGTTCCGCTGGACGTGCTGCGCGACGTCATCCAGCCGTTCCCCACGTTCAGCGAGATCTACGTCGAGGCGCTGAAGGCACTGCGGGCCAACATCAAAGCAGGGCAGAAACAGCAGGTGACGACATGACAGAAACGGTGCTACCCGGCCGCCAGGCGACCGGACTGCCGCGTTCGCAGACGCACACGCTGTTCGCGCAGACCATGGGCCTGGTCGCGGCCACCACGGCGCTGTTCGCGCTCGGCGCCTACCTGGGCCGTGACCTCACCGGCGGGATCGGCATCTTCTTCTTCATCGTGGCGTTCGCCGCCCTGATCGGCATGCGGTTCGCGGCCACCAGGTCGCGGGAGCTGACGCTGGCACTGCTCGGCCTCTTCGGCCTGCTGATCGGGCTCGCGGTGGCGCCGACAGTCGCCTACTACGGGAGCATGGACCCCAGGGCGCTGTGGTATGCGGGCGGCGCCACCGCCTTGTTCATCCTGGCGTTCGGCTCGGCCGGCTACGCCATCAGGCGGGACCTGTCGGGGCTGGCCCGGGCACTGTCCTGGGCGCTGCTGGCGCTGATCGTGGCCGGCATCGTGCTGATCTTCGTCAACATTCCGAACGGGGCCCTGGTCTACTCCATCCTCGGCCTGGTGATCTTCGCCGGGTTCACCATGTTCGACTTCCAGCGCGTGCGCCACTCCCAGGACATCACCGAAGCGCCGCTGCTGGCCGCGTCGATCTTCCTCGACATACTCAACGTTTTCCTGTTCTTCCTGGAGATCTTCTCAAACTCGGAGAGGTGAGGCCCGGCATGACCGAACAACAGGTAGCCGTCATCACCGGCGGTTCGCAGGGCATCGGCGCGGGCCTGGTCGACGCGTACCGTCAGCGCGGCTGGGCGGTGGTGGCCAACGCGCTCACGATCAAGCCCGGCGAGGACCCGGACATCGTGACCGTCGAGGGCGACATCGCGGAGGCGGCCACCGCGGAACGGATCGTCGCCGCCGCCGTCGACCGCTTCGGGCGCCTCGACACGCTGGTCAACAACGCCGGGATCTTCATCTCCAAGCCGTTCACCGACTACACGGCGGCCGACTACGCGCTGGTGACCGGGATCAACCTGGCCGGGTTCTTCTGGCTGACGCAGCGGGCCGTCACCCAGATGGTGCGGCAAGGCCGCGGTCACGTGGTCAACATCAGCGCCACCGTGGCCGACTACGCGGACTCAAGCAGCCCGTCGGTCCTCGCGGCGCTCACCAAGGGCGGGCTGGCCTCCGCCACCAAGTCGCTGGCCATCGAGTACGCGTCGCGCGGCATCCGGGTCAACGCCGTTTCGCCGGGCGTCATCCAGACGTCGATGCACCCGGCGGAGAGCTACGCCGCGCTGGGTCCCGGTGTCGCACCGCTTGGCCACGTCGGACAGGTCAGCGACGTCGTCGACGGCATCCTGTACCTTCAGTCAGCGCCGTACGTCACCGGCGTGATCCTGCACGTCGACGGCGGCCAGATCGCGGGCCACTGACTGGCGCGGCACCGCCAGCGCGGCGCCGGCGTTCCCGGTCACAGCGTTCCCGGTCACAGCGTTCCCGGCGACGGTCTTCCCGGCGACCGCGGGCAGCGCGTGGCGCAGCTGCCTGCGCGACGTGATGCCAAGCTTCGCGAACACCTTGCGCAGGTGCCACTCGACCGTGCGGGCGCTGAGGAAGAGCTCCGTGCCGATCTCGGTGTTCGTCTGCCCGTCGCCCGCTCGCGCGGCGATCTGCAGCTCCTGGGCGGTCAGGCCGGTAGGCGCGGGCAGCGTGCGCTTGCGCACGCTCTTGCCGGTCGCGAGCAGCTCGCGGCGGGCCCGTTCCGCGAATCCCTCCGCCCCGATCGCGCCGAGCATCTCGTGGGCGAGCCGCAGCTGCTCGCGGGCAGCGACGCGGCGGTTCTCGCGGCGCAGCCACTCACCGTAGAGGAGGTGCGCGCGGGCCAGGTCCACCCGGGCCCGCGACTGGCCCAGGTGCTTGACGGCGGCCCGGTACAAGTCGTCGGCGGCCGCGCCGTCGCTGAGCAGCGCCAGCGAGCGTGCCCGCAGGCCAAGCACCCAGTCGGTGCCGGCGGCGCCGGCGACCTGGGAAAGGTAGCGCATGGCGGTTCCAGCCCGGCCGGGCTGCTCCGTCCGGGCGGCGGCCTCGACCAGCTCCGCCATCGCCCAGCCGGCCAACGCCGACGAGCCCGCGTACTCGACCGCTTCCTCCGCCGCCGACAGCGCGTCGGCATACTGGGAGATGCCGTTGTAGAGCACCGCCGCCGCGCACTTGGCGGCCGCCAGTCCGAGTCCCTCGCCCCGCGCGGCGGCGTCCCGTACGGCGCTGTCGATCAGCGCGAGGGCCGTGTCCTGGCGGCCGCGCACCGCGGCCAGGCCCAGGGAAGCGTACGGGGAGAGCGGGCCGTCTACGGCGTCGCTTACCGCCTGAGCCTCCGCTGCCAGCGGCTCCCCGCTGTCCAGTTCGCCGGCCAGCACGCGCAGGCAGGCGAGCGAGTTGAGCGCGAGCGGCAGGTCGCTGAGCGCGCCCGCGTCGCGGGCCAGCCGGACGCGGCGGCTAGACAGGGTTTCCCATGCCTGGTCATCCCACACGAGCAGGGCCACGGCGCAGGCCAGCGGCAGCCAGCGAAGCTCCTGCGCGGCGCTTAGCCGGTCGGCGAAGCCCCTCAGCGCCCGCCGCAGAAGCGGCGTCCCCGCTATCTCGCCCTCGCTGAAGTACGCGGCCAGCCCGTCGAGCAGCAGGCCGGGCACACCGGTCAGGCCAGCGCCACACGTTGCGCGCGCGGCGCGGGCCACGTCGGCGGCGGTTCCGCCGGGTGCGGCAAGCCCGGCGGCGAACATCGCGGCGCCGAGCGCCTCGAGAAACGCCGTGCGCGCCTCGGCCAGGTCGAACGGCGCCAGCCGCCTGGCGGCGTCAACGAGGAGCCGCGGCGCCTCACCACCGTGGTTCACCGCGAACGCGAGGCGGGCACGCAGCAAGCCCGCGCGGGCCCGCCGGTGATCGTCGAGCATGCCGGCTTCCGCCAGGTCGAGCAGCTTCGCGGCGTTGCCCGCGTCCCCCGCCGTGAGCATCGCCGCGGCCGCCTCCAGAGACCGCTGCGACCGCCGGTCCGGCTGGGGGGTGAGCAGCGCGGCGCGTTCCAGGAACGCGGCGCGGGCGGCGAGACCGCCGCGTGCCTGGGCCCTGGCCGCCGTCAGCTCGAGCTCGGCCGCCGCCTCTTCCTCGGGTTCCCCCAGCGCCTGCGACCGGTGCCAGGCGCGGCGATCCGGTTCCGCGTGCGGGTAGACGGCCTCAGCGAGCGCGTGGTGCACGGCTCGCCGGTCGTGCAGGGGGGCGTCGTGATACACGGCGGAACGGGTCATCGGGTCGGCGAACAGGACCTGGGTTCCGAGCGTGACCAGGCCGGCCTCGGCCGCCGCGATCCCGGCCTCGGCCGGGATCGCGAGCTGCCGCGCCGCGCGCTGCAGCAGCGCCGGGTCACCCGTGGGATCAGCCGCCGCCGCGAGCAGCAGCAGGCGGGCCTGAGCCGGAAGTCCGCGAAGCCCGCAGGCCAGGCCACCGACGGCGTCGGGTACGAGGGCGGCGGGCAGCCCGAACCCGCCGGCGAGCCGCGCTGGCGGCAGCCCGCGCAGCAGTTCGACCAGCGCCCGCGGGTTCCCCCTGGTCTCGGCCAGGATCTGCTCCCGCACCCGCTCATCGAGCGGCCACCGCACCACGGTGGTCAGCAGCGCCCTGGCATCGCCGTCGCGCAGCCCGCCGAGCACCATTTCCGGCAGTCCGGCCAGGTCCTGGTGCGGCTCGCGCACGGTGAAGATCACCAGCGTGGACTCGGCAGGCAGGCGCCGCACGGCAAACGCCAGGGCCTGCCGTGACGCGCGGTCGAGCCACTGCACGTCGTCGATCACGCACACCAGCGGGCACTCCGCGGCTGACTCCGCCAGGAGCCGCACGAGCGCCATGCTGACCATCAGCCGGTCAGGAGCGGGCCCGTCGCGCAGGCCGAACACGATCTCGAGCGCCGTGCGCTGCGGCACCGGCAGGCGGGCGAGCAGGCCGAGCATCAGCCCGCAGAGCTGGTGAAGCCCGGCATACGCCAGTTCAGTCTCCGACTCCGTGCCCGCCGCCCGGACTACCCGCAGGTCCACGGCCAGCCCGGCGGCGTAGTCCGCGAGCACCGTCTTCCCGGCGCCGGGCTCGCCGCGCAGCACGAGCACCGAGCTCCTCCCGTGGCGGGCGCCCTCGACGAGGCCCGCGAGCACCGAGCATTCACTCTGCCGCCCGTGCAGTCCTGGCTGGTGATCCGTGTTGGCAACCATGACACGAGCCTGACCCAGGTACACGGGTCAGCCCATTGGGCGTCCCTCAGCTTGCCGCTCAGGTTTTCCGGCCGCCGGCCTCGGGTTAACCCTACGGTGGCGTTGGGCTTGCCCGATTGCTCCGGGTGCCGCCGGGCGGGGACCATCGATGTGTGGCGCTCGGAGTCCTCATCGTTGATGACAGCCCGCAGTTCCGTGCCGTGGCGGCCGAACTGCTGGCCGTCCGGGGCTTCGACGTGCTCGCCACCGCCGCCGACGCGGACGAGGCGCTCGCCTCCGCGGCGGTCGTGTGCCCTGACGGGGTGCTCCTGGATATCAACCTGGGCGGCACGGACGGGTTCACGGTGGCGGAATCGCTCGCCGCCGTCTGCCCCGACGCCAGGATCGTGCTGACTTCAGCCAACGTCGCCCACGTGCCAGAGGCCCTGCTCCGACGTTGCGCCGCGGCCGCGTTCGTGCCCAAGGAAGACCTGGCCGGGGCCGACCTCAGCCTGCTGTTCACGCCGCATCCTGGTCATGCGGACCAAGAGCGGCTGGGTTAGACTTCTCCCACTGAGATGGGAGATTTACCGTGGCAATCCCAGCAGCACAAGATCCCAGCCTCGGATTCGCTCCTGGCGATCACGTGTGCGCCTTCTACAGCGCCAGCAGGAACGTGCTCGAAGATATCGTTGTCGATTACCTCATCAAGGGCCTGAAGGCGGGCAACAAGGTTTTCTGCATGGTCGACGACCCGGCCGCGGTCCGCCGCAGGATCCCTGACACGCTCGTCTCGCGGGAAGACATGCTGCACGTCCTGACCGAGGACGAGGCCTACATGCCGGACGCCCGGTTCTCTAAGGAAATCTTCATCCGCACCATGGAATCGATGATCTCCGATTCCTCCGCAAATGGGTACGAAAGCTTCCGGGCCGTGGGCGACGAGACGTTTATCATGCGGCACGGCGTGGATATCAATGAGTGGTTTGCGGCGGAATCGGAGCTGAATAACATCGCACCCGGCTTTCCGCACTTCTTTTTCTGCCTGTACGACCTCGACGTCTTCGACGGCAATACGGTCATGCGCGTACTCAGGACGCACCCGCGCGTGTACGTGAACGGCATCATCATCGGCAACCCGCACTACAGCCAGGCTGACCGGCTCCCCGGATAGCCGATGCCGTCGACGGAACACCCCGGTCCTGACCCGGGTGATGCGGAGCCGGCTGATGACGCCGGGGCGGACGTCAGCCGGGTGCTGGCGTCGGTCAACTCCGTCCTCAGCCTGTCCCTGATCCTGGCCCAGGCGTCTTCCCCGGCCCAGGTCATGCGTCTGGTGACCACCTCGGTCCCGTCGATCGCCGCTTCGCACAGCGCCGTGGCCTGGAATCCCAGCCGGGCAGGAGACTATTACCAGCGGGCGCCCGAGGAGACCGGCCCCGCCCTGGCCGGGCTCAGCGGGGCTGCCAGGCTCGACGTGCCGGGCACGGCCGCCTGCTGGGCCTTCCCCGTCACCTCGCCGCTCGAGCGCGACCGGGTCTTCTTGATCGTGAGCGGCGAGAATGACCTCTCCGACCAGGAGACCTTCCTGCTGGCAGCGCTCGCGCAACTGTGCGGCACCGTCATCGCCAGCCACGAGCTGGCCGCCGCCGAGCGGGAGCGCGGCCAGGCCGACCGGGACCGCGATGTCGCCGAGGCGCGGGCGGCCGCGCTGTCCGGGAGCGAAGCGCGCCTGCGGGCAGTCCTTGAGACCGCTCTCGACGCGGTCATCACGATCGACGCCGATGCCCGGGTGACGTACGTGAACACCGCGTTCGAGCGCACCTTCGGGTACCGGGCCGAGGACGTGCTCGGCCAGGACCTCGCCGACAAGATCGTGCCGTCTTCGCTGCGCGAGCAGCACCGGCGCGGCCTGGCTCGCTACCTGGAGACCGGTCAGGCCGTCATCTTGGATCAGCGGCTGGAGATGTCGGCCCTGCGCGCCGACGGCACCGAGTTTCCCGCCGAGGTCGCCGTCACCCGCACCGGCCCGCCAGGCGAGCCGGTGTTCACGGCCTACGTGCGCGACATCACCGGCCGGCAGCGGGCCGAGCGGGAGCTCATGGCGTCCAGGGCGCGCCTGGTCAGCGCCTCTGACGCGGCGCGCCAGCGTGTTACCAGGGACCTGCACGACGGGGCGCAGCAGCGGCTGGTCTCCACCCTCATCAGCCTCCAGCTGGCTGAGCAGCGCTGGGAGTCGGCGCCACAGCGGGCCAGGGAACTCGTCGCGCGGGCCCTGGCGGATGCCAGGCACGGGATCGAGGACCTGCGTGAGCTCGCCGCGGGCCTGCATCCCTCCATCCTCACCCAGCACGGCCTGGCCACGGCCGTGCGCGGTCTCGCCGACCGGGTTCCCCTGCCCGTTGAACTCGACGTCCCCGACGTCAGGCTCCCTGCTGACGTCGAGGTCAGCGTCTACTTCTTCTGCTCGGAAGCGCTGACCAACATCGCCAAGCACGCGCACGCCAGCTGCGCCTGGATCCGGCTGGAGGTCAGCACGGGCCAGTGCGTCGTCGAGGTGCGCGACGACGGGATCGGCGGGGCACGCGCCCGGTCGGAAGCCAGCGGCCTGATCGGGCTTGGCGACCGGATCGGCGCGCTCCGCGGGACGCTCGACATCGTCAGCCCGGAATCGGGCGGCACCGTACTGCGGGCGACCGTTCCGCTCCCGGACTCCGCGCCGGCCGGGGTTAACCCCGCCGGGACGCCAGTTCCGTCCCCGCCGATGGTGTCGGGCTAACGGGCAGCGTACGTTCATACCGTGAATTCGGCTCAGCGGGTACGCGTCATCGTGGGCGAAGATCAAGCCTTCGTTCGGGAGGGGATCGTTCGTGTCCTCGACGACGGCGACTTCGAGGTTCTCGGCACCGCGAGCGACGCCCGCGACCTGGTCCGGCTGGCCGACGTGTACCGGCCCGACGTGGTGGTCGCCGACATCCAGATGCCCCCGGACAACTCCGATGACGGGCTGCGGGCCGCGCTCGCGATCCGGGCCGCCCAGCCCGGCGTGGGCGTGCTGGTGCTGTCTCAGTTCCTCGAGGACGCGTACGCGCTCGCGCTGGTCGCGGACGGCGCGCAAGGGGTCGGCTACCTGCTGAAGGAGAAGGTGGGCGACCTCCGGATGTTCACCGACGCGGTGCGGCGGGTCGCCGATGGCGGGTCCGTGCTCGACCCGGACGTCGTCGCGCGCCTGGTCGGCCGTAAGCGGACGGCGGGCCCGCTCGACAACCTGACGCCGCGGGAGCGGCAGGTGCTGGCCCTGATCGCCGAGGGGCGTTCCAACGCCGGGATCGCCCAGCAGCTGACCGTCACCGTCGCGGCCATCGAGCGGCACGTGACCAGGATCTTCGACAAGCTGGGGCTCAACGCCTCGTCCGAGGGGCACCGCCGGGTACTGGCGGTGCTCAAGTACCTGCACGCGTTACCGTGGCCGTCGGACGCCACGGTTGTCCGGGCGCGGCGGGACGGTTTTCCGGGCCTGCGCCCCGGGCGTCGGCGGGTACTGGCCGTGCCGGGTTCCAGGACTTGACGGGTTCCCGGGGCTGCACGCTTCTTGCTGTTATCCGGGTGTGAGCGCGCTTGGCTGACATCATGGATAGTTTTGTACACCCCGGTGTACAAAACTATCCACGGTCAGTGACAGGCGGAGAAGACGTGGTTCCCCGGGCCGGCTCTTGGTGACTGAGTGAAACCTGAGCAGGATGGTGCTGGCGTGCGGATGGCCGGGGTGAGTGGCTGGGGTCAGGCGACGACGGGGCAGCGCGGCGGAGACCGGGGCAGCGCCGCGGGACGGGCGGGCGGTCAGCTGGTCGTTCGGCAATTCCGCCGCCGCCGGACAACCTGTCACCGTTACCAGGCGTCATACGGCTGAAACGATCGCACCCCGGCGATTGCCCACATTCCTTACAATCGATTCACTGCGGCGACGGTCACTGGGTCAGACACGGGGTCGGTATCTGGCGGCGCCGCGCGGGGGCATCCGGCTGAGCAAGGAGTTTTCCCATGAGCGCGTGGACAATACCGAGCTACGCCGAGTGGGCCGTTCCCGGCTACACCGAGGAGCGGCAGCTGGGCCACGGGGTCTCCGGCCGGGTCGTCGCGGCGGCCAGTGAGCGCAACGGCCAGCCGGTCGCGATCAAGTACTTCGACGCCAGCCTGGTCCGCGACACCGAGTTCCTCGACGAGTTCCGGGCCGAGGCCGACCGGCTGCGGTCGCTTGACGCCCCGCACCTGGTGCGGCTGTACGACTATGTTGAGCAGCCCGGTGAGGGCGCCGCCGTGGTGACCCAGCTCGTTACCGGGGTGTCGCTGCGCGAGATGATCGCGCGCCGGGGCGCGCTCGGCCCTGAGGCCGGGCTCGTGGTGCTGAAGGACGCACTGCTCGCGCTGGCCGCCGCGCACTCGCTGCGCGTGCCGCACCGTGACCTGAAGCCGGACAACGTGCTCATCGACGCCAGGGGCTGGTGCACGGTGACCGACTTCGGCGTCGCGGTGAAGCCGGACAAGCAGATGCCCGCCGCCGGGACACCGGAGTACATGGCGCCTGAACTGTGGGACGGCGAGCCGAGCGTCCCCGCGACGGACCTCTACGCCGCCGCCGCGATGCTGTACGAGAGCGTGACCGGCAGGCCCCCGTTCTCGGGACGGCCCGTCCATCTGCGCGACCAGCACGAGGCCGCGGCGGTAAACCTCGACCATCTCGACCAGCCGCTGCCTGACCTCATCGCCTGGGGTATGGCCAAGAACCCGGCTGACCGGCCGCGCAGCGCGCGGGCCTACCTCAGCGACGTTGACCAGCGAGCGGCCGCCGCCTACGGGCCCTACTGGGAAGACGCCGGCCGCCGGGAGCTCGGGGAGCGCACCGCGGAACTGCTGCCGCTGCTGACAGAGGGCGGCGGCAGCGCGGCGTCGGCGTCAGCCACCCGCCGGGCCCGCCGCAAGATCATCGGTTTCGCCTCGGTCGCCGCCGTGCTGCTCGTGGTGCTGGTCGTGGGGGCCGCCGTCGCCCTGTCAGGCAGGTCGGACACAACCCAGCTGAGCAGCGCCTCCGCCGCGGCCTTCTCCGCCCAGGTCACGGTGACGCCGCCGGTGGCGGCGTCCAAGTGCACCGCCGCGACCACGTTCACCTTCAGTGGCACCGTCACCGCCACCCAGCCGGAAACGCTGTCGTACCAGTGGGTCTACTCGTCGGGCAAGCCGGGAGCGGTGGAGACGACGGACTTCGCCGCGGCCGGGCACCGGGTGGTGAGCGGCGCCGCCGTCAAGGCCGCCAAGGCGGGCAGCGGCTGGGGCGAGATCAAGATCCTCAGCCCCGCCGCCAAGGCCTCCAACAAGGCCACTTACAAGCTGCTTTGCGGCACCGCCAACGGCGACATCGCCCTGTCGGCGCTGGTCACGCCTGCCGCCCAGAGCGTGTCCTCGTGTGCCGCCGCGGCCCCGAGCCTGACCGCCACCGGCGCGATCACCAGCAAGAAGGCGGGGACGGTCAGCTACTACTGGGCGCTTGGCAACGGCCAGGCCTCGGCTCCAGCCACGGTGAAGTTCGCTGCCGCGGGCACGCAAACGGTAGCGGCGTACACGTTCACGCCGTCGGCGCTGCCCGCGAGCGGTGACGCGGTACTCGTGGTGACCAAGCCCGACGCGGCGACGTCAAGCCCGGCCGCTTACTCGGTGTCCTGCACGGTCCCGGTCACCACCACGCCGAGCGCGACGCCGAAGACCACCGCGGCCTCGTCGGCCAAGAGTTCAGCGGCTCCGTCCACCGCCGCGCCCACCACGTCTGCCCCGGCCACCCCGGCACCGACCACGACCGCGCCGACCACCGCCGCGCCGACGAGGACGACGCCCACCAGCTCGGCGCCGACAACCTCCGCGCCGGACACGTCGACGCCGACGACGTCGGCCCCCGACACCTCAACGCCCACCACCTCAGCGCCCGATACCTCGACGCCGACGACGTCGGCCCCCGACACCTCAACGCCCACCACCACAGCACCCGACACCTCGACGCCGACCACCACCGCGCCGGACACGACGACGCCCGCGTCCTGACCGGGGCAGGCACACGTGACGGCACCGGGCGGCTGACAATCGCGACCGAGCGGTACAACACGCTGGGCTGTGCCGAACGGCCGCCCGCGTCGTGCCCGGCCGTGACAGCTCACCCCTGATTAGCACCCAGTCGCCACAGCGCCACGTCAAGTACTTCTCTCCTGCTCCATTGCGGTGCTGACCCCGTGGTTCCTATCATGTACTGACCAGTCAGTTCTGACCGCAGGGCGAGAGGGCCATGGACTTCACACTCACCGAGTTCGAGGGCGAACTGCTTGACCTGGGCCGCACCTACGCGGAGCGCGAGATCGCCGCGGTCGCGGCCCAGGCCTGGCGCGAGGAGCGCTGCCCGACCGAGGTGCTGCGCGGGCTCGGCGAACTCGGGCTGCTCGGCACCCTGGTGCCGGAGAAGTGGGGCGGCATCGGTTCCTCCACGGTCGGCTACGTGGCGCTGCTCGAGGCCCTGGGGGCGGTCGACCCGTCGACCGCGGCGGCGTGGCAGGCGCATTCGACGATCGGGAGCCTGCCGCTGCTGCTGTTCGGCGACGACGAGCAGCGGGAACGCTGGCTGCGGCCCCTCGCTGAAGGGCGGCAGCTCGGCGCGTTCGGGCTCACCGAGCCGGGGGCGGGCTCGGACGTGCGCTCGCTGCGGACCAAGGCGGAACGGGTCTCCGACGGCTGGGTGCTGAGCGGCCAGAAGGCCTTCATCTCCAACGCGGGCACCGACATGAGCTTCGGCGTCACCGTCCTCGCCCGCACGGGCGAGGACGCCAGCGGCAAGCCCCGGTTCGGCAGCTTCATCGTGGAGCAGGGCACCGCGGGCTACACGCTCGGCCCGAAGCTGCGCGGCATCGGCTGGAAGGGCCTGGACACCAGGGACCTGTTCTTCGACCAGGTGTGGGTGCCCGACCGCCAGGTGGTCGGCGACCCGGCCGGCGGGCTCGGCCAGTTCCTGTCCGCCCTGGAAGTCGGGCGGATCTCCATCGCCGCGCTCTCCCTGGGGACCGCCACGGGGGCGCTGCGGCTGGCGCTGGCCTACGCGAAAGCCCGCGAGCAGTTCGGCTCGCCGATCGCCGGCTTCCAGGCGATCCAGTTCAAGCTGGCCGACATGGCGACCGAGATCGAGGCCGCCCGCTGGCTGACCTACTACGCCGCCGCGCGGCGCGACGCCGGGCAGCCGTTCAGGAAGGAAGCCGCCATGGCCAAGCTCAAGGCCAGCCGCGTCGCGACGTACGTGGTGTCCGAGGCGGTGCAGATCTTCGGCGGGGCCGGCTACATGCTCGACAGCGACGTCGCCCGCTTTTACTGCGACGCGAAGGTGCTGGAAATCGGCGAGGGCACCAACGAGATCCAGCATCTCGTCATCGCCCGTGCGCTGGGCTGCTGATGCAGCAGCATATCGCCGATGTCAGCGGCCGGCGGGTGGTCATCACCGGCGCCGGGCGCGGCCTGGGCGCCGCCCTCGCCTCCGCCTTCGACGCCGCGGGCGCGCAGCTCGGCCTGGTCGCCCGGTCGAAGTCCGCCCTGGACGACGTGGCAAGCAGGCTCACCGGCGACCCGCTGGTATGCGCGGGCGACGTCCGCGAGGAACTGTTCAACGAGACCGTCGCCGAGCGGATGACCGAGCGGTTCGGCGGCGTCGACGTGTGGATCGCCAACGCGGGCGTGTCGCGGGTTGACCCGGACATCACCAAGATGTCGGCCGAAGCCTGGCGCACGGTCATCGACACCAACCTGACCGGCACGTTCCTCGGCGCCCGGGCTGCGGCCGGCCGGATGGGCCCTGGCGGCCGGATCATCGTCACCGGCTCCGTGCTCGGCGACCGGCCGCACGGCGACCTGGCCGCGTACTCCGCTTCCAAGGGCGGCGTGCACGCCCTGGTCAGGTCCCTCGCGCAGCAGCTGGGCCCGCGCCAGATCACCGCCAACGTGGTGGCACTCGGCTGGTTCGACATGGGGCTTGGCGCCCACTGGCAGCGCGACGAGGCCCGCGACGAGTACATCGTCGTGCACACCGCCCTCAACCGCTGGGGCACGGCGGGCGACCTGCCAGGCGTCTACCTGTTCCTGGCCTCCGAGGCTTCCGCCTACATCACCGGCACCACGATCACCGTTGACGGCGGCTACTCGCTGCTGTGACGCTCCTCCCCTGGGCTGACGTCGAAGGAGATGGTCATGTTCAACCTCACCCGGTCACTCGACCGGAACGCGGACCGCACACCGGACGCGGACGCGGTGATCTTCGGCGACACCCGGCTGACCCACCGGCAGCTCCTTGACCGGGTGAACGCGCTCGCCGCCGCCTTCCGCGCGGCCGGCGTGGGCGAGGGCGACATCGTGGCGCTGCTGACGGGCAACCGGCCCGAGTTCCTGGAAACCGCCCTCGCCGTAAACCGCGTCGGCGCCGCGTTCCTCCCGCTCAACGTGCGGCTGGCCGAGCCCGAGCTCGAGTACATCACCGGGCACGCCGGGGCGACGGCGATCGTCACCGAGCCTGGCTTCGCCGCGCCGGTCAGCGCCATCACCGGGCGGCAGTCCGTCCCGTGGACGGTGATCATGACCGACGGCGGGGCCGCCGCCAGCCCGGGCGCCATCGACTACGAAGAGTTCCTCGGCGCGCACCGCGGCGCGTCCGTCGCGCCCGTCGACGTCGGCGAGGACGACCTGCACCGGCTCATGTACAGCTCGGGGACGACGGCGCACCCGAAAGGGGTGCCGATCACCTACCGGAACTTCTACTGGAAGACGATCGGGCACGTCGCCGAGTTCGGCCTCAGCGCGGCCGACCGCACGCTGATGGCCGGGCCGATGTACCACGTCGGCGCGTTCGACCTGCCCGGCATCGGCACCTGGTGGGCGGGCGGCAGCCTGGTGATCCTGCCCCGTTTCGACGTTCCCGAGCTGCTGGCCGCCATCGAGCGCGACCGGCCGACCAATGTCTGGCTGGCCCCGGCGATGGTCAACGCGGTGCTGACCGCGATCGCGCGGTCGCCTGAGCTGGGCCAGCGCGGCACCGAGAGCATCCGCTTCATCACCGGCGGCGGGGAGAAGACGCCGCTGCCGCTGATCGAGCGGCTGCTGGCGGCGTTCCCCAGCGCCCGGTTCGCCGACGCCTACGGGCTGACCGAGACCGTGTCCGGCGACACGTTCAACGACCAGGCGCACACGCTGTCCAAGATCGGCTCGGTCGGCAAGCCGGTCGTCAACCTCGACGTGCGGATCCTTGGCCCAGACGACGCCCCGGCCGAGCCGGGCGCGGCGGGCGAGATCGCGCTGCGCGGCCCGAAGGTGGTCTCCGGCTACTGGAACAACCCGGAGGCCACGGCGGCCGCGTTCACGTCCGACGGCTGGTTCAAGACCGGCGACATCGGGCACCTGGACGCCGACGGCTACCTCTACATCGACGACCGGAAGAAGGACATGATCGTTTCCGGCGGCGAGAACGTCGCCACGTCCGAGGTGGAGCGCGTCCTGTACGAGTGCCACGCGGTGCTCGAGGCGGCCGTGGTCGCGATGCCCGACGAGCGCTGGGGCGAGGTGCCGCGCGCGTTCATCGTCGTCAGGCCGGGCCAGGACATCGGCGAGGAGACGCTGATCGCGCACTGCCGGGCGCGGCTGGCGGGCTTCAAGACGCCCAAGCAGGTGGTGTTCCTCGACGCGCTGCCGCGGAACCCGTCCGGCAAGGTGCTCAAGCGCGACCTGCGGGATATCAGCCTGCCGACGGAAGGGTAACCAGGTGCGGGGAACCATAGTGACGCAAGCGGCCGAGTCCGCTGAGCTGGCGACGGACGACCTGCTCGAGGCCTACGGGCGGATGACGCTGATCCGGGTCTTCGAGGAGCGGGTGTCCGGGCTCTACCGCGACGGCGAGGTGCCCGGCTTCGTGCACCTGTCGATCGGCCAGGAGGCGTCCGCGGTCGGCGCCTGCTGGCCGCTGGCGGTGACGGACGTGATCACCTCCAACCACCGCGGCCACGGGCACTGCCTGGCCAAGGGCCTCGCCCCCGAGCCGATGATGGCCGAGCTGCTCGCCCGGGCCACCGGCACGAACCAGGGCCTGGGCGGGTCGATGCACATCGCGGACCCGGACCTGGGCATCTTCGGCGCCAACGGGATCGTCGCGGCGGGGGTGCCGATCGCCGGGGGCGCGGCGCTGGCCGCCAAGCTTCGTCGGCGGCGGAGCGGGGCGGGCGGGTCGGGCGGCGGGGCGGGCGGGCCGGTGGAAGACAGCGGGGTCGTCGTGTCGTTCTTCGGTGACGGCGCGGTCGCGCAGGGGGCCTTCCACGAGGCGGCCAACCTGGCGGCGCTGTGGCGGCTGCCGATCGTGTTCTTCTGCGAGAACAACGGCTACGCGGAGTTCTCGCCGATCGCCGACCAGCACCCGGTGCCGATGTCGGCCCGCGCGGCCGGGTACGGGCTTGACTACGTGCCGGTCGACGGCAACGACGTAGAGGCGGTCGCCGCGGTCATGACCGATGCGGTGCGGCGGATCCGCGCTGGCGGCGGCCCCGTGTTCGTGGAGGCCGCCACCTACCGCTGGCACGGCCACTACGAGGGGGACCCGGAGAAGTACCGGCAGGCCGACGAGCTGGCGGAGTGGCAGCAGCGCGACCCGCTCGTCATCACCCGCGCCCGGCTGCTCGGCCGCGGCGTCGGGCAGGACGTCCTCGACGAGGCCGAGGCGCAGGTGCGGGCCCGGATCGACGCCGCCGTCGACGCCGCCCGGCAGGCGCCGCCGCCGGACATGGGCGTGCTCCGCTCGTCGGTCTACGCGCCCCGGCCCGTCATCGCCGAGCCGGACTGGGTGCCGGCCGCGGACGGCGAGATCTTCCGCACGATGGACGCGGTGCGGCTGGCCCTGGAGGGAGCGCTTGACGCCAACCCGGAGGCGTTCGTGGCCGGGGTGGACGTCGGCAAGGGCGGCAACGTGTTCGCCCTCACCCGCGGCCTGCACGCGCGGTGGCCCGACCGGCTGCTCGACACCCCGATCTCGGAGACCGCGGTGATGGGGCTCGCGGTCGGCGGCGCCATGGCCGGGATGACCCCGCTGGTGGAGCTGATGTACCTGGACTTCCTCGGGGTCTGCTTCGACCAGATACTCAACCAGGCGGCCAAGCTCCGCTTCATGACCGGCGGCAAGGCGCGGATGGGGCTGGTGATCAGGACGCAGTTCGGCGGCGGCCGGTCCTCCGGCAGCCAGCACTCGCAGTCGCTGGAGGCGCTGCTCGCCCACGTCCCCGGGCTGACGGTGGTGATGCCTTCGACCCCGGCCGACACCTACGGGCTGCTACGGTCCGCGATCCTCGACCCCAACCCGGTCGTGTTCATCGAGAACCGCCAGCAGTACGGGATGAAGGGTCCCAAGCCGCCGGCCGACTATCTCATCCCGCTCGGCAGGGCGAAGGTGGTGCGGGAAGGCACCGACCTGACGATCGTGAGCGTGTCCCGGATGGTGCACGAGGCGCTGGCGGCGGCCGAGGCCCTCGCCCCGCGCGGGATCAGCGTCGAGGTGATCGACCTGCGGACGGTGGCGCCGCTGGACAAGCAGACGATCCTGGCGTCGCTGGCGAAGACCAACCGGCTATTGATCGCGCACGAGGGGGTGACCGACTTCGGCATCGGCGCCGAGATCGCCGCGCTGGCCGCCTACCAAGGGTTCTGGACGCTGGACGCGCCGGTGATGCGGGTCGCGCCGCCGCCGACGCCGTCGCCCTACGCGCCGAACCTGGAGGAGCAGTGGCTGCCCGACCGGCGGGCGATCGAGCGCGCGGCCGAGGAGCTGGCCAGGGTCTGACCCGGGGCGGTCAGCGGGCCCAGTGGGTGTCGGCGAAGCGGCGGACTTCGGCCAGGATCTCCCGGTCTTCCGGGGCCTGGCCGAGGAACCCGCCGTGGCCGCCGGCCTCGGTGACGTGCAGTTCGGCCGGGATGCCGGCCCGACGCAGGGCCCGGTGCAGGAGCACGGTGTCGGACAGCAGCATGTCACGGGTGCCGGTGGTGAGGATGG
>DASYAD010000170.1:0-4827 GCA_036501515.1 Trebonia sp. | reverse complement strand
GGCGCCCCCAGTAGGATTCGAACCTACGCTCACGGCTCCGGAGGCCGTTGCTCTCTCCCCTGAGCTATGGGGGCCGGTCTGCAGCCCGACCGAACCGCGCGCTGCAGCAGAACGTGGAAAGGGTACCAGCCGTCCCCCTTTCCCGAGGACACGAAGCCGATGCGCGCACAGAACGGCCACGGACACGCTACTGTCGCCCGGATGGCGCAGGCACTGGGGCGCGTGCTCGTAGTTGACGACGATGAGGTGATCAGGCAGCTCATCGCCGTCAACCTCACGCTGGAAGGGTTCGACGTGGCGACCGCCGTCGACGGGCAGGACTGCCTGGACAAGGTCACCGCCATCGGGCCGGATGTGATCACGCTGGACATCATGATGCCGCGGCTCGACGGCTGGGTTACCGCCATGGAGCTGCGCAAAAACCCGGACACCAGCCACGTCAAGGTCGTCCTGATCACCGCGCGCGCCCAGGAGGACGACAAGCGGCGGGGGCACCAGATCGGCGTGGACGCCTACCTGACCAAGCCGTTCGACCCGGCCGAGATGATCCGCGTCGTGCGCGCGCTGGCCGGCGCGCCGCCCAGCGCCTTCGGCTGAGGCCCAAGGACACACGCCCGGGTAGCCTGCAACTCGTGATCACAGCCGAGGTCAGGCGCGCGATCTGGGACTCAGCCCGCGACGCGGCGGCCGACGGCGAGCTGCCCCCGATCACGCAAAAGGCTGACACAAGCTCGCTGCGCCCCGTGCCGGATAAGCGCCCCGGCCGCTACGCCTCGACGCTGCCCTACCAGCTAGCCGGTCATACCCCACCAAACCGCATCGCCGCCACGCTGGCCGCCCGCCTCCGCGGCCTCCCCTGGATCGCCGAAGCCGAAGCCGCCCCCCAGGGCTACCTCACTCTCTCCGTCACCGAAGATGCGCTCGCCGCCCTCGCCGTCCGCATCACCGAGGCCGGCCCGGCCGCCTGCGCCCGCAGCGACATCCTGCGCGGCACGATGCGCCTCGCGGCCCGCCGCCTCGAGCCTGCCGAGCTGGCCACCGCGGCCAGCTGGGCCGATGCGCGCGACCGGCTCGCGGCCGAGGTCAGCGCCGAGCTCGCCCGCGCGGCCGGGGCCAAGATCGTTCAAGAATTTTCTTCCGAACGGCTTCCGGCCAAGGTCTCGCCCGCACGGAAGCCTGACCCCCGGATCGCGGACGCGCTCGCCTTCGCCGGCTCCGATGTGGTCAGGTACGCGCTGCTGAGGATGACACCCGGCGTGCCAGCCGAGTCCACGGCTGCGGGCCGGCGGTTCGCGGCGGGAGTCGAGGGCGGCGTACGGAATCATCTCGACAATCCCGTTTATGCTGTTCGTTACGCGCATGCGCACGCCGCGTCCACGCTGCGCCAGGCCGCTGACCTCGGCATCGTCGCGGGGGAAGCGGTTGAGTTCAGGCCGCGCCTGCTCGCCCACACCGCCGAGCGGGCGCTGCTCGGTGCCTTGTCCTGGCTCCCCGAACGGGTCGCGGGGGCAGCGCGCCGCGGGCAGCCGCGCGAGCTGGCCCGGTACCTGGAGGAGCTGGCCGGGGCGTATCACGACGACAGGGAGAACTGCCCGGCGCTGCCGTTCGGCGGGCGCGGGGCACCGCGGGACGGGGGCACCATGGATGCCAGGCTGTGGCTGGTCAGCGCGGCGCGGACGGCCATCGCGGCCGGCCTGGCCCTGCTCGGGGTGAGCGCGCCGGACCGTTTGTGACCATCCAGAGCTAGAGCCCAGTTACGCAGCCGGAACGGGAGCCCGATGACCAGCGTCGCCGACCTGAACGCGCTTGACCAGGCCGTCTGGCCGCGGACGGCCCGCAGGCGGGACGGCGTACTCACCCTCGGCGGCCTGGACGTGCGGGATCTGGCTGCCGAATACGGCACGCCGCTGTTCGCCTGCGACGAGGAAGATTTCCGCGGCCGGTGCCGGGACTTCCGCGCGGCGTTCGGGCCGGACGCCGCGGTCTGCTACGCGGCCAAGGCATTCTGCTGCCGCACGGTGCTGCGCTGGGCGGCGGACGAAGGCCTCGGCGTGGACGTGTGCACCGGCGGGGAACTGGAGACCGCGCTGTCCGCGGGCGTGCCCGCGCCGCTGATCACGCTGCACGGCAACAACAAGACCGTGGGCGAGCTTGGCCGCGCGCTGGACGCGGGCGTGGGCCACATCGTGCTCGACTCGTTCGAGGAGATCGCCCGGCTCGGCTACCTGGCTGAACGCGACGGCCGGCGGCCCCGGGTGCTGGTCAGGGTGACCACCGGCGTTCACGCTTGCACGCACGAGTACATCGCGACCGCGCACGACGACCAGAAGTTCGGCTTCTCGCTCACGTCCGGTGCCGCTGCGGAGGCGGTGCGGCGGGTGCTCGGCTGCCCGGATCTTGACCTGGCCGGGCTGCACTCGCATGTCGGGTCGCAGGTCACCGACACGGCAGCGTTCGCGCTGGCGGCGGGGCTGATGGTCGGGCTCGCGGTCGGCATCAGGGACGAGCACGGCGTGCAGATTGACGAGCTCGACCTGGGCGGCGGGTTCGGCATCGCGTACACGCCGGGGGATACCGCGGCCGACCCCGGGCGGATCGCGCGGGTGCTCGCCGACACTGTGGACGCCGCGTGCCGCGTGGCGGGCCTGCGGCGGCCGCGGCTGACCGTCGAGCCGGGCCGGGCGATCGCCGGGCCCGGCACCGTGACGCTGTACGAGGTCGGCACGGTCAAGCAGGTGCCGTTCGACGGGGGGCTGCGGACCTACGTCAGCGTGGACGGCGGGATGAGCGACAACATCAGGACCGCGCTGTACGACGCCAGCTACACCTGCGTGCTGGCCTCGCGGGAGTCGGCCGCGCCGCCGGTGCTATCCCGGGTGGTGGGCAAGCACTGCGAGACCGGCGACATCGTGGTCAGGGACGTCCGGCTGCCCGGCGACCTGGCGCCCGGCGACCTGCTCGCGGTGGCCGCCACCGGGGCGTACTGCCGGTCGGCGGCGAGCAACTACAACCACGTGCCGCGGCCGGCCGTGGTCGGCGTGCGGGACGCGGTCGCGCGGGTGCTGGTCCGGCGCGAGACGATGGATGACCTGCTGCGGCTGGACGCCGGATGAGCCCGCCGCGAGGCGAGGTCCCGCCGGGGAGCGAGGTCCCGCGGGGAGGCGAGGGCCAGCCGCACGGCGAGGCGCAGGGTGAGACGAGGGGAGCGGCCAGCGTGGTCATAGCGGACCGCACCGCGACGGCGAGCGCGGCAAGCTCGGCGGACGCGGCGGGGTCGACGGCGGGCGGGCCAGACACAGCGAGCGCGGCAGACGCGGCGGGGGCGACGGGCACGGCGGGGGCGGCAAGCGCGACGGCGGACGCCGCCGGGCGGCCGCTGCGCGTTGCCCTGCTCGGCTGCGGCATCGTCGGATCCGAGGTGGTCAGGCTGCTCCGCGAGCAGTCGGCCGACCTCGCCGCCAGGATCGGCGCTCCGGTGCAGGTCAGCGGCATCGCGGTGCGGCGGCTGGCCCGGCCGCGCTCAGACGCGGTCGACCGCGCGCTGCTCACCACCGACGCCGCCGCGCTGGTGTCCCGGCCTGACGTCGACATCGTGATCGAGATGATCGGCGGGATCGAGCCGGCCCGCTCGCTGCTGCTGGCGGCGATGAAGGCGGGCAAGTCGGTGATCACGGCGAACAAGGCGCTGCTGGCCGAGGACGGCGCCGCCATCCACGGCGCGTCCCGCGACTGCGGCGCCGACCTCTACTACGAGGCCGCGGTGGCCGGCGCGATCCCGCTGCTGCGCCCGCTGCGCGAGTCGCTGGCCGGCGACGAGGTGCACCGGGTGCTCGGCATCGTCAACGGGACGACGAACTACATCCTGGACCGGATGGACTCATCCGGCGCCGGGTTCGCCGACGCGCTGGAGGAGGCGCAGAGCCTCGGCTACGCCGAGGCCGACCCGACCGCCGACGTGGAGGGCTTCGACGCCGCGGCCAAGGCGGCCATCCTGGCCGGCCTCGCCTTCCACACCCCGGTCACCGCCGCCGACGTGCACCGCGAGGGCATCACCGGGGTGCGTCCCGCGGACATCGAGAGCGCCAGGACGCTCGGCTGCGTGGTCAAGCTGCTGGCGATCTGCGAGCGCTCGGCCGAGGGGATCGGGGTGCGGGTGCACCCGGCGATGATCCCGCGCAGCCATCCGCTGGCCGGCGTGCGCGAGGCGTACAACGCGGTGTTCGTGGAGGCGGAGTCGGCGGGCAGGCTGATGTTCTACGGGGCGGGCGCCGGCGGCGCGCCGACCGCGAGCGCGGTGCTGGGCGACCTGGTCGCGGTCGCCCGCAACCGGCTGGCCGGCACCAGGGGCCCGGACGCCACCACCTACGCCGGCCTGCCGGTGCTGCCGATGGGCGAGATGCGGACCTGCTACCACGTGGCCCTGGACGTGGCCGACAAGTCCGGCGTGCTAGCCCAGGTGGCCGAGGCGTACGCCCGGCACGACGTGTCGATCAGGGCGGTCCGCCAGGAGGGCCGGGGCGAGGCGGCACAGCTGGTGATCGTGACGCACCAGGCGCGCGACGCGGCGCTCGCCGCCACCGTATCCGACCTGCAGGCCATGGAGTCGGTGCGCTCGGTGGCCAGCGTGATGCGGGTCGAAGGGCAGGAGGGCTGATGCCAGCAGCGGCGGTGTCCCGGGCGTGGCGCGGCGTGATCGCCGAGTACCGTGACCGGCTGCCGATCCCGGACGGTACGCCGGTCGTCACGCTGCACGAGGGCGGCACCCCGCTGCTGCCCGCGCCCGTGCTGTCCGCCCGCACGGGATGCGACGTGTACCTGAAGGTGGAG
>DASYAD010000169.1:0-18220 GCA_036501515.1 Trebonia sp. | reverse complement strand
AACCCGCCGCCGCCTTCGGCGTTGCCGACCGGGGCGCGCGCCTTCGCCGCGCCCCGTCCGTGGCCGTCCGTGAAAACGCCGACGGTGCGCACCAACCGTCGTAACTGTGCAAACCGACCGTCCAAACAGCACGAACGCCCGCCCGCTATACGTCCGTGGACACCGCAACAACACGGTCTACGGCGCGACAAGGTGACCCGCGCCGGGACAGAGAAAAATGGCCCGCATAGCGCGAGATATCGCAGCTAGCGGGCCATTTGTGCTGGTCAGTGGCAGGTGTTGGGTTCGAACCAACGTAGGCTGAGCCGACGGTTTTACAGACCGTTCCCTTTGGCCACTCGGGCAACCTGCCGGGTGCCGCCGCATAGCGGCAGCACAGAAAATATAGCGGACATCGCGACTGCTCGCGACGTGGAGCCCGCGACGCCGTTGCGCGGACCCGCCGTGACGTCCGATGTGACGACCGGCACCCTACCCGTCTACCCTGAGGGTCATGCCTTCTGAGTCCAGCTTCGACATCGTGTCCAAGATCGACCGGCAGGAAGCCGACAACGCGCTGAACCAGGCCGCCAAGGAGATCAGCACGCGGTTCGACTTCCGTGGCGTCGGTGCCTCCATCAAGTGGTCGGGCGAGGACGGCGTGGAGATCCGCGCCAACAGCGAGGAGCGCGCGTCCGCCGTCCTCGACGTGTTCCAGGAGAAGCTCGTCAAGCGCGGGGTATCCCTGAAGCACTTTGACCCGGCCGAGCCCAAGGTGTCAGGCAAGGAGTACCGCATCGCGGTCGCCCTCAAGGAGGGCATCTCCCAGGAGAACGCCAAGAAGGTGTCCAAGGTCATCAGGGACGAGGGCCCGAAGGGCGTCAAGGCCCAGGTTCAGGGCGAAGAGCTGCGGGTCAGCTCCAAGAGCCGGGACGACCTGCAGTCGGTGATCAGCCTGCTCAAGGGCCAGGACTTCGACTTCGCGCTGCAGTTCGTCAACTACCGCTGAGCTCACCGGCCGTTCAGGCCGGCTTCGCGTCCGCCTGACAGCACCTCGAGGCGGCGCACCCGCTCGCCGACCGGCGGGTGGGAGCCCAGCCGCCCGCCGAGCCCGCCCGGCGGGAACGGGCAGGCGATCATCAGCCCGCTCGCGGCGGCCAGCGGGCCGCGCGGGCGCAGCGGCACCGCGCCGGCCGTCCCCGCGTCGATCTTGCGCAGCGCGCTCGCCAGCGCCTCCGGGTCGCCAGTGAGCAGCGCGCCGTCGATGTCCGCGTCGTACTCGCGGCCAGCCGGCGCGGTGACGTGCTGCAGCAGCGCGATCAGCGTCCAGAACGGCAGCAGCAGGGCGACGCCCGCAGACAGGGACGCGACCGCGACATCACGCCTGGCGATGTGCGCGACCTCGTGCGCGAGCACCGCGCGCAGCTCGGCCGGCGACAGCAGCCCGAGCAGCCCCTCGGTGCAGCAGACCGCGGCCGAGCGGGCGCTGTACCCGACGGTGAGGACGTTGGGCTGCGCCGCGGGCGACACGTACATCTGGGGCACCGGCAGCCTGGCCGCGCGGGACAGCTCCCGGACCAGCCGGTACAGCTCCGGGCGCTCCACCTCACTGACAGGCCGTGCGCGGAGAGCGGCAAGCACCTTCCGTTCAGCATGGAAGTAGCTGATCCAGCCGAGGGCGACGAGCAGCGCGCTGACAGCCGCGGCCCCGGTCAGCCCGAGCCAGAAGGAGGCGCCGGCCAGCAGCGCGGCGCACAGCGCGGCCGCGCACAGCGCCGCGCGCAGTCCGTAGCAGCGCACCGTGACCCCCTCCTTGCATGACACTAACGTCATCCGCGCCGCCCTGCACCTGGTGGCCGTCGCGGCGGTCGCGGAGCCAGCCTTCCGCCTCTTCAACGGACCAGCCGGCCATGAGGTTTCCGCACGTCACGCTGGTTCGCAGAGAACTCGGTGACAGAAAACTCTCTACACTCAAGTTGCTGACTGCCACAGAAATGTGGCATATAATGGTACCCGGTGAGACGCATCACACCATCCAGCGGTACCCGAGGACGCGTAAACTTTGACTCGTCCTAACTCACGCCCCCGGCCGTAGGGGTGGTGCTGTAGCAAGGGCGCCGGCCTGGCGTGCATAGGAGGCACTGCGCTGTGACCAAGCAGGTCCAGGAGCTTGACCACGTAATCATTCGTTTTGCGGGCGACTCAGGTGATGGCATGCAGCTCACCGGTGACCGCTTTACCCAGGAGACCGCGGTCTTCGGGAACGACTTGTCAACGCTCCCCAACTTCCCCGCCGAGATCCGCGCCCCCGCAGGGACGCTGCCCGGCGTTAGCAGCTTCCAGCTGCACTTCGCGGACCACGACATCCTCACGCCTGGCGACGCGCCCGACGTGCTCGTCGCGATGAACCCGGCCGCGCTCAAGGCGAACATCATGGACCTGCCGCGGGGCGGGGACCTGATCGTCAACACCGACGAGTTCACCAAGCGCAACCTGACCAAGGTCGGGTACGCGGCGAACCCGCTCGAAGACGGTTCGCTCGAGAGCTACACGCTGCACCCGGTCCCGCTGACCTCGCTGACCGTCAAGGCCCTCGAGGACCAGGACATCTCACGCAAGGACGCCGAGCGGGCGAAGAACATGTTCGCGCTCGGGCTGCTGTCCTGGCTCTACGGCCGCCCCTCCGAGGGCACACTCGGCTTCCTCGAGGCGAAGTTCGGCCGCAAGCCGGAGATCTACAAGGCGAACGTCACCGCGTTCACGGCCGGCTGGAACTACGGCGAGACCACCGAGGACTTCGCGGTCCGCTATGAGGTCAAGCCCGCACCGATCGCACCCGGCCGTTACCGGAACATCACCGGCAACCTGGCGCTCGCCTACGGCCTCATCGCGGCCGGCCAGCTCTCGAAGCTGCCGCTGTTCCTCGGCTCGTACCCGATCACCCCGGCCTCCGACATCCTGCACGAGCTGTCCAAGCACAAGAAGTTCGGTGTGCGGACGTTCCAGGCCGAGGACGAGATCAGCGCCGCGAGCTCCGCGCTGGGCGCGGCGTTCGGCGGCTCCCTCGCGGTGACCACCACGTCTGGCCCCGGCATGCTGCTGAAGGCGGAGACCGTCGGCCTGGCCGTGTCCGTCGAGCTGCCGCTGCTAGTCGTGGACGTGCAGCGGGCAGGCCCGTCGACTGGCATGCCGACCAAGACCGAGCAGACCGACCTGCTGATGGCCCTGTACGGCCGCAACGGCGAATCGCCGGTGCCCGTCGTCGCGGCGCAGAGCCCGTCGGACTGCTTCTTCGCGGCGATCGAGGCCGCGCGGATCGCGATCACCTACCGGACGCCGGTCATCCTGCTGTCCGACGGCTACCTGGGCAACGGCTCCGAGCCGTGGCGGGTGCCCGAGGTGGCGCAGCTGCCCGACCTGTCGGCCGGCTTCGCCTTCGCGACCGAGGCGGACAAGCCCGCCGACGGCTCCGACTTCAAGCCGTTCACCCGCGACCCGCAGACGCTGGCCCGCCCGTGGGCGATCCCCGGCACGCCCGGCCTCGAGCACCGCATCGGCGGCATCGAGAAGGCCGACGGCACCGGGAACATCTCCTACGACTCGGATAACCACGACCTGATGGTCCGCACCAGGCAGGCCAAGGTCGACGGGATCGCCGCCTCTATTCCCCCGCTCGCGGTCGACGACCCGTCAGGGCAGGCGAAGCTGCTGGTGCTCGGCTGGGGGTCGACCTACGGGTCGATCGGCGCGGCGGTCCGCCAGGCGCGCCGCGACGGCCACGAGGTGGCGCAGGCGCACCTGCGGCACATGAACCCGTTCCCGTCGAACCTCGGCGAGGTACTGCGCCGGTACGACAAGGTGCTGGTCCCCGAGATCAACCTGGGGCAGCTTGCCCTGCTGCTGCGCGGCAAGTTCCTGGTCGACGTGATCTCCTACAACCGCGTCCGCGGCTTGCCGTTCCAGGCCGGCGAGCTCGCCGAGGCGATCGAGGAAGTGCTCTCCCATGACTGACATTCAGGACATCCATAACGAGGGCGGCCGTTTCCGTTCCCTCGACCTGGTACCGCACAAGCCGGGTCTGGCGGCCAAGGATTTCAAGTCCGACCAGGAGGTGCGCTGGTGCCCCGGCTGCGGTGACTACGCGATCCTGGCCGCGTTCCAGTCGTTCCTGCCCGAGCTTGAGGTGCCGCGGGAGAACGTCGTCGTGGTCTCAGGCATCGGCTGTTCCTCCCGGCTGCCGTACTACGTGTCGTCCTACGGCATGCACTCGATCCACGGCCGCGCGCCGGCGATCGCGAGCGGCCTGGCGGCCTCGCGGCAGGACCTGTCGGTCTGGGTGATCACCGGCGACGGCGACGCGCTGTCGATCGGCGGCAACCACCTGATCCACGCGCTGCGCCGCAACGTGAACATCAAGATCCTGCTGTTCAACAACCGGATCTACGGGCTGACCAAGGGCCAGTACTCGCCCACGTCGGAGCAGGGCAAGGTCACCAAGTCGACGCCCTACGGGTCGCTCGACCACCCGTTCAACCCGCTGTCGCTCGCGCTCGGGGCGGAGGCGTCGTTCGTGGCCCGCTCGATCGACTCCGACCGCAAGCACCTCCAGTCGGTAATGCGCGCGGCCGCCGACCACAAGGGCACCGCGTTCATCGAGATCTTCCAGAACTGCCCGATCTTCAACGACGACGCGTTCGCACCGATCAAGGAGCCGAAGGCGCCGGGACTGATCCGGCTGGCGCACGGCGAGCAGATCCGCTTCGGCCCTGACGGGTCCCTGGGGCTCGTGTACGGCCCGTACGGGGCGATAGAGACCGTGGTGGCCTCGTCCGTGCCCGAGTCCTCCCTGATCGTCCACGACGCGCAGCGCAGCGACCCGTCGTACGCGTTCGCGCTGTCGCGCCTCGACAGCTACGACTTCACCCACACCCCGATCGGCGTGTTCCGCTCGCTCGAGCGCGGGTCCTACGACGACGCGATGGCCGCCCAGATCGACACGGCCAGGGCCGGCGGCGACGGCGACCTGGCGAAGCTGCTGGCGGGCAACGACACCTGGGAAGTGAACTGAGCCCCGGTGGCGGTCACCGGGCAGCGCAAAAACTGAGCGGCGTAACAACCTAGAACACGTAAAGCCCGGATGCACGCCTGTGCACCCGGGTTTTGCGTGTTTGCCTCCGGGCAGGTCTCTGGGACCGGCGGGCCGTCGTCACTCGCGGGTACCTCGACGACGCGTCGCTGATCGCCCCGAGCTCGCGTTTGTCCTGGCCACCGTCCGGGCATCTCGGACGAAGCTTAAAATTTAACGAGAAACTGCAAGCAACCTCAACTGAACCTGCGACGTCTCTAAGACATATGTGGGTACTCTGGGCACCGGCAAGGTGCGGGGGGCAGCTTCATGGACGGAGATGGAATGCTCGGCACGTGGACGAACAAAGTTTCGGACCTGGCAGTTGAATTCGAAAACGGGAACCCGTTCCCGCTGGTGGTAATTGAAGACTTCCTTGACGAGAACTTCGCGAACCGGTTGCTGGCCGAGTTCCCCTCCATCGAGGAGATGGCCCACTCCAAGGACTACGTGTTCGGCGACAAGCGCGAAGAGGCTAACTTCGCCAACGCCGGGCCGGCCTGCAAGGAGTACCACGACTACCTGCTCTCGCCTGAGTTCGCCGAGGTCGTGAGCACGATCACCGGCCGCACGCTTTTCGTGGACCCGTCGTTCCACGGCGGCGGCTTCCACCAGGGCGGCGACGGCAGTCACCTGGACACCCACGTTGACTTCAATATTCACCCGAAGCACGACGACTGGCTGCGGGTGCTGAACCTGCTGCTGTACATGAACAAGGACTGGCCCGCCGAGTACGACGGCGCCCTGCTGGTCCGCACCGACCCGAAGAACGAGCCGCGCGCGATCGCGCCCAAGTTCAACCGGGCCGTGTTCATGCTCACCAGCGACAACACCTTCCACGGCTACCGGAAGATGTCGCTGCCGCCTGGTGCTACCCGCAAGTCGATCGCGGCCTACGCCTACGAGAAGATCGAGGTCGGCAGCCTCAAGCCGCGGACCACCTCGTGGGCGCCCGAGGACGGCGGACTGATGAAGAAGACCCTGGCCAAGCACTGGACCGGGCTGGCCGCGGCCAAGAACAAGCTGCGCCCAAGCTGAACCCCGCCGCGCGGCCGGCCAGCGTCACGCTGGCCGGCTGCGGGCGCGGCTAAGGACAGTACGCGGTTAAGGGCAGTACGTAGTTCAGGCAGTACGGGGTTCAGGCAGTACGGGGTTCAGGCCGTACGGGGTTCAGGCCGTACGGGGTTCAGGCCGTACGGGTGTTAACGAAGTCGCACAGGGTCTCGAACGCGGCCCTGGCCGGTACGTCAGGCAGCTGCGCCAGCAGGTCCCTGGCCTCGCCCACCCAGGTCCTGACGGTCTCCCTGGCCTCGTCGACCGCCGGGGACTCGCGCAGCAGGCGCAGCGCCTCAGCGTGCAGTTCCGGGTCGGTCAGGTCGCTCTCGCCCAGCAGCTCGCGCAGCCGCACCGCGTCAGGCGCACTGCCGGTGCCGCGCAGCGCGTAGAGCACCGGCAGCGTCCGCACGCCCTGGCGCAGGTCCGTGCCCTGTTCCTTGCCGGACTCGGCCGAGGTCGAGGCGATGTCGAGTACGTCGTCTGACAGCTGCCAGGCGACCCCGATCCGCAGGCAGGCATCCGAGATCAGGTCGGCCGTCTCCTTGGACAGTCCGGAGAACATCGCACCGAACCGCCCCGAGGTGGCGATCAGCGACCCGGTCTTCTCGGTGATGACGTGCATGTAGTGCTCGAGTGGGTCCTCGCCTGGCCGCACGCCCACCGTTTCGAGCAGCTGCCCGTCGACCAGGCGGCCGAAGGTCTCGGCCTGGATCCTGATCGCGTCGGGGCCCAGGTCGGCGAGGATGCGGGAGGCGCGCGCGAACAGGTAGTCACCTGCCAGGATCGCGATCGAGTTGCCGAACCGTGAGTTGGCGGACTCGTGACCGCGCCTGATCGACGCGTCGTCCATGACGTCGTCGTGGAAGAGGGTGGCCAGGTGGGTCAGCTCGATCGCGACCGCGGCGGACGTCAGCCGCTTGTCGCGGTAGTCGCCGAACCGGGCGGCGAGCAGCACCAGCATGGCACGGAAGCGCTTGCCGCCCGCGTGCATCATGTGCCTGGAGACTTCGGCGAACATCTCGTCGCCGCCGAAGGAGGTGTCCCGCAGGGCTGCTTCGACGACGGCGAGGTCCTCGGCCATCTCCGCGGTCAGGGCCGCGTCGGCGAGGTCGACGGGAACAGCGATGGTCACACGAACTCCATGTCGTCGGCGCACTTAACCCGGGCATACTTAACCCAGCGTACGGACTGCTCTCTTTTTGACCAGCCGTTATGTCCAGTCCTCGGGCACACGGCAAAAATAGAGTGGTCCGTCGAACAAACCAGCATACGAAACCCTATGCTGATGCCCGTACGCCGGGGCCGGTGTTCTCGGTTCAGCGGACGAACAGCTGCGTCGCCGCGTGGTTGGCGAGCGCGAGCACGGGTCCTGGCACGATACCGAAGACCACGGCGGACAGCGCGCCGAGGCCGACCGCGGTGCCGGTGAACACGGAGGGCACGGTCACCACGGGGCCGTCGGGCACGGGGTCGCTGAAGAACATCAGCACGATCACCCGCACGTAGAAGAACCCGGCGATCGCCGAGGCCAGCACACCGACGATGACCAGCGGCGTCGCCCCGCCAGCGATGGCCGCCTGGAACACGGCGAACTTCCCGGCGAAGCCGGACGTCAGCGGTATGCCGGCGAACGACAGCAGGAACAGCGCGAAGATGCTCGCCACCACCGGCGAGCGCTTGCCGAGGCCCGCCCAGCGCGACAGGTGGTCGGCTTCGCCGCCCGAGTCGCGGACCAGCGTGATCACCGCGAACGCGCCGATCGTGGTCAGGCCGTAGGTCGCCAGGTAGAACAGCGAGGACGACAGGCCCTGCACGGACGAGGAGACCACGGCGGTCAGGATGAAGCCCGCGTGCGCGATCGAGGAGTAGGCCAGCAGGCGCTTCACGTCGGTCTGGGTGATCGCCACGATCGCGCCGACGACCATGGTGAGGATCGCGACGACCCACAGGGCCGGGCGCCAGTCCCAGGTCAGCGTGCCGAACGCGACGTAGAAGACCCGCAGCAGCGCGCCGAAGGCCGACACGACGGTGCAGGACGCCATCAGCGCGGTAATCGGCGTCGGCGCACCCTGGTAGACGTCGGGCTTCCAGCTGTGGAACGGCACCGCGCCGATCTTGAACAGCAGCCCGAGCCCGGTCAGCGCGATGCCGCCGTACAGCAGGGCGTCGGAACTGGTGCCGCTCGTCGCCGCGGTGGCGATGGTGGCCAGCGACACCGAGCCTGAGTAGCCGTAAAGCAGCGCGATGCCGAACAGGAAGAAAGCCGAGGAGAACGAGCCGAGGAGGAAGTACTTCATGGCCGCCTCGTGCGACAGCAGGCGGCGGCGCCTGGCGAGGCCGCACAGCAGGTACAGCGGCAGTGACAGCGTCTCGAGCGCCACGAACATCGTCAGCAGGTCGTTCGCGGCGGGGAAGAGCAGCATGCCGCCGACGGCGAACAGCGTCAGCGGGTAGATCTCGGTGTGCACCAGGCCGAACCGCAGGCTCGTGCGCTCCTCGGCCGAACCGGGCACGGCCGCCGCCTGGCCCGCGAAGGAGGAGACGTCGTGCGAAGCGTCGGCGATCAGCAGCACCGAGACAGCGGCCAGCACCAGGATCGTGCCCTGGATGAACAGGGTCGGCCGGTCGACGCCGACCGCGCCCATCGCCGCCACGTGTCCCGCCGCGCCCTTGGCGAACAGCGTCGAGGACGCGGCGATCACGCAGGTCCAGACGAACGCCGCCACCAGGGCACCGAAGGTGACAAGCAGGTGGATGGCGCGGCGCAGCTCCCGCGGCACGAACGCCTCGGTGAGCACGCCGATGATCGCCGCGCCGAAGACGACGAGCATCGGCGCGAGCTGGCTGTATTCAATGCTCGGGGCGGCGATGGCGCCCGGCACGGTGGCAGCAGTGGCAGCGAGGCTCACGGCTGGGTTCCCTTCTGGGCGGCTGCGGGATGGGCAGGCACCGGATCAGTGGCGTGTACCTGGGACATCGTCGCGTTGACGGCGGGGTTGATCACGTCAAGCACCGGCTTGGGGTAGATGCCCATCGCGACGATGAGCGCGACCAGCGGCACCACGGCGAGCAGCTCCCGCGGCCGCAGGTCGGGGAAGGCGGAGACCGACTCGACGGTCGGCCCGTTCATCGTCCGCTGGTACATCCACAGGATGTAGATCGCCGCGAGCACCATCCCGGCCACCGCGAACGAGCCCGCGACCTTGTACCGGGAGAACGTGCCGACCAGCACCAGGAACTCGGAGACGAAGGTCGACAGCCCCGGCAGCGACAGGCCGGCCAGGCCCGCCACCAGGAACAGCCCGGCCAGCATCGGGGCGACCTTCTGCACGCCGCCGTAGTCGGCTATGCGGTCGGAGCCGCGGCGGACGATCATGAACCCGGCGATCAGCAGCAGCGCGCCGGTGGCGAACCCGTGGTTGACCATGTAGAGCGTCGCGCCGGACTGTCCCTGGCTGGTGAGCGCGAAGACGCCGAGCACGATGAAGCCGAAGTGGGAGATCGACGTGTAACCGATCAGCCGTTTCATCGACGTCTGCCCGATCGCCACGATCGCGCCGTAGATGATCGAGATCACCGCCAGCACCAGGATCAGCGGCGTGAAGTAGTGGAACCCGTCGGGAAACAGCTCCAGGCAGTACCTGATCATGCCGAAGGTGCCGACCTTGTCCATCACGCCGAGCATCAGCACCGCGGCGCCCGGCTGAGCCGAGGCAGCGGCGTCAGGCAGCCAGGTATGGAACGGCCACAACGGCGCCTTGATCGCGAACGCGATGAAGAAGCCGAGGAACAGCCACTTCTGCACGGTCGGCGACAGGCCGGCCTGCGCGACGTGCTCCAGCGTGTAGAACATGAACGTGCCGTGGTGGCCGGTGACCGCCGACTGGCCCGCGTACACGTAGAGCGCGATGACCGCGACCAGCATCAGCAGGCCGCCGAGCAGCGAGTAGAGCAGGAACTTGACCGCCGCGTACTGCCGCGGCCCGACGCCGAACGACCCGATAAGGAAGTACATCGGGATCAGCATGGCCTCGAAGAACACGTAGAACAGGAAGACGTCGGTGGCCGCGAAGACCCCGATCATCATCGTGTCGAGCACCAGCATCAGCGCCATGTACATCTTCGGCGACCGCGTCCAGGGGGACTTAGCCTCAGCCTCGCCCGCCGGCGGGTCGGCGTCGTGCCAGGAAGCCAGGATCACCACCGGCATCAGCACGGCGGTCATGCCGATCAGCACCAGCGCGATCCCGTCGGCGCCGAGCGCGTAGTGCACGCCGAACTGCGGGATCCAGGAGTACTCCTCGGTGAACTGGTACGTCGGTCCCGAGGTGTTGAACTGGGTGGCCATCACGATGACCCAGACAAGGTCGACGACCGAGAACAGCAGCGCGGTCACCTTGGCCAGCCGGACCGGCAGCAGGGCCACCACGATCGCACCGAGCAGCGGGATGCCGCCGGCGACGGTCAGCCAGGGCGTCCCGGTGTTCGCCGCTGCGGCGACTGCAGGGATCATTAGAGCCTCACCACTAGAAGGCCGGCCACCAGCAGCACCGCGCCGATGACCATGAACAGGGCGTAAGAGCGCACGAAACCGTTCTGCAGGCGGCGCAGCCTGCCCGACGTCCCGCCGATGGTCGCTGCCAGCCCGTTCACCAGGCCGTCGACGCCTCGGCTGTCGAAGAAAACCGAGAGCCTGGTGAGCCACTGGCCCGGGCGCATCAGCACCGACTCGTTGAACGCGTCGCCGTACAGGTCGGCGCGGGCGGCGCGGGTCAGCACGGAGCCGCGCGGCGCGGTGGCCAGCACCGGCACCCGTGCGTACATGGCCCAGGCGATGCCGACGCCGATTACCACCAGGACCAGCGCGATGATGCCCGGCCAGCTCCAGATCCCGTGCCGGTCCGGCGGCACGCCGACCACCGGGGACAGGAAGTTGACGAACCGCCAGTTGACGATCAGGAACCAGCCCGCGCCGACCGAGCCGATCGCCAGCAGGACCATCGGCACCACCATCGCCCAGGGCGACTCGTGCGGGTGCGGGACGTGGTGCTCTTCCTGGGTGAACGGCGGGTGCGCGCCGGCCCCGCCGAGCACGCCCTCTTCCTGGTAGCGGGGGGGGCCGAAGTAGGTCATCAGCATGACCCTGGTCATGTAGAACGCGGTGATCCCCGCGCCGACGATCGCGCAGGCGCCCAGGATCCAGCCCGAAGTGCCGCCCTTGTCCCAGGCCGCGTCGACGATGCCGTCCTTGGTGAAGAACCCGGAGAACGGCGGGATGCCGATGATGGCCAGGTAGCCGAGGCCGAAGGTGACGAAGGTCCACGGGAGCACCTTGCGCAGCGCGCCCATACGGCGCATGTTGACCTCGTCGTCCATCCCGTGCAGGACCGAGCCGGCCCCGAGGAACAGTCCGGCCTTGAAGAACCCGTGTGCGAGCAGGTGCGCGATCGCGAACACGTACCCGGCCGGGCCGAGGCCCGCGGCGAGGGTCATGTAGCCGATCTGCGACATCGTGGACCCGGCGAGCGCCTTCTTGATGTCGTCCTTGGCGCAGCCGATGACCGCGCCGAACAGGAGTGTCACAGCGCCAACGACGGTGACCGCGAGCTGCGCGGTGGGCGAGTCGTTGAAGATGGGGTTGGAACGCACGATCAGGTACACGCCAGCCGTGACCATTGTCGCCGCATGAATAAGGGCCGACACCGGGGTGGGGCCCTCCATCGCGTCGAGCAGCCAGGACTGCAGCGGCACCTGGGCCGATTTACCGCAGGCGCCGAGCAGCAGCAGCAGGCCGAGCGCGGTGGTGATGCCGGTACCGCCCGACTTCGCGCTGTCGAACACGCCGGTGAAGTTGAACGTGCCGAACTCGCTGAACATCAGCATGATCGCCAGCGACAGGCCGACGTCGCCGACGCGGTTGGCGATGAACGCCTTCTTGGCCGCCACCGCCGCCGTCGGCTTGAACTGCCAGAAGCCGATGAGCAGGTAGGAGGCGAGGCCGACGCCTTCCCAGCCGGCGTACAGGCCGAGGTAGTTGTCCGACACAACCAGCAGCAGCATCGCCGTGATGAACAGGTTCAGGTAGCCGAAGAAGCGGCGGCGGTCCGGGTCGTGCGCCATGTAGGCGGTCGCGTAGATCAGGATCAGCGAGCCGACCCCGGTGATCAGCAGCACGAAGCTGATGGACAGCGGGTCGAGCAGGACGCCGATGTTGGCCTGGAACCCGTTGACCGGGATCCAGGAGAACATGTGCAGGTCCTGGCTGCGCCCTGACCCGGTCTTGCCGAGCAGCGCGAAGAACGCGATCACACCGTAGACAAAGGATGCCAGCGACATCAGCACCCCGAGCAGGTGTCCCCACCGGTCGGTGAACCGGCCGCCGAGCAGCAGGACCGCCGCGCCGAAAGCAGGAAACGCGAGCAGCAGCCACGACACGCGGAACACGCCGGTGGCGGCGAGCGTCGTCATCGTGTCAATCTCCTAGTACTTAAGCAGGCTGGCGTCGTCGACCGACGCGGACCTGCGGGCGCGGTAGATAGCCATCAGGATGGCGAGCCCGACGACGACCTCGGCGGCGGCGACGACCATCACGAAGAAGGCCACCACCTGCCCGTCCAGGTTTCCGTTCATCCGGGCGAACGTGACGAACGCCAGGTTGCACGCGTTGAGCATCAGCTCGATGGACATGAAGACCACGATCGCGTTGCGCCTGACAAGCACGCCGACCGCACCGATGACGAACAGGATGACGGCCAGGAAAATGTAGTGCGCCGGGCTCATGAGTACACCTCGCTGGCGCTCGGCGTCCGCATTCGCGGAGGCACGGTGCTTATTGGTTCGCTCGCAAGCTCGCTCATTGCTCTTCCCTCCCCCGCGCGCCGGCCTCGAGCTCGCGCTCGGTCTCGATCCGCTGCCCGGCGGCGAGGCCGGTGGCCTCGTCGCCCGCAGGGTCACGGCCGAGCCGCATGTCGCGCTGGGTGATGGCAGCGGATACCGAACGATCGGTGGTGGTGCCGTCCGGCAGCATGGCCGGCAAGTCGACGGCGTTGTGCAGCGCGTACACGCCGGGCGGCGGCTCGGGCGCGACCTGGCCGCTCTCGATCCTCCTGCGGGCGATCTCCCGCTGGGTCGGCTTGGGGCCGGACCGCTCGCGGTGCGCAAGCACCATCGCGCCCAGGGCCGCGGTGATCAGCAGGGCGCTGGTGATTTCAAACGGGAACACATAGGTGGTGAAGATGAGCTTCGCCAGGCCGGTGAGGTTGTCGGTGTTGTTCGCGCTCGTGGTCGGGGCAGCCGTGCCGACGGCCGCGTGCCCGATGCCGACGATCAGCAGCACCGCCAGGCCGGCCCCGGCCAGGCCGGCCCACAGCCGCTGACCCGAGATCGTTTCTTTCAGCGACTCGACCGAGTTGACGCCGATCAGCATGACCACGAACAGGAACAGCATCAGCACCGCGCCGGTGTAGACGATCACCTGCACGAAGGCCAGGAACGGCGCGCCCTGCATGGCATACATGACCGCCAGGCAGAGCATCACGACCGCGAGGCTCAGCGCGCAGTGCACCGCCTGCTTCACGCAGACCATCGCGATGGCGGCCGAGACCGACATCACCGCGAGGATCCAGAACAGCGCCTCGTCGAAGAGCGGGTCGAGGTTGGTACCGCCCGAGCCGCCGTTAGCGAGAAAGTGGATCACTGCTCCGCCTCCTGGCCGCTGTAGCTGGCCTGCTCGCCGCCGGGCCGCACCTCGTCCTGGCCCGCCACGTGGTCGCCGACGGCCGTGGCGGGCACCGCGGGGCCGCTGACACCGCCAGGCCCTGACATGCCAGGCGCCCGGCCGGTGGCCGACACCCCGGCGCCGCCGAGGCGGTAGTAGTCCTTCTCGTCCTTGCCGAGGCGCATCGCGTGCGGCGGCGCCTCCATCGTTTCGAGCAGCGGGACCAGCAGCTGCTCCTTGGTCCAGATCAGCTTTTCCCTGTCGTCGTTCGCGAGCTCGTACTCGTTGGTCATCGTGAGCGCCCTGGTCGGGCACGCCTCGATGCACAGTCCGCACAAGATGCAGCGCAGGTAGTTGATCTGGTACACGTGGCCGTAGCGCTCGCCGGGCGAGAACCGCTCGTCCGGGGTGTTGTCACGGCCCTCGACGTAGATCGCGTCGGCCGGGCAGGCCCAGGCGCAGAGCTCGCAGCCGATGCACTTCTCCAGGCCGTCGGGCCAGCGGTTGAGCTGGTGGTGACCGTGGAACCGGGGCGCGGTGGGCCGCTTGTCCTCCGGGTACATCACGGTGTCGACCTTCCTGAACATCTCGCGGAAGGTGACACCGAACCCCTTCACGGGGTTGAGGTAATCAAGAATCGGCACCGGTGACCTCCTTCGTCACGTCGCCGCGCACCGCTCCGGTGCTCTCGAGCACGGCGGAATCGAGCTCGAGGCCGTGGTAGTGCGGCAGGTCAAGCGGTGGCACGGGGAACCTCGGCGCTGGCTTCGGCCGTTCCACCTTGACCAGTTCGCCGTCCTCGTCGTAGTCCCACTCGTCCTCTTCCACTTCGGCCTCAGGTTCGCCGGGTGCGACCCGGGCGAGATGCTTCTGGTAGCCGTTGTCCCAGAAGGTGATCAGCAGGACGAACAGGATGAGAACCACGCCGGCGACCGCGTAGACCACCGGGGAGTGGTTGTCGGCCCGCAGCGCCCTGACGGTCGCGACGAGCAGCAGCCAGATGATGGAGAACGGGATGAGAATCTTCCACCCGAGCGCCATCAGCTGGTCGTACCTGGTCCGCGGCAGCGTGCCGCGCAGCCAGACGTAGCAGAACAGCAGGAAGAAGACCTTGATGAGGAACCAGAGAACCGGCCACCAGCCGCTGTTCACGGCCGGGCCGATGATCGTCAGCGGCCACGGGGCCCGCCAGCCGCCGAGGAACAGCGTGGTGGCCAGTGCGGAGACGGTCGTCATGTTGATGTACTCGGCGAGGAAGAACATCGCGAACTTCATCGACGAGTACTCGGTCATGTGGCCGGCCACGATCTCGCCCTCGCCCTCAGGGAGGTCGAACGGGATCCGGTTGGTCTCGCCGACCATCGTCACCAGGTAGATGATGAACGACGGGGCGAGCACCCAGAAGTACCAGTAGTGCGCCTGGGCGTTGACGATCTCGCTGGTCGACAGCGACCCGGCGTCGAGGAAGACCGCCACGAAGGACAGCCCCATCGCGATCTCGTAGCTGATGACCTGCGCGGTCGAGCGGAGCGCGCCGAGAATCGAGTACGGGCCGCGTGACGCCCAGCCCGCCAGGACGATGCCGTAGACGCCGATCGAGCTCATCGCCAGCACCAGCAGTACCGCCACCGGAAGATCGGTGACCTGCAGCGGCGTCTGGTGGTGGAAGATCGACACCACCGGGCCCCACGGGATGATCGCGAAGGCGACGAAGGACGGCGCCACCGCGAGGGCAGGCGCGAGGAAGAACACCACCTTGTCCACCCCGGTGGGGACGATGTCCTCCTTGAGCGGCAGCTTCAGCGCGTCGGCGATGGGCTGCAGCAGGCCCCACGGGCCGGCCCGGTTGGGGCCTGGCCTGTTCTGCATCCGGCCGATGACCCGGCGCTCGAACCAGATCATGAAGACGGTGGTCAGCAGCAGGAACACGAAGACTATGCCGACCTTGAGCAGCACCATCCACCAGATGAGCTGGTTGAAGTCGCTCAGAGTCGAGTCCACCGCGAGCGGTTGGGACATCTCTACTCGGCCCTCCTCAGGGTCACCACGGTCCCGTGGCCTGCTCCGAGGTCCGCACGGACCGCAGAGCCGGAGCTGTTGGTGGGCAGCCACACCACGCCGTCGGTCATCTTGGTGACGAAAAGCGGGACGGTCACCGAGCCGGCCGGCGCCGACACGGTCACCTTGTCGCCGTCAGCCAGGCCGGCCGCCGCCGCGGTGGCAGAAGAGACCCGGGCCACCACCGGACGGGCGGTGCCCGCGAGGTACGGCTCGGCGTCTTGCAGCCGCCCCGCGTCGATGAGCTGGTGCCAGGTGGCCAGCACGAGCTCAGTGCCGTCCGCCTCCGTGCCGTCAGATTCAGCGTGGCCGAACACCGCGCGCACTGCCCGGCCGATGACGGTGCGGGCGCCAGCCGGCTGAGACGGGGAGACCACCGCCGGCGGTGCCGGGCGGGCGCCCTGCCAGGCGCCGAGCGCGGCCAGCTCGGCCCGGGCGGCCGCCGCGTCGGGCAGGCCCAGGTGCACGTCCATCTCGTCGGCGATGGCGCCGAGCACGTAGAGGTCGGTGCGGATGCCGGGCACGGTCAGCGCGGCGGCGAACGTGCCGCCGCGGCCCTCCCAGTTCACGAACGTGCCGGACTTCTCGGCGACCGCCGCGACCGGGAAGACCACGTCGGCCCGGTCGGTCACCGCGCTCGCCCGCAGTTCGAGCGAGACGATGAACCCGGTCCTGTCAAGCGCGCGCAGCGCCCCGGCCGGGTCGGGCAGGTCAGCCGGGTCGACGCCGGCGATGACAAGCGCGCCGAGCTCGCCGGCCGCGGCCGCCTCGAGGAGCGCCGCGGTGGACCGGCCAGGTGCGGCAGGCAGCGTGGCCTTGTTCCAGGCCAGCGCCACCTCGGCGCGGGCCTTGGGGTCGCCGACCCAGCGGCCGATCGGCAGCAGCCCGGGGAGCGCGCCCGCCTCGACGGCGCCGCGCTCGCCTGCCCGCCGCGGTATCCAGGCCAGCTTGGCGCCGCTGGCGTCGGCCAGCCGCACGGCGGCCGCCAGCGCGCCTGGCACCTCGGCCAGGCGCTCGCCGACCAGGATGACCGAGCCGGGCTTGGCCAGCAGGTCGGCCGCCGCCGCGATGTCGGCGTCGGTGCCGCCGCCCGCGGCGAGCGCGGTCAGCGTGGCGGGCTCAGACCCGGGCACGGTCGGCAGCAGCGTGCCGAAGACCTTCTCAAGGCCCGGCGTGACCATGGCCCCGACGGAGTAGACGGCGAGCGCGTGCTTGCGGGCCGCCTTGCGCAGCCGCAGCAGCACGATCGGCGACTCGTCCTCGGGCTCGAACCCGGCCAGCAGCACCGCGGGCGCGGCCTCCAGGTCGGCGTAGCTGACCTCGATGTCGCGGCCGGCGACCCGGGAGGCGAGGAACTGCTCCTCCTCGGCCGAGTGCGGCCTGGCCCGCATGTCGATGTCGTTGGTGTTCAGCGCGAGCCTGGTGAACTTGGCGTACGCGTAGGCGTCCTCAAGCGTCAGCCGGCCGCCGGTCAGCACACCGACGCCCGACGGCACCTCGATGACGATCCCGTCGGGACCGTCAGCCGGCCGGGCGTCCCTGGCGGCCGCCAGCCCGCGGGCGGCGGCCGTGTAGGCCTCGGACCACGAGGCCGGCCTGAGCACGCCGTCGGCGTCGCGGACCAGCGGGGTGGTCAGCCGGTCGGACATCGTGGCGTAGTTGAACGCCCAGCGCCCCTTGTCGCAGTTCCACTCCTCGTTGACCAGCGGCTCCTCGCCGGCCAGGCGGCGCAGCACCTTGCCACGGCGGTGGTCGGTGCGCTGGTGGCAGCCGGACGCGCAGTGCTCGCACACGCTCGGCGTCGACACCAGGTCGAACGGACGCGACTTGAACCGGTAGGCCGCGCCGGTCAGCGCGCCCACAGGGCAGACCTGCACTGTGTTGCCCGAGAAGTACGAGTTGAACGGCTTGCCCTCAGCGGTCCCGATGTACTGCCGCGGCCCGCGCTCGATGAACTCGATGAAGTCGTCGCCCGCGATCTCTTCCGAGGTCCGCACGCAGCGAGTGCAGGAAATGCACCGTTCGCGGTCGAGCAGCACCTCGGTCGAGATCGGCACGGGCTTGTCGAACTCGCGCTTGGGCTCGCGGAACCGGGACTCGCCGCGGCCGTTCGACATCGCCTGGTTCTGCAGCGGGCACTCGCCGCCCTTGTCGCACATCGGGCAGTCGAGCGGGTGGTTGACGAGCAGCAGCTCCATCACGCCCTGCTGCGCCTTGTCGGCCACGGGCGAGGTGTACTGCGTCTTGATCACCATGCCCTCGGTGCAGACGGTGGTGCAGGAGGC
>DASYAD010000168.1:0-15195 GCA_036501515.1 Trebonia sp. | reverse complement strand
ACCCTTGGTGTAGTCGAACTTCTCCACCGCGCGGATCAGCCCGAGGTTGCCCTCCTGGATCAGGTCCAGGAACAGCATCCCCCGCCCGGTATACCGCTTAGCCAGACTCACCACCAGCCGCAAGTTCGCCTCGAGCAGGTGATCCTTGGCGCGGCGGCCGTCCTCAGCGATCCACTCCAGGTCGGTCCGCCCGTCGCGGCTCAGGCTTTCGCCCGTCTCAGCGAGCCGGTCTTCGGCGAACAGGCCCGCCTCAATCCGCTTGGCGAGGTCCACTTCCTTTTCCGCGTTGAGCAGCGGGACCTTGCCGATCTGCTTCAGGTAATCCTTGACGGGGTCCGCCGTCGCGCCGGCGATCGCCACCCGCGCGGCGGGCAGGTCGTCGTCATCGTCGCTGAGGACGAGGATTTCCTCGTCCTCGCTCTCCGTGTCAGCCGATGGCTGTCCCGTCGCGGCATCCCCGCGGTCCGCGGGGCCGTCTGGTACTTCAGTCTCGTGAGGAACGGCCGGCTCGTCAGGGACAGCTAGCTCGTCAGGGACAGCTAGCTCGTCAGAGGCAGCAAGCTCTTCCGGTACTTCGAGGTCGTCCGCGATTTCGAGCTCGTCCGGCTCTTCCAGCTCTTCCGCGACTTCCAGACCATCCGGTACTTCTAGCTCGTCCAGGCCGCCGGCCGACTCGGTGACGTCGCCGATGTCGTCAGCCAGCACTGCGAGGACCGTAAGGGTGGCCTGCAGTCCGGCATCGCCGGCGTTGAGCCCGTCGAAGTCGCCAGGCTCCGCGTCTCCGCCTAGATCCGCGTCTCCCAGATCCGCGTCAGCATCGAGGTCAGCTTCCCTGGGCAGCACGGTCGTCGAGCCGCCGCCGGCGTCGGACCGTACGCCGGAACCAGGTTCCTGCGCGTTCCTAGGACCAGCGCTGTCCGGCCGTGGAGCAACCTGGACCGGCTGAGCCTCGACCGCCACAGCACCCTGGACCGAGGTCGCGGAGCGCATCCTGCGCTCGCGCTCACGCTCCGCGCGCCGGCGAGCCTTGGCGTCCCTGCTATTCCGCTTACTCATCCTCATCGCCTCCTAACCCACCGCGACAAGGGACACTGATAACAACATCCCCAAATTTCGGCATCATAGCCCCCACGGCTGGATGCGCCGTCATCTCCCTCCGGATGCGACGGTACGCGAAACAGCCGAGCGCCGCGCGGGGATGGTGTCAGAGACGCTCGACAACGGTCGCCGTGGCTGTGGCGCCCCTCGGCCAGCAGTGCGGACCGCCCCCCAAGCGTCCGCACCACGGGCGGCTACCCGCCACGCGGCAGGCGAACGATGCAAGCGGTTGGGTTGCGAGCTGAACGAGCCCAGTCGAGATCCAAGCGCCGGGTGCCGGGTGCCGGATGCCGGAGAGGGGATCTCCGTCCTCACTGTGTGATAGTTTCCTCACTCTAAGTGGCGATCCTGATAAAGGTCCAGCTCAGCTTGTGTAAGGAGGTAAGCCGTGAGGAGATTCGCAGGCGTGGTCGCGGTCAGCGTTGCCCTGCTGGGCATCGGGGCCGGGGTGTCGCAGGCGGCGACCGTTCCGCCCGGCACGCCCTCCAAGGCGGTCGTGGTCGAGCGGAACGAGAACGAGCGGGTGACAGATTACAAGCTCGCGGACGCGGGGCCGATGACCGGCCTCTTCGGCGTCGACCCGGTGGGTGACGGCGAGGTGTACGCGATCACGTGGACCAAGGTCGGCAAGGACACAGTCAACGGCATAGGCAAGTACGACTGGGGCAAGATGGGAAGTTACCGCAGCGGCCCGGTGACTATCCTGCTGACCGGAAGCGACTACCGGTACACCAAGATCAGCATCACGGCCACCCAGTCGTGGTACGGCTACACCACCGGCACCTACCCGCCGTACGGTCATGGTGCGCACCACACGACGGCGCACATCCATATCGCGGTCAACGACCCGACGACGAACATGATCCGGTTCTAGGGCAACGGCCAGCCGATCGAACGGCACCGGGCGCATCGCTATCCGGGTGAAACCGCTGAGATGTCGGCCGCGGTTAAGCCGGAGGCGTTTGTGCGGCATCTGGTTCCGCGGGCAGGGGCTTCTGCGGCCGGCGCCAGAAGACGGCGAGTTGCGCCGCCGCGCCGCCGATGCCCAGCCCGGCCGCGAGCGCTGCTCGCTGCCAGGGTTTGCCGATGCGATCGAGGCCGAGCACGTGGTCGATGCTGATGGGTCCCGGGCCCAGCGCGGCGAGTGCGACGGCAGCCGCGCTGATGAAGCCGACGTACTCCCAGCCTTCGGCGGTGATGAAGTACCCGTTGGGCTGGTGGACCGAGCGGTAGGCGACCGCCAGCGTGCCGACCACCGCGGAAGAGGCTAGGGGAGTGGCGGCGCCGGCCGCCAGCCCGGCGCCCGCGCCGATCTCGACCGCCGCGCTCATCTGGGCCTGCAGGCGGGGCTGCCGGAACCCGATGGACCCGAACCAGCCCGCGGTCCCGTCCAGTGTCTGGGCATGGCGCAGCCCGTGCGCGATCATGGTGCCGCCGATGACGCCGCGCAGCAAGATCTGGGCCAGGCCGGCCGCCTCCTGCCCGGTGCTGTGCCCTGCCGTCTTGCGACTCATTCGGGTCCTCCTCCGGCCGCTGCATAGCGTCCCTCAGTCAGTTTTTATGACAGGTTATTCCGAACGAGAGCGGCTGTTCCCGGTCGCCCCCCCCGGGTCCGCGTCAGCGGAGTGATCACCGACGCCGCGCGTCACTCGTTTCCGCGCTGGCGGGCGTGGCCTAGAGCGGCGACGACGGCGCCTGGCCGGCCGTCGTCGCGGCAGGCGACGCCGAGCGGGTGACTGCCCTGGTGACCGACCGCGACCGGCTAGACCGGATGCTTGAGGTCAGCGGCGGTGACGCTGCCGCGCTAGCGGAAATCACGGCCACCAGGCAGTTCATCGCGAGCACGTCACGACCGGACCTGGCCGCCCTGCTGGTCCTGGCGGTAACCCGCGACCAGATCGCCCGGCGCAACAGCGCCACGCCGCAGGAGTTGCCCGCGGTGTGGGCAACGCTCGGCCATCCCGTCCGTGCCGAGGCGCTTGCCCGGTCGATCCCCGACCCCACGAACCAGCCAGAGCGACGGCCGCGCTCGCCGGGGCTCTGGCGGCCACGGCGACCCCGCCAGGACCCGGCGCGTCGCCAGCCTCGCGCAGACAGCCGCCAGTTCAGTGATCGACCCGTACTGGCAGGCCGTCGCCCTGGCGGAGATAGCCGCGGCCCTGGCGGGTTTCGGGGATCAGGCCTCTGCGGAAGCGATCATCCGGGACAGCGTCACCGAACCCTTCTGCCGGGCCCAGGCACTGGCCAGCGTCGCGCAAGCCCTGGCCCGGGACGACGACGCGGCCGGCGCCCGGCGGGCCGCTCGCGAAGCCGAGGCAGCGGCAGGCCGCGTTGCTGACCCGGGCCACCAGTCGTGGGCGCTGGCCGACGCGGCAGAAGCACTCGCTGCCGCGGGCGACCCTGATGGTGCCGCAAGCCTCGCCCGTTCCATCGCGAACCCGGCGCGTCAGGCCCGGGCCCTCGCTTCGCTGGCCCGGGTCCTGGCCGGACAGGGGCAAGACGTCCCCGCCCGGCGGGCCGGCGGACTACCGCGGCACGCTGCCGCTGCTGACCCGGCTGGAGCCGGCGGCCGTGATCCGCGTCGTGGGCGATCTTTCCGCGGGCTGACGTACGGCTAGTCCTCTTCTGGCTGGCCGGAGCGGCCGCGTGCCCCCAGCGGGGAAGCGCCAGGCGCGGTCGCGGGGGATACCGTGGGAAGCATGCGAACGGCGCGGCTTTACGGGACCGCGGACCTGCGGGTCGGTGACGAGCCGGCGCCTGAGGCAGCGGACGGCGAGAGCCTGGTGCGGGTCACCACGGTCGGCATCTGCGGTTCTGACCTGCACTGGTACTCCGAAGGGGCCATCGGCGACGCCGCGCTTGCCCGGCCCCTGGTGCCCGGCCACGAGGGCGCGGGCGAGATCGCGGCGGGCCCGCGGCGCGGCGAGCGGGTTGCGATCGACCCGGCGATCCCGTGCGAGCGCTGCCGTGCCTGCCGTGACGGCTACCGGAACCTGTGCTACAACATCGTCTTCTCCGGACACGGCGACACCGACGGGATGATGCGCGAGCTCATGCCGTGGCCGTCGCATCTGCTCCGCCCGCTGCCGGACGCAGTGTCCGACGCGGGCGGCGCGATGCTCGAACCGCTTGGCGTGGCGCTGTGGGCGCTGGATCTCGGGCATGTGCCGTTCGGCGGCGCCGTCGCCGTGGTCGGGTGCGGACCGATCGGGCTGCTGCTGATCCAGTTGCTGCGGGCGGCCGGCGCGGCCCGGATCCTCGCGGTAGAGCCGCTGGCACACCGCCGCGAGGCGGCCGCCCGCTGGGGCGCGGACGAGGCGGTCCCGCCTGGCGACGACATCGACGGCTACGGGGCGGACACCGCGTTCGAGCTGGCGGGGAACGACGACGCGGTGCGTATCGCGCTCGAGTCCGTGCGGCCAGGCGGCCGGATTGTTCTCGGCGGGATCCCGGACTCGGACACGACCACGTTCCGCGCCTCGCTCGCGCGGCGCAAAGGCCTGACGATCGCCATGGTGCGGCGGATGAACGAGGTCTACCCGCGCGCCATCGACCTGGCGGCGCGCGGTGTCGTGGCGCTGGACCCGCTTGTATCGTCGCGCACTCCGCTCGCGGACGCCGCGCAGGCCTTCGCCGCCGCTGAGCGGCGCGCCGGGCTGAAGATGATCATCGTCCCCTAGCGCTGCGTTTAGTGTGGGGACATGGGGTTGCTCGCCGATCTGATCAAGTCCGTGTCCGACATGGTGACCAGCGGTCGCCGCCGGCGCGCGGCACCCCCGCGACCGGCAGGACGGCCCTCAGGGCGGCCGGCGTCGGCGCCGACGGCCCGTTCCCTGCCAGGCAGGTCCGGGCCGGACGCGACCATGGAGGTCGACCCGCATCGCATCGGCCCGGTGCGGATGAGCTACTCGCCGCAAACCGACGGGACCCCTGATCCCGGCGAGGTCGTCTGGACCTGGGTTCCGTTCCAGGAAAACGACGGGCGGGGCAAAGACCGGCCAGTGGTCGTGGTGGCCGTCGAGCCGGCGGGCACCTGCCTGGCCGTGCAGCTCACCAGCAAGGAGCACAACGGCGAGGGCGACTTCGTGTCCGTCGGCGCGGGCGGATGGGACGGCGAGCAGCGGCCGTCCTGGGTCAACCTGGACCGGGTGATCCGGGTGCACGCGGGCGGGATGCGCCGCGAAGCGGCGGCGCTGCCGCGCCCGGCGTTCGAGCAGGTCGCCGGCCGGCTGCGGCAGCGCTACGGCTGGCGCTAGCCGCGTTCCGCGGCGGGGCGCCCGGCGGGCCAGCCGGGCGCCCCGCCGTGCACGTCAGGCCGGCGGGGTGACCGCTCCGCCGAAGTGCCGGGCGAAGAACCGGACCGCACTGTCGGCCTCGAACCGGGGCAGCTCCTTGTGCGTGCCTGAGTTCACGTGCAGCGACTTCTCCTTCGAGGCGAAGGCGTCGAACAGCGCGAGACCTTCCTCGCGCGAGATGTGCTCGTCATCCCACTGCATGTCGAACTCGATCGGAATGGAGATCTGCTTCGCCTTCTCCGCCAGCACATCGGGCCAGTGCTGACCGAAGACCGCGGCGCTGATCCGGGGTTCGGCCGCCACGAACGGCACGCCGATCGCGGTGCCCATGTTGATGCCCCAGAAGCCGACCGGTCCGTCGGTGCCGATCTCCGGGAGTTCCTGGAGGGAATCCAGGGTCGCCCGGTACTCAGGCACCGCGAGCTTGGCCAGGTGGTCGTTGTACCGCACGACGATCGGCCCCTGCGGTTCGCCTGCCGCCCGGGCCCGGAACAACTCGGCGATCTCCGCCTCGTCGTGCGCTGTGCGCGGCCGGTCGCCGTGCCCGGGCGCGTCGGTGACGGCGACGTGGAAGCCGCAGGCGCTCACGAGGCGCTGGGCGCGGCCGGACATCGCCGGGTGCTTCTTGTGGTTGCCGCCGCCGTGGGCCATCAGGATCAGGGGCGCGCGTCCGGCGCGGGAGGGCGACCACAGGACGCCGGGGACGCCGCCGACGGTGAAGTCGCGCTCAAGCATGCCGTTCGACGACAACTCGGCGGTGAACTGCAAAGGGCTCGTGTTCATGGGTGCTGCCTTTCGGGATTGCCTCGTTGTCCAGGCGCTCCCGGCGACACCTACGTCAATCGCCAGCCGTGACGGCACGGGGGAGCACCCACGTCAATACAGCGTTCACGGGTCTCACCTCCTCGGGCGGTGTCACGGTCGACTGGAACCTATCAGGACGACCATCATCACTCCAACGGGTTTTCCAGCCCGGCTTACCTACGGGTCCAGGTTCGGGCGGACGCCGGATTCCAGTGGCACCGGGGCCGTGTCCCTGCTGCGGACCAGCCGGGACACCTCGGTGCGCAGCCGAACGAACTGCGGGAGCTCCTTGGTGGTGATCTGGTCCCTCGGCTCAGGCAGACTCACCGGCAGTTCGGCGCGGACGCGCCCCGGGCCCGGGGTGAGCACGACCACCCGGTCGCCGACGTAGACGCTTTCATCGATATCGTGGGTCACCAGCAAGATGGTGATGTCCCGCTCGCGGCGCACGCGGAGCACCAGGTCCTCCAGGTCCTCTCTGGTCTGCGCGTCCACCGAGCCGAACGGCTCGTCCATCAGAAGCAGCACGGGATCGGCGGCAAGCGCGCGGGCAATCGCGACCCGCTGCTGCATGCCGCCGGACAGCTGCCGCGGGTACTTGTCGCCGACCCCGCTCATCCCGCTCGCCCCGGCAAGCCCGACCGCGGCGAGCGCGGCGCCGGCCGCCTTGCGGCGCGCGGCGCCGGCCTGCATCGTCCGACGCATCGGCAGCGCCACGTTGTCCCTGACGGTCAGCCACGGGTACAGCGACCTGCCGTAGTCCTGAAAGACCACGCCGAGCCCGTCGGGGACCTCAAGCACCGGCTCGCCGAGCAGCGCGACGCGCCCGGCGGTCGGCTTGATCAGCCCGCCGACGCAGCGCAGCAGGGTTGACTTGCCGCAGCCGGACGGCCCGACGATGCTGACCAGCTCGCCCCTGGCAACGGTCAGGCTCACCCGGTCAACGGCCAGATGAGCGGCCTCGCCGCGGCCGTAGGTCTTGGTCAGGTCCGTTACCTCGAGCACGTCAGTCCCGCCCCTTGTCGGAGTGCCAGGAAAGGATGAACCGCTCGGCGCCGCTGAGGATCGCGTTGAGCAGGTAGCCGAGGATGCCAAGCAGCACGATCGTCGACCACAGGAATGTCACGTCGAACGAGTTCGACGCGTTGCTCATCTCGTAGCCGATGCCGTTGCTGCTGCCAACCAGTTCGGCGAACACCATCAGGATGAGCGAAAGCGACAGGCTGAGCCGGAAGCCGGCGAAAGCCTTCGGCATCGCGGCGGGGATGATGACCCAGACCAGGCGCTGCCATGCCGACAGCCGGAAGGCACGCGCGGTTTCCAGGTGCTGCGGGTCGACCGTTGCGGCGCCGTCGATCGTGTTGAGCAGGATCGGCCAGATCGTGCCGAACGCGATCGTGGCGATCTCCATATCGGTGCCGATCTTGAACAGCACGATGAAGACCGGGGCCATCGTGACGACGGGCAGCGCCCGGGCGAACTGGAGCAGGGGGTTGAGGTACCCGGTGAGGACGGGGGAGCGGCCAAGGGCGATCCCGAGCGGCACGGCGATGACGGTCGCGATCGCCAGGCCCGTGAGCACCCGGCCAAGACTCGGCAGGATATTGCCCGTGGCGTCGGGCGTGAGGAACAGGTGCGCGGCGGGACCGGACAACCACAGCCGGTACATCGTGGCCACGATCGCGGACGGCGGCGGAAAGAAGCTGCTGCCCGCAGCCGACGCCAACAGCTGCCAGCCGCTGACCCCCGCGACGAGCACGACGCCGCGCCACACCCAGTTCATCCCGTCTCACCCAGGTGCGCGTGGTGCCAGCGCAGCAGCCGACGCTGCGTCCCGAGCAAGATCAGGTCAAGGGTGAGACCGAGGATGCCTGCCCAGACCGTGGCCGCCAGGATGACGGTGAGGTCACTCGCGCCGGTGCTCTCCTGCGCGATGTACGCGCCGATGCCCGGGCCGTCGATCGGACCGGTGATATAGCCGACCGCGATGTCGAGGATGATCGCCACCGCGGAGGCCAGCCGGATACCAGTGGCGATAAACGGCGCGGCACTCGGCAGCGACACCATGCGGATCGTGTCGACCGCGGAGAAGCCGAACGCACGGTTCGTCTCCTTCGCCAGCGGCTCGACGTCGTCGATTCCGGCCATCGTGTTGTACAGCACCGGCCAGATCGCGCCGTAGACAATCAGCGTTACCGACATCCGCAGACCGGGGCCGAGCAACAGGCTAACCAGCAAGATCAGCGCGACCGACGGGATGGGCCTGAGGAACTCCACGACTGCCTTCGTCGCCGCCCGGACGCCGGGCAGGCTGCCGAGCAGCACGCCGAGCGGCACGCCCGCGGCCACGGTGAGTCCCATTCCGGCGGCCCATGCCTCCGCCGTCGCGCCGACGTCGGCGAGGAACCTGGTGCTTCCCGCGAGCAGCACCACCCGTGCCAGTACGGAGGAGGTGAGCGGCAGCGCGGAACGGCTGATGATGCCCAGCCGCCCGGCCGCCTCGGCGAGCAGCAGGAAGACGACGACGCCAGTCGTGCCGCGCACCCAGGGGACGGCCCAGGGCGGAAGGCGCCGCGCCCGGTCACCCGTCACGGTCGTCTGCTTCATCGGGGGCGGGCGGACGGGTCAGCTGAGGAGCATCGAGGCCACGTCCGCGGGGGCGGCGAGCCCGCCCCCGCGCATCAGCGAAGCGATGCGCTGCAGCGTGGCCGTCGTCAGGGTGGCGGGATACGTGCCAAGAGGCATGCTCGCCGCCGCCTTCGCGGTGATGCTGGTGTAGGTCGGCAGCAGGCTTCTCACCACGTTCGGGTGCGCGTTCGCATAGCTGTTGCCCTTCTCTACGGCCTGCTGGAAAGATCTGGCCGCGGCCGCGTGCTGCTGCGCCCAGGACCTGGTCGTCAGGTAGCCGGACAGCGGGAAACCGGACAGTGAGCCGGTACAGGTGGAGGTCACGAGCTTGCCGCCGGCCGCGAGCGCGGCGGAAAGGAACGGCTCCACGGCGCTGATCGCGTCCACCCGGTTGGCCTGGAGCGCAGAGCCCATGTCAGGGAAGGGAATCTGCACGTAGCGCACAGACGAGGCGTTCACTCCGTCCGCCGTGAGCGCGGCGCTCGTGGTCAAGGTCTGGACGTTCTGCGTGAGGTTGACCGCGATCGTCTTTCCCGCTAGTTCGGCCGGCTTGGTGATGCCCGACGAGGGCATCGCCACCACGCCGTAGGTGTCAGGCGTGCAGTCAACCGCGGGCGCCAGGATCTCGACCGGAAACGTCCCGTGTGCCTCGGCCTCGAAGAAGGACACGTAATTTCCGCCGCCAATGACGTCGATGCTGCCGTGCAGCAGGTCAGGGATCGCGACCGTGCTCTGGGCGACGGACTTAACGGTGACATTCAGCCCCGCCTGCGTGAAGAATCCCTCCTTGAGTGCGACCTGCAGCCCCGCGGTGTCGATGACGGGCAGCGCGCCGACCACGATGCTGGTCATCGACGCCGCGGAGCCCCCAGTTCCCGTTGCCTGCGCCGACGCCGGTCCGCTGCTTGTGCTGCCTGCTGAGCCGCACGCCGCGGAGAGCGTGGCGAAGAAAAGGGCGCTTATTGCTATGAGGGCCGGGCGGCCTGCGCGGTTATGCCTCATGGCGCTCCAAACCTCGATGATTAGCTGTGCGAGGGGTGACACGCTTGCCGTTGTACCTGGCTGCGGTACTCGGCCCTAATCACTTTCATAATCACGAACAACCGTGATTATGCACGCTAATGCGGTTCGTGGCGAGGCCTGCTGAGGCGTTATTTAGCCGACTTCCCGGGCGGTCGCGGGGATGGCGTTGTCGATGAGGACGGCGGCGATGGCGGCGGCGGTCGGGAAGGATTCGGCGTTGAGGACCCGGGTGCGGGCCGAGGCGCCGTCGAGGAGCAGGGCGAGTTGCTCGCCGAGCTGCTCGGGGCTGGCGGCGCCGGCCTCGCGGGCGGTTTCGGCGAGCCGCGCGGCGACGGTCATTTTGTAGTCGCGCGCGTACCGGGACGCGGGGTGCCGGGGGTCGTGGAGTTCGACGGACGCCGCGATGTAGGGACACATGGGCGTGATGTCCTGTGTCCCGGACGCGGGCACCTCGAAGGCGGCGAGGAGCCGCTCGCGGGGCGTGAGGTCGCTGCGGTCGAAGACCGCGGCCATGATGCCGGGATCGAACCGGCGCAGGTATTCGGCGACAAGCTCGTCCTTGTCGGCGAAGTGCTGGTAGGCCGTGCGTTTGGACACCTGGGCAACCGCGCAGAGCTGGTCCATGCCGGTGCGGTTGATGCCCTGATCGCGAAACAGCTGCCGTGAGGCGGACAGGATGCGCTCGCGCGCGCCCCGGCCGCGGCGCCGGCCCTGGGGGCCCTTCTCCAGCTCCGTCATGCCTCCAGCATACCCATTGCGGTACTGATCGGTGTACATAGCTTGCCCTCCGGCGGGCTGTCCACTAGGTTAAGTGAACAGATCGGTGTACATAAAGTTCCCAGGAACAGGAAGAGAGCACAGTCATGAGCAGCATCAGCATCATCGGCACCGGGAACATGGCCCGCACCATCGGCACGCTGGCGGTAGCGGGCGGCAGCACCGTCGAGGTTATGGGCCGCGATCAGTCCAAGGCCGCCAGCCTGGCCAAGGCTCTTGGCGGCGGCGCCGCGACGGGAGCGTGGGGCGCCGTCCCAGCCGGGGACATCGTCATCGTGGCCGTGTTGTACGACAGTGTCGTTCCGGTCGTCGCCGAGTACGGAGACGCGCTCGCCGGCAAGGCCGTCGTCGACATCAGCAACCCCTTCAATGCCGCGGCCGACGGGCTGGCCATCAGCCAGGACACCTCGGTCGCGGAGGAAGCCGCCAAGGCGGCCCCGGCCAGTGCCAGCGTATTCAAGGCCTTCAACACCATCTTCCGGCATGTCCTGGAGAATGGCCGGCCGCTCGACGTCTTCATCGCTGGCGATAACGGGCAGGCCAAGGCGGACTTGGCGGCGTTCGTCGAGAGCCTCGGGCTGCGCCCGCTGGACGTCGGCGGCCTGAACATGGCGCACTGGCTGGAAGCGGCGGCCCTGGTCGAGATGGGCCTTGCCCGCCACGGGGCGGGGCACTGGGATATCGCCCTCGGTGTCACCGAATTCCGAACGCCCTGAAGGAGTAGCTCAGGGAAGGCCCTTTCATGACCCAGACAGACATGGCGACCGCGAACGTGACCGTGGACCAGCCTTCTCCCGCCGTTTCCGTGAAGCCGGTACCGGCCCCGGGTCGCGGTGCAGACCTCCAGGTGCGGGTGTCCGCCCCTGTGACCGGGCGGCAGTTGCCCGTCATTGTTTTCTCCCACGGCTTCGGCTCGTCGCTGGACGGCTACGGCCCGCTGGCCGATTTCTGGGCTGCCCGCGGTTTCGCGGTCATTCAGCCCACCCATCTCGACTCGAGGACCGTGGGCCTTGCTCCGGGTGATCCCCGAACGCCACGGCTGTGGCGTGGCTGAGGCACCCGAGCTTCGCGGACATGACCACGCCCGCCCTGGTGGTCGCGGGGGATCAGGACGACCTCCCGCTGAGCGTTCGCGGGCCTGCCTGGCTGACCGACCCGCACCATCTGAGCCCCGGCCGCAAGAGCCTGCTCACGCTGTTCGGGGCGCAGCACTCGCTCGGTGGAATCGTCGGCTACGAGGCCAGCGAAACAACGGACGAGAACGCCGCCCGGGTGACCCTGATCCAGCGGCTCACCTGGGCCTACCTCCGCCATGCGCTCGGCATCGAGGATGGCAGCCGCGCAAAAGAGCCTGGCCGGGAGCGGCAGTCCACTGGGCCGGATTGAATCCAAGTGAAGCTGCGGGCGTTCCCGAGCGGTTTACCGCGCCACTCGCGCTTTCCACTGAACACGTCAGAGCAGGGGCGAGGCCATTCCGACCGCGTTGTAGACCAGCCGGGCGCGGAACGGCCAGTTGTCGACGGTCTTCTCCTCGATGGCGGTCGACTCGGAGAGGTAGCCGAGCTGGCGGTCGCGGACCGTCGCGGTGAAGGCGGGGTCGAGCACGAGCAGGTTGTTCTCGAAGTTGAGTTCCAGGCTGCGCCGGTCCATGTTCGCCGAGCCGACCAGGGTGATCCGGCCGTCGACGGTGACCGACTTGGTGTGCAGCAGGCCCAGCGGGTACTCGAAGAGGCGTACGCCGCACCTCAGCAGGTCCGGGTACGCGCTGCGGCAGGCGGCGGCGACGAGCGGGGAGTCGTTGTGTGCCGGCACGACGAGGGTCGTCTCGACGCCGCGCCGCGGGGCGGCGCACACCGCCCTGAGCAGTGCCTGGTCGGGCACGAAGTACGGCGTGGTGATGATCACCTCGTGCTCGGCGGCGTACAGGGCGCTGACGAAGGAGTCGGACATCGGGCTGCCTGGCGTGCTCGGCCCGGTGCCGAACATCTGCGCGACCACGCCGTCGTCGTACCGCTCGGGCTCCGGCGCCGCCGCGGGCAGGTCGTAAACGTCCTCGCCGGTCTCGGCGATCCAGGTGCTGAGGAACAGGTGCTGCGCCTGCCGCACGACCGGCCCCTCGCAGCGCAGCAGGATGTCGATCCAGGGCGCGTACCGCGGCTTGACCCGGAACTGCGGGTCGGCGCAGTTCTGGCTGCCGCAGAACGCGATCCGGTTGTCGATGACGACCAGCTTGCGGTGGTTGCGCAGGTCGACCCGGTGGACCGCGAGATGGCCCAGGCGCGGGATGTCCTGCAAGGTGACGACCAGCTGGGCGCCGGCCTCGCGCAGCATGCGCCAGCGGTGGCCGCGGACGAAGTCGCGCGACCCCAGCGCGTCGGCCATGATCCGGCAGGTCACGCCCCGCCGCGCGGCGGCGCAGAGCGCGTCGGCGACCCGGCCGCCGTTGCCGTCATCCAGCCAGATGTAGAAGCTCACGTGGACGTGCTCGGTCGCGGCGTCGATCGCCTCGATCAGCGCCTTGATCGCCAGGTCGCAGTCACGCGTCGGCTCGGCCGGCGACGACGCCGGGTCACCGAGCAGCACGACGCGGTTGCCCGGCACCGGGCCGAAGCCGTTGATTGACCGGCACAGGTCCGAGACGCTCGCGGCGACCGGGTCGCCCGGCTTGGTGCCCGCACCGCTGGGCGCGGCCACGCTCTGCTCGGCCTCGTGCAGTTTGCGGACCCGCTCGTGGCCGATGCTGGTCTCGCCGAGGAGCAGGTAGGCCACCACGCCGAGGACCGGCAGGCACATGACCACCGCGACCCAGGCCACTCGCGCGGCCGGCGTGCGGTTCGGCCGGGTGACCGCGCGGAGCACGGTCAGCAGGTGGACGACGAACACGATGACCGCGACGATCGCCCCGACCAGATCATGGGACGCACCGGTCATCACGGCTCCTTGTCCTCAGCGCTCACCACGCAGACCGTACCGTGTCAGCACTTGGCCGTGACTGACGCGTTGGCTGTGCCGCTTAGTCCTCGCCGGAGAACCGCTCCCAGGCGGCCTGCTTGGAGACGCCGAGGGCCGCGCCGATGCGGGTCCAGCTGACGCCGCGGGAGCGCAGGATACCGACCCAGTCGTGCATGGCGGCGTCGATCTGCGGAGCGGCCGTCTGCGCCCGGGTCAGGCTGGCGAGGAGCTCCTCGTCGGGCAGCTCGTGCCGCGGGTGGATCTCGGGTTTGGTTTCCGTGGTCAGGATCTGAGTGCACAGGTCGACGCACTCGTCGCAGATGTAGACGCCGGGGCCCGCGATCAGCTTGGCCACGGAGTCCTTGTCCTTGGTGCAGAAAGAGCAGCACAGCGTGTCCAGCTGGCCGTAGCCGGCGGTGAGGTTCTCGGGATCAGCCATGCCGTCAGGCTAGACTTGACGATCCCATCACGTCAAGGCAGCCCTGACGCAGCAGGCTGCCGGCTGACCTCCCAGCAGAACTCATGCCGGCCCGGCCCGGCCGCCACCTCGGTCTCCTCCGCGAACACCGTCGCCCTGGTACCCGGCGGCACGAGCACCGACAGGTTCATCCGGCCGCCGGCGATCTCCCAGGACGACTCGATCCGGCCGTAGGGCGAGTCGTAGGCGGCCGACGCGGACCGCAGGCCGCCGCCCGGCACCGGCCGGATGACGAACGAGCGGTACCCGGGATCGCCCGCCAGCCGGATGCCGGCCGTATACCGGTGCAGGAAGCTGATCACCGCGCCCTTGGCGTAGTGGTTCAGCGACTCGTCCGGCCGGCCGCGGGCGTCGACTCCCTCCCACGATTCCCAGATCGTCGTCCCGCCCCGGTCGGTCATCGTCAGCGGGGTGCCGAGAAAGCCGGTGGCGACGTGGTGCCCCTTGGCCCGCACCAGCTCGGTCAGCCGGGCCCCGGCCAGCTCACGCTGCTCGCGGTCGCGCAGCAGGCCGAACTCGAGCGCGAGCGCGTAGGCCGTCTGGCTGTCACTGGCGATCCGGCCGCGCGGCGTCACGTACTCGTCGTGGAACGCCTGCCCGACGCCGTCGGCCAGCTCCGCGTACTTGGCGGCGTCGGCCTCCTCGCCGAGCACGGCCGCGACGCGGCTCAGCAGGCTGGCCACGTGCGCCCGGTAGGCCGTCGCGACCAGGTGCGGGTCGGTCGTCGCGGCCCACGGCTGGCCGGCCGGCGCCGCGGGGTCGAGCCAGTCGCCGAGCTGCCTGGCGGGCTTGTCGAACAGCGTCTGGCCGAAGTCGAAGACGGTCTTCCCCGACGGCGTGGTGAGCGTCTGCCTGACGGCGAGTCCCTCGGTGGCGCGCACCGGCGGCCCGTCTGGCATCACCAGAACGCCGGGGTCGAGCTGGCCGAGGCGGGCCGGCTCCCATCCGGTGTCGTCGAAGCCGGGCCGCGACCAGCCTGGCCGCTCCCTGGTGGCGTCGTAGAGCCGGGCCGCCGCGACGGGGCCCGGCACGGTGAACTCCCGGCGCAGCAGCGCGGCGGGCCCGCGCTCACCGCCTGACGGCTCGATCAGCGTCGCCTGCCAGGCGCCGGCGTCGAGCCCGCGCTCGACCACCGAGGGG
>DASYAD010000167.1:0-10304 GCA_036501515.1 Trebonia sp. | reverse complement strand
GACCTGTCGGGCCTCCCGGGCCTCCAAGGCCTTCCGGGCCTCCCAGACCTTCGGGCCTCCCAGCTCTTTCGGACTCCTGGGTCTCCTGAGCCTCCCAGGCCTTCCGGGCCTCCCAGGTCTCTTGGGCCTCCTGGGTCTCCTGGGCCTCCCGGGCCCGCTGGCCTGCCGGCCTCGCCTGTGGCTCAGCCGGCTTTCCTCTGAGCCGGCTTCCCCCAGCCAGTCTCCTCTCAGCCGGCTTTCCCCAGGTGGTTTCCCGTCGGCTCGCCCCGCCGGTTCTCTCTCCCCCCACCAGCTTTCCTTGGCAGCCCTTGGCGGGGTCTGCATGTCTGCTAATGCGCGGCGAATAGGACTCTGACCAGCGGGAATAGCATCCTGTGACCGGTAACGAGCTTCGGGGAGCTCAAGGGGGCAGCGATGGGGAGCGCACCGTGGGAGGGCCCGCAGGCCGGGGCGTCGGGCCAGCAGCAGGCACCGCCAGGGCAGCCTGGTCAGGGGGTCCCGGCGCAGCGCGCCTACCGGCAGGAAGCCGGTTACCGCGATCAGGCGGAACACAGCGCGTCCGACGCCGGGCAGCACGGGCTGGCCCGCGGCCTGGCGCGCAGCCCGTTCGCGGGCTTCATCCCGTGGATCTTGTACTGGGTCATCGGCGGCCCGTCGACGTGGGAGACCGCGGCCATCGCGGCCCTGCTCGCGGCGGTCCTGCTGACCGTGCTCAGCATCGAAAGGGAGCCGGGGACGGCCGGTTCCGCCGGCGGTGCCGCCGCGCGAACGGGCGGCCAGGCCGGCCGGCTCGACTTCCGGCGGCTCAAGGTGCTTGACGCCGCTACCGTCGTCTTCTTCGCCGCTATGGTCATCGCGGCCCTGGCCACCAGCCGGTCCGACGCCGCGGCGCTCGACCGTTACGCGCAGGCGCTGTCGAGCGGTGCCCTTGGCCTGATCGCCCTGGGCTCGATCCTGGTCGGGCACCCGTTCACGGTCGACTACGCCAAGGAGCAGACACCGCCGCAGGTGTGGCACACGACCGCGTTCAAGAAGGTCAACCTGGTCCTGACCGCGGTATGGGCGGTTGTCTTCCTGGTCTGCGCGGGGCTCGGGCTGATCTCGGTGCACGTGCACACGAAGGGCCTGCAGGACTGGCTCAACTGGTACATCCCGATCGCGCTGATCATCATCGGGATCCGGGTTAACTCCTGGTACCCCGCCCACGTCCGCAGCCAGGCCCGGGCGGCGGCCGGGATCCAACCGGACGGCGCGCGGCCCGCCGCCTGAGCCGTCCGCCCCGTCGACTGAGCTGTCCGCCCCGTCGACTGAGCCGTCCGCCTCGTCGTCTGAGCCGTCTGCCTGCCGACTGAGCCTGGCGGCGCCCGCCGCCCTAGGCTTGTGCCGTGGGCGGTTCTTGGGAGTTCTGGGTTGACCGGGGCGGGACGTTTACCGACATCGTGGCCCGGCGGCCAGACGGGGAACTCGTCGCGCACAAGCTGCTGTCGGAAAGCCCGGCCTACCGCGACGCGGCCGTGGCCGGCATCCGCCAGCTGCTTGGGCTGGCGCCGGGCGACCCGCTTCCCGCCGACCAGATCGCGGCCGTGCGGCTCGGTACCACGGTGGCCACCAACGCGCTGCTGCGGCACCGGGGCGAGCCGACGGTCCTGGTGGTCACGGAAGGGTTCGGCGACGCGCTGCGCATCGCCTACCAGAACAGGCCGCGCATCTTCGACCGGCACATCGTGCTGCCAGGCCAGCTTTACGACCGGGTGATCGAGGTCGCGGAGCGGGTCGCCGCCGACGGCACCGTCGTCCGCCCGCTGGACGAGGCGGCCGCCGAGCGGGCACTGCGCCAGGCCTACGATGACGGCTTCCGGGCCGCCGCGGTCGTCTTCATGCACGGCTACCGCTACGCCGCCCACGAGGCGCGGGTCGCCGAGATCGTAAGGCGGACAGGGTTCACGCAGGTCAGCGCCTCGCATGAGGTAAGCCCGCTAATGCGCCTGGTGTCCAGGGGCGACACCACGGTGGCGGACGCCTACTTGTCGCCGGTGCTGCGCCGCTACGTGGACCAGGTGGCGGCCGAGCTGGCCGGCGTCCGGGTGCTGTTCATGCAGTCCAACGGCGGCCTGGCCGAGGCGGCCGCGTTCCGCGGCAAGGACTCGGTCCTGTCCGGCCCGGCCGGCGGCATCGTCGGCATGGCCAGAACCGCCGCCGTGGCCGGGTTTGACCGGGTGATCGGGTTCGACATGGGCGGTACCTCAACCGATGTCTCGCATTTCGCGGGTGAGTTCGAGCGGCAGTACGAGACTGAGGTGGCCGGCGTCCGGCTGCGGTCGCCGATGCTGTCCATTCACACGGTTGCCGCGGGCGGCGGCTCGGTACTGCGCTTTGACGACGGCCGCTACCAGGTCGGGCCCGAGTCGGCGGGGGCACTACCGGGGCCAGCCTGCTACGGCCACGGCGGCCCGCTGACCGTGACCGACGCCAACGTGCTGCTCGGGCGCGTCCAGCCGGCTTACTTCCCGCGGGTCTTCGGGCCCGGCGGGGACGAGCCCCTCGACTCCGGCCCGGCCAGGGACGCGTTCGCCAACCTGGCCGAGCGGATCGCCGCCGCCACCGGCGACGACCGGGATCCGGCCGAGGTCGCGGCCGGCTTCCTCGAGATCGCGGTGCAGAACATGGCCAACGCGATCAAGAAGATCTCGGTACAGCGCGGCTACGACGTGACCAGGTACGTGCTGTCCACCTTCGGCGGCGCGGGCGGCCAGCACGCCTGCGCGGTCGCCGACGCCCTCGGCATGACCCGCGTTCTTATCCACCCGCTGGCGGGGGCGCTGTCGGCCTACGGCATCGGCCTGGCCGAGGTGACCGCGATGCGCGAGGCCGCCGTCGAGGCGCCGCTCGACAGTGCCGCCGGGCTGCTGGCGGATGCTTTCGGCCCGCTGGAGGAGTCGGTTGCGGCCGAACTGACCGCGCAGGGCGCAGCGGACCCCCGGGGCACTGAAGTCCCCGGCCGCATCAGGCTGACCCGCCGGGTCCACCTGCGCTACGACGGCACCGACACCCCGCTGCATGTCCCCTACGGGACGAAGGCGGAGATGACGGCGGCATTCGAGCAGGCCTACCGGACGCGGTTCTCTTTCCTTATGGCGGACAAGCCGCTCGTAGTAGAGGCCGTCTCGGTCGAGGCGGTCGCGGGCACCCCGGCTGCGGACCCGGCATCAGCTCTCAACCAGCCGGCCCCTCCCACCCAGGCCGCCGCTCCCGAGGCTCCCGCCCCGGCCCCGGCCCCGGCCGACAGCGTGGAAATGTTCACCGCGGGCCGCTGGCAGACCGTGCCGTTGTACCGGCGCGGCCGGCTCGCCGCCGGCGACGCCGTCGCCGGCCCCGCGGTCATCGCCGAGGACCTGGCCACCACCGTGGTCGAGCCCGGCTGGCGTGCCGTGGTCACCGGCGGCCGCGACCTGCTGCTCAGCAGGACGGCGCCCCGCCCGGCGGCCGCACGGGCGGGTACCGAGGCCGACCCGGTGCTCCTCGAGGTCTTCTCGAATCTGTTCATGGCGGTGGCCGAGCAGATGGGGGAGCGGCTGCGGTCCACCGCGCACTCGGTCAACATCAAGGAGCGGCTGGACTTCTCCTGCGCGGTCTTCGACTCCAGCGGCGGCCTGATCGCGAACGCGCCGCACATCCCGGTCCACCTCGGTTCGATGGGCGAGTCGATCAAGACGGTGATCGAGCGCAACCAGGGACGGATGCGCCCGGGGGACGTCTTCGCGCTTAACGACCCCTACCACGGCGGCACCCACCTGCCCGACGTCACCGTGGTCACGCCGGTCTTCGGCACCGGCCCTGCCAGCGGGGACATCTGGTTCTACGTCGCCTCACGCGGCCACCACGCCGAGATCGGCGGGGTGTCGCCCGGCTCGATGCCCGCGGACAGCAGGCGGATCGAGGAGGAGGGCGTCCTCATCGACAACTGGCTGCTGGTCAGCGGCGGGCGGCTGCGCGAAGCGGAAACGCTCGGCCTGCTGACCGCGGCCGTCTACCCGTCGCGGAACCCGGCCGCCAACCTGGCCGACCTCCGCGCCCAGGTCGCCGCGAACGAGAAAGGCGCCGCGGAGCTGCGCGCTATGGTCGGCCAGTACGGTCTCGAGGTGGTGCACGCCTACATGGGGCACGTACAGGAGAACGCGGCGGAAGCGGTCAGGAACGTCATCGGCGCGCTGGCCGACGGCCGCTGCGACTACGAGCTCGACAACGGGGCCAGGATCCGGGTCGCGGTGCGGGTGGACCGGGCGGCGCGGACCGCGGTCATCGACTTCACCGGCACCAGCCCCCAGCTGAGCGGCAACTTCAACGCCCCGTCCAGCGTGGCGGCGGCCGCCGTCCTTTACGTGTTCCGCACGCTGGTGGACAAGGACATCCCGCTGAACGCCGGCTGCCTGGAGCCCCTGAAGGTGATTATCCCGCCCGGCACCATGCTGTCGCCCCGCTACCCGGCCGCGGTCGCGGCCGGCAACGTGGAGACCAGCCAGGCCGTCACCGGCGCGCTCTACGCCGCGCTGCGCAGCCTGGCGGAGGGCTCGGGCACGATGAACAACGTGACGTTCGGCAACGACCGCTACCAGTACTACGAGACGGTGGCCAGCGGCTCAGGGGCGGGCGAGGGTTTCGACGGCACCGACGTGGTGCAGACGAAGATGACCAATTCCCGGCTGACCGACCCGGAAGTGCTCGAATGGCGCTACCCGGTCCGCCTTGAGTCCTTCGCGGTCCGCCGCGGCAGCGGCGGCGGCGGCCGCTGGCGCGGCGGCGACGGCGGCGTCAGGCGGCTGCGCTTCCTTGAGCCGATGACGGTCTCGACGCTGGCCAGTCACCGCCGCGTGCCCGCCTTCGGCCTTGACGGCGGCGAAGCGGGCGCCCTCGGCCGGCACTGGGTGGAGCATCCCGACGGCTCCGTGACCCCGATGGACGGCTGCGACACCGCCTGCCTCGCGGCCGGGGACCTGTTCGTCATGGAAACCCCCGGTGGCGGCGGTTTCGGTTAGGAGTCGGGGTTGGCCAGCCCGTCGAGGTCGTCGTCGCTGAGGCCGGTGGCCAGCTCGTGCAGTGCCGACTTGAGCGAGACCTCGTCGCCGCCCGCGGCGTCGAGCACGTCCATCAGCGCGTGCAGCACCATGTGGCGGTCCTCGCCGGTGTCGAGCAGCCGCTGGGCGGCGTCCCAGAGCGCGGGCGGCGAGCCGCGCCACAGCCGGTCGGCCAGCGCCAGGTGGCGGTCGATATGGCGGCCGACGCCCGCCGCGCTCGGCGATCCGGTCCGGGTGTCGTGGTCGGCGGCGAGCAGCAGCCGCCGGTCGGACGGGTCGGCCGGGTCGAGCTTGGACAGGTCGACCCCGCCGTGCTTCCCCTCAAGAACCGGGAAGGCGAACGCCCGGCGCGGCAGCGCCTCCAGGTCGGAGTCGGGCAGCAGCCGGGCGACGAGCTTCTCGTCAAGGCCGAACTCCGACGGGTCACGGTAGATGCGGGAAAACGTGGCCATCGAGTCGTACAGCGTGTCCATGGTCATTCCCATGGCCAGCTCGGACAGCCCGCGCTTGCGCCCCGACCAGCGGATCCAGGCGTCGACCACGTGCGGCATGGCGTTCTGGTCGGCCACCGAGAGCAGCACCTTGCGGGGCAGGTGGGTCAGCATGAAGTTCTGCACCTTGGCAGGCGACATCCGCAGCGGACGGCCGCTGTCGTGGTCACACCCGAACTCGATGATCAGGTCGGCACAGCGGCTCGCGGCCTGCCGGTCAGACAGGTCCTCCGCCTCATCAGAAGCCAGGAACTCGGCCGCGAGCAGCGCCCTTCGTTCCGTCGTCCACTGCTTTTTAGCCCGGGCCGAACGGAGGGCGACGGGCGGCGGAAGCGCGCGGATGCGCGACCTGATGAACGCGTGCCTGGCCGCGAAAGTGTCGCTGACCGGCGGGTCCTCGGCTCCGTCGGTGGCGGCGAGCGCGGCCTGCAGCATCTTCCGCGCCTGCGGCCCGTCGATCTGCCTGAAGGCGTCCTCCGGCTTGCCGCCGCGGACCGCCGCCCGGCGCTGGCAGAGTTCGAGCAGCTTGCTGACCTGGGAGCTAACCCAGCCGTCCCTGATCATGCCCGCCGCGTTGTAGTCAACGACGGACACCAGCGCGTGCGGCTCCTCGCCCGCGTAGCTGAACACGCAGATGATCTCGTCCTGGTCGCCCCACTCGTCGGGGTTGACGTAGCACTCGGCCGGCGAGACCGCGCCGAGGTGCTCCGCCCAGCGGGGGGTGCGCACGCCGGCGTCGATGAGCGTGATGGCCGCCTGCTCGGCGGCGGCCGCCTGGCGTGACGTCCCCAGGCAGGCGATACCGGACAGCAGGGCGAGCGCGGCGGGTGAGCCCCGCTGCGCGGCGTAGGCGACCAGGCCCTCGCCGACGAGCTGCTCGAGCCCGGTGCCGCCGATGGTGTGGTGCCGCTGTGGCCACCAGGTGCCGAGCAGGTCACTGACGAGCAGCTCCGCGTCGAGCGGGCTGCGCACCGCGAGCAGTTCGCGCGCCCCGACCAGGAGTTCTTCGTATAGCGCGTTGGGGGGCGCGCCACCACCTGGCTGGCTTCGTCGTCGGCTCTGCGGGCTCACCCTGATAGCCTCTCAGATCTCATATGTGAAATCGACGCTTCGCCTTGTTACCTGCATCGGGTTGCGGGTAACAAGGGAGAGCACATCATCCGCTGTAGGAGAATTTACCCATGCTGCCATCATTGTGCTGTGCGATGGCGGTGAACCCGTCCATGTCGCGCTTTTGCCGGCCTTCTGAACGAGTCCGGCCGGGGCGGCGGCGATTCGTACTTGGCATCTGTGCGGCTAGCTGGCAGCATCGGTGCCTGGATTGTGGCACGCTTAACCTGAGTGGCCGCTGCGGTGGCGGTTTTTTCCAGCCGCGCCGTCGGCGGACTGCCGCCGGGCGCCTGGAGGGCCGCGTGGCTGGCAGTGCGGTAGCAGGAGGGAGCCGCCAGTGGCAGGCGCCTGCACGGTAGGTGGGGTGCTCGGTTGAGCGCTGACACCTCCGTGCCGAAGCAGCGGGAGGCCGGGTTGAGTGAGTTCGAATCCTGGCTTCCCGATGCCGTGCTGCGCGACGCGCCTGCCGGGATGGCGTTCCTTGACCTGGAAATGCGGTTTGTCTGGGTTAACCCGGCGCTCGCCGCCATGTACGGCCGTCAGCCGGGCGATTTCAGCAAGCAGCCCGTTGCCGCCGTGTGGCCCGCGGTCGATGCCGCCAGGGCCGAGGCCGCGCTGCACCAGGTGCTGACCGAGGGCCGCCCGGCGACCGAGATGTTCGAGACCGGTGCGGCGGGCACCGCGCCAGCGCAGCAGGCAGCCGGCGGACGGCCGGGTCAGCGCACCTTTCACTGGTTCGGCGTGCACGGAGCCGACGGCACGCTGCGCGGCGCCGGGCTGATCGTGATCGCGGGCGCGGCCGGGCCGGCTACAGAAGAGGCGCTGCGCCGCAGTGAGGAGCGCTACCGGGCGCTGGTGCAGGGCGGCGCGCAGATTGTCTGGGTGGCGTCGCCCGACGGGGAGATGCTCGAGGACTCGGCCGAGTGGCGCTGGATTACCGGGCAGACGGTGGAGGAGTTCCTCGGCAACGGGTGGCTTGACTCCATCCACCCGGAAGACCGCGAGCGGGTGGAGCGGGACTGGCGGGAGTGCCTGCGGACGGGGCGGATCTTCGACGACCGGTTCCGTATGCGGGCCAGGGGCGGCTCTTACCGGCACTACGACGTGCGGGCGGTGCCGATCGAGCGGGACGGGAAGATCGCCGAGTGGGTCGGCGCCTGCACCGACGTGACCAGTCAGCGCGAAGCGGAGGAGATGCGGGGCAGGCTGACCGACCAGTTGTCGGCGGCGGCGCTGCGGACCGCGCGGCTGCAGCAGGCGACGGCGATGCTGGCCGAGGCGCTTGAGGTCGAGCAGGTGGTCGAGGTGATCACCGAGGTCGGCAGGACCGCGATCGGCGCGCTGCGCTCGGCGGTGGCGCTGCTCGACGACGACAAGCTCGGCCTGCAGGTGGTCAACCAGTCGGGGCTGGCCCCCACGGGGCCCGACGGCGCCGGCGTGCGCCTGACCCTGGACACGCCGAGCGTCATGACGCGCGCCATCGCCACCAGGCGGCCCGTGCTCATCGCCGATCCCGAGGAATTGCGCGCCCAGTTCGACAGCGGTCCCGATGACGGCGCCCAGCCGGCCGGCGGCCGGGTTACCGACACCGGCGACGAAGCCGCCTGGGTCGGCCTGCCGCTGCTCGCCGCGGGCATGCCGCTCGGCGCGCTGCGGTTCTCCTTCGGCCGGCCGCGGACGATCCTGGAAGAGGAGCGCGTTTTCCTCGAAGCGCTGGCCGGCCAGTGCGCGCTGGCCATCGAGCGGGCCCAGATGTACGAGAAGGAGCACACCGCCGCCGTCACCCTGCAGCGCAGCCTGCTGCCTGGCGAGCTGCCGAGCGTGCCCGGCCTCGCGCTCGACGCCCGCTACCTGCCGCGGTCGACTGACGTGGGCGGTGACTGGTACGACGTGTTCCGGCTGCCTGACCGCAGGCTGGCGGTCACCGTCGGCGACGTCATGGGCAAGGGACTGCTCGCCGCGGCCGGGATGGGCCGGGTGCGCAACGCGCTGCGGGCGCTCGCGCTGACCGACCCGCGGCCGGCCGCGGTGCTGGCCGGTCTTGACCGCCTGTTCACCGCGACCGAGCTCGAGGAGCAGGTCACCACCGTCACCTACCTGGTGATCGACCCGGAGACCGGCGAAGGCCAGGCCGGGAACGCCGGCCACCCGCCCACGCTGCTGCTGACGCCGGGCGCGCTCCCGGTGCTCGACAGCGCCGAAGCGGGCACGCCGCTCGGCTGGGCCAGCCCGCGCCGGCAGCACGCCTTCCGGCTGCCGCCGGGCTCCACCGCGGTCTTCTACTCCGACGGGCTGGTCGAGAACCGGCTGCGCGGCCTCGACGCCGGCCTCGACGAGCTGGTGCGGATCGCCGCGGACGCGCCCGAGGAGCTGCACGGCACCCCCGGGCTGCTGCTGCAGTACCTGCTCGACAACATGCTCGCAGGTCACGAGCAGGACGACGACGTGACGATGCTCGTGATGCACGTGCCCGCCGACGGTGCTGGCTCCGGCGGCACGGATTCGGGCACTGGCGACCCGGGTAACGGGCCGCCCGGGCAGCGGTGGGCGCAACGGTGACCCCCGCAGTCCTGACCGGCACGGCAGACGTGTACAAGGCACTCCCAGGTGCCACCTATGGTGGTGGAGAGGAGGCGGGCGGGTTGCTGTCGATATCCCCAAGACGAGCGGGAAGCCTGTTTCCAGGCACGGTCCAGGCGTCAAGACCCTCTCGGGAGGGCCCCATTAGCGTGCGTACGCAACTCAGCCAAGCTACCCAGCGAAGGAAGAGGTGACCGTGGTGGTGAGCGCTGCCAACTCCGCGGCGCGCAAGCGCTCCAGGCCGTCCAGCTCCGCGGCTCAGGGCTCGCGGGTGCCTGATCAAGCGGCCGATGGCATGTCCGAGGCGGCCGAAGAGTCGCGCGGCGGCGGCCGCGCCGCCAAGGCGCGTGAGGAGCTTGCGGCGGTGCCATCTCAAGACAACAGCGGCGACCTCGCGGTCGCTGACCTCGACGCGGACGCCGACCCGGCCGATGAAGACATCAACCTCGAAGACCTCGAAGACCTGGGCGACGCGCTCGGCACCGAGGACCTGGAGATCGCCGACGCCCCCGAGGCGGAGCTGGCCGAAGCCGACGTAGCCGACGACAGCGACACGGACGAGGCTGAGCCTGCCGCCCCTGTCGCGGCCGCGCCCGCCGACGGGGCTCCGGCGCCCGAAGGCAAGGCCGCGGGCGGCGACGACGAGGAGATCTTCGTCTTCGGTGACGACGACGACGACCTGCCGGCGGCCCAGGTGGCCGTCGCGGGCGCCACCGCCGACCCCGTGAAGGACTACCTGAAGCAGATCGGCAAGGTCCCGCTGCTCAACGCCGAGCAAGAGGTCGAGCTGGCCAAGCGGATCGAAGCCGGGCTGTTCGCCGAGGAGAAGCTCGCCGAGTCCGAGCGGATGAACACCGATCAGCGCATCGACATGGAGTGGATCGCTGAGGACGGCCGCCGGGCCAAGAACCACCTGCTCGAGGCGAACTTGCGGCTGGTGGTGAGTCTGGCTAAGCGGTATACCGGGCGGGGGATGCTGTTCCTGGACCTGATCCAGGAGGGCAACCTCGGGCTGATCCGCGCGGTGGAGAAGTTCGACTACACCAAGGGT
>DASYAD010000166.1:0-2107 GCA_036501515.1 Trebonia sp. | reverse complement strand
GCCCAGCGGCCAGGCCTGACCGGAGTGCTTATCACCTTTTGCGGAGTCCGCGGATCCACGCCGGCCACCGGCGCGCGGTTCGCCCGATACGGCGGAGACACGTCCTGCGTGGCGGTGTCGCACTCAGCCGGCTCGCCGCCGGTGCTGTTGCTCGACGCGGGAACCGGCCTGGCCAATGTCACCGGGCTGCTCGGCGGCGAGTCGTTTACTGGCACGATGCTGCTCACCCACCTGCACTGGGACCATTCCCTCGGGCTGCCCTTCTTCCTGGCCGGCGACCGGGACGACGCGCGGGTCACCCTGCTGCTGCCCCACCAGGAGGACGGCACCGGCGCGGAGGAGCTGCTGGCGCGGGTGATGTCACCCCCGTTCTTCCCGATCCCGCCGGCCGGGCTGCGCGGCGACTGGCGGTTCGGTTCGATCTCGCCTGGCCAGTTCAAGGCCGAGGGGTTCACCGTCGAGGCGCGGGAGATCCCGCACAAGGGCGGCAGGACGTTCGGTTACCGGGTGAGCGACGGGCGCTGCGTGCTGGCCTACATCACCGATCACTGCCCGACCGTGTACGGCCCCGGCCCTGACGGGCTCGGCGAATATCATCCCGACGCGATGGCCCTCGCCGACGGTGCCGACCTGCTCGTGCACGACGCCCAGCTGCTCGCCGAGGAACTGCCCGCCGAGGCGTCGTTCGGCCACGCGGCGGCGGAGTACGCGGTGCGCCTCGCGGTGCTGGCCGGCGCGCGGCGGCTGGCGCTGTTCCACCACAAGCCGTCCCGCACCGACGCCGAGCTAGACGAGATCGCCCGCCGGTTCGAGACCGCGGAAATCCCGGTGACCGTCGCGGCCCAGGGCGCCACCATGGACCTGTGACCCCGGGGAGCGCGGCTAACCAGCCAGTTTCTCGAACACCGCGACCTGGTGCCCGCTGTCGGAGGTGAAGGGCGTCCGGTCCCAGCCCGCCCAGCGGTCCCTGAGGCGGAAGCCGGTGAGCTTGCCCATCAGGTCGAGCTCGGACGGCCAGACATAGCGGTAGGGCGCCGAGTGACGCACCAGCCGTCCCCGCGCGGCGATCCAGTGATGGGACCACGCGATCTGCCCCACGAGGTCGTCGAAGGTCTCGATCCCGACGTGCCCGGGATCGAGGGTGAAGACCCGGGCCGTGTCTCCTGGCGGGACCCGGCGGAGCTGCGGGACGGTCACCGAGACAACGAAGCACCCGCCCGGCGCCAGGTGAGCGGCGGCGTTGCCGAAGACGGCGAGCTGTTCGTCCTGGGTAGTGACGTTCATGATCGTGTTGGCCACCAGGTACACGAGGCGGAAGGTCCCTGGCACCCGGGCGGCCGTCATGTCGCCGATGGTCACCGGTATGTCGCTCGCGCCCGGCTTGGCCGCCAGCCGCTCTGCCATGGCCGGGGACAGCTCGATGCCCCGCACCGGGATCCCCCGCGCGCTGAGCGGCAGGGCCACCCGCCCGGTGCCGATCGCAAACTCCAGGGCGGGGCCGCCGCCGGCCAGTTCGGCGAGCACGTCGGCCATCGGCCCGAGCACGGACGGCTCGAACATGGCGGCGTAGGTCTCGTCGTAGACCTCGGCGATCTCCGCGTCCCACCGGACCGAGCTCATGGACAGCAGCGTCTCCCGGATCGCCGCGAGCCGCCAACTGGTTTTCAGCCGGCCGGCTCAAAGACGGCGTCGGGGAGAGTAGGGGCGTCGGTGGGATACAGGCCGGTCACGAAGCCGTATACCTGGTCGCCGGATCGCGGAATCTGGGCGAACTGGCGGGCGAGCTCCTGGACCTCGGCCCAGAAGTTCCGCACCTCGCCGATCGGGATGCGGGCGTGCACCAGCGTGCACCGCACGTCGTCGGCCGCGTGGGCCGCGGCGGACTCGGCGGCGGCCTGCGCGATCCCGTTGATGGCGGCCACGACCTGCTTGTCCTCGGGCCTGGTCAGCACGCCGATGTAGAGGGTACGGGCGACCCGCCCGTAGTAGCGCTCCTCGATCGCGCGCACCCGCCGGGTGCGCACCACGCGGAGCAGGCCCTCGTCGACGAGCAGGTTCACGTGATAGGCGACGGTGCTCTTGGGGCGGCCGACCGCCCGCGCCATCT
>DASYAD010000165.1:0-33186 GCA_036501515.1 Trebonia sp. | reverse complement strand
TCCCGGTAGAGCGCGGGCAGTGACCGCCAGGAGCGGGCGCCGCCCAGCCGCAGCGCGGCACCGGGGCGGACGTCGTGGTGATCGAGGCGGCGGCGCTGCTGCCCGGCTCTGCCTGGGCCTACGCGACCGACCCGGCCGCGGCCGACCGCGGCCGGCGCCTGGCCCGGATGATCGTGATGGCCCGCGCGCTCGGCAAGCCGGTGGTCCTGGTGCGGAACGTGCCGCACTCGCTCATGCCGGGCATCGGCTGGCTCGCCGGGAGCTGCGACGCGGTGCTCGACGGCGGGCTCGGCGTGCAGTTGGCCCGGTTCAACCCGGTCGGGGTGACCCCGGCCCGGCCGGCCGTGCCGGTCTACGCCGGCGCCCGGGACCCGCGCGAGGCGCCCGCCGTCCGCGCCCTGCTCGACGCGCTGACCGCGGGCGCGGGCGATACGGCCCCGGCGGTGCAGCTAGCCGGCGCCCGCTCGTGGCGGTCGCTGCCCGCGCTGTACCGCGACAACGCCGTGTTCGTCACCGCGTCCGCGGCGCAGGGCCTTGAGCAGGCCGCGTCCGGCGCACGCGTCATCGGGCCGCTTGGCTCGGGTACCGACGCGGCGACGGTCGACGCGGCGCTCGAGGCCGCGCGCGACGCCGAGCCGCTGACGCTGACCGAGCTCCGGGTGCTGCTGCGCGACATCTTCCTCAACGACGCGACGCCGGCCACGCTGACCGCGCTCCTGCAGGCCGCCGAGCTGCCCGCCGCACTGGTGGCCGGACGCCAGATCGGCGTGCTCACGTCACTGGCGGACGGCGCGCAGGCGGCCCGGCTGGCCGCCGCGCTGCTCGGGCAGCGGCTGCGCCCGGCCGAGGTCGTCGCCGCCTGCGCGGCGGGCCAGCAGGCGGCCGTGCGCGACGGGCTCCGGCCGCTGGCCGGCCGCGGCATCCGGGTGACGGTCACCGACACCGCGCCGCTTGGCGCCGACGCCGGCGGCACCGCCTCGTTCGGCTCCGCCTCCTTCGGCACCGGCTCGCTCGACACCGGGTCGTCAGGCGCCGGGTCGTCAGGGACGGAGCAGGCGCGTGAGCTGGCCAGGCTGGCCAGCGCCCAGTGGCTGGCGCCGTGGACCACGGACGGCGGGCAGCCGGATGAGTACCTGCTCGACCTGGCCTGCGCGCGCGAGTGCGCGCAGGCGGACGCCGTGGGCTTCGGCCGCCGGGACTACGAGTTCACCCGGTGGCTCGATGAGCCCGCCCTCGTTCGGGCAAGCCTGCTCAAGCCCGGCGGGCCCGCGCCTGGCGACTGGGGCAGCCACGGACTGCGGCTGTTCACCATCACCGCGGACACCGCGGCACAGGCGGGCGGACGGCCTTCATGAACCATCAGGACAAGGAGCGACAGTCAGTGGCCGTAACAAGACCACGCGCGCTGGTCTACGGTGACGTCGACATGAACCTGCTCGACGGCTCAGCCATCTGGCTGCAGTCGGTCACGCAGGCTCTGGTCGCCGCCGGGTGCGCGGTCACGCTGGTGCTCAAGGCCCCGGTACGCACCGACCGGCTGGTCGCGCCGCTGCGCGGCCAGCCCGAGGTCGTCATCAAGTCACCGCACGCAGAAGGCCTGCTGCCCGGGCTGACGGAGGCCTCGCTGACCGTCCCGCAGGCCATCGCCGTGCTGGCCGGCGTCGACGCGGCTGACCAGCACGACCTGGTGGTGCTTCGCGGCCGCGCGCTGGTGTCCGCCGCGGCGCGCGACGGCTCGTTCGACGGGCGGCTCTGGTCCTACCTGACCGACGTGCCGCAGGCGATCCCCGCCGTCACCCCCAAGGCGGCCGAGGACCTGACGGTCATCGCCAAGGCGTCGCGCTACCTGCTGTGCCAGACCGAGGAGCTGCGCTGCTTCCTCGAAGGCTCGGTCGCCGCCGCCTGCGGCAAGTCCGTGCTGTTCCCGCCGGTGCTGCCGGCCCTCGATATCAGGCGCGACCCGGCCAGGGCGGCCGGCGCGCCGCTGACGCTCGTCTACACCGGCAAGTTCGCCCCCCGGTGGAACACGCTCGAGATGACGCGGCTGCCCGCGCTGCTGGCCGCGCGCGGCGTCGCGGCGGAAGTGCACATGGTCGGCGACAAAGTGCACAACGACCCGCGCGACCCCGCGTACTCGAAGCGGATGCGGGCCGCGCTCGGCGAAGTGGGCACGCCCGCGGTGCCCGGGGTGATCTGGCACGGCGGGCAGCCGCGGGCCGAGGCGATGCGGCTGGCGGCCGACGGTGACATCGGCCTGTCCTGGCGCCACCCCGAGCTCGACGCCTCGCTCGAACTGTCGACCAAGGTCCTCGAGTTCGGCCAGCTGGGCCTGCCGGTGATCCTCAACCGGACGCCGATGCACGAGTCGCTCCTTGGCGCGGACTACCCGCTGTTCGCCGCGTCGCTCGACGACGTGGCCGACGTGGCCGCCGCGGCGCTCGACCCGGCCGTGTTCGCGCTCGCGGCCAGCCGGACGTCGGCCGCGGCGGCGTCGTTCGCGCTCGACCGCGCGGCCGAGCGGCTGCGCACCTACCTGGCCAGGGCGGTGCCCGCGGCGCCGCCGGCCCGCGCTGTGTACGGCGCAGGCGGCGCCGCGCCGCTGCGAGTGGTGATCGCCGGGCACGACCTGAAGTTCTTCACCCCGCTGATCCAGTACTTCCGGCTGCAGCCGGGCCTTGAGGTCCGGGTCGACCAGTGGGCGGCTCTCGGCGAGCACGACGAGGCGGCCTCGAAAGAGCTGGCCGAGTGGGCCGACGTGGTGATCTGCGAATGGTGCGGTCCCAACGCCGTCTGGTACTCGCGGCACAAGCGCAGCTCGGCCCGGCTGCTGGTGCACCTGCACCGTTTCGAGCTGTACTCGCAGTACCCCGGCCAGGTCAAGATCGGCAACGTGGACCGGGTGATCTGCGTGTCCGACCACTACACGCGGCTCACCAGGGAGCAGACGGGCTGGCCGGCCGCCAAGGTCGTCACCGTGCCCAACCCGCTCGACCTGCTGCAGCTCGACCGGCCGAAGCTGGACGGCGCACGGTTCCAGCTCGGCATGATCGGCATCGTGCCGTCCCGCAAGCGCCTCGACCTGGCGCTTGACGTGCTCGAGGAGCTCCGGCGCTACGACGAGCGGTACATGCTGTCGGTGAAGTCGGGCATGCCGTGGGAGCACTGGTGGGTGTGGTCTCACCAGGAGGAGCGCGTCCACTACTCGGAGGCGTTCCGCCGGGTGCAGCGCTCGCCGCTGCTGCGCAACGCGGTGGTGTTCGACGACGCCGGGCCCGACGTGCCCGCCTGGCTGCGCCGGATCGGCTTCGTCTTGTCCGTCAGCGACGACGAGTCGTTCCACGTGGCTCCCGCCGAGGGCATGGCGTCGCGGGCGGTGCCGGTGATCAGGCACTGGCCGGGCGCCGAGACGATCTACGACATGCGCTGGATCAGACCGGACGCGCAGCAGATGGCCGCGTCGATCGCCGCCCTGGCGGCGCCCGAGGCGTGGGAAGCCGCCAGGCAGGCCGCGCACGAGGACGTGCAGGCGTTTGACCTGCCGGCCGTTTGCCAGGCCTGGCACCGGCTGATCCTCGGCGAGCCTGTGACGGGCGGGCCCGCTCACCAGCTGGAGGGCTCGGGCATCCGCAGCGCCGGCTGACGCCGGTGTTCTTCACCCTCGCGGTCAGCGCCGCCACCCCGGAGCGCTGCGCGGAACTGGCGGGCCGGGCCGCTGGCGCCGACCCTTCTGTGCTGCCGGTGCCTGGTCCGGCGGTGACCGCGTGGCGTTCCCCCGACGGGCGCGCCGCGCTGCTGCACTGGGGCGACGCGGGCGCGACAGCGGGCGCGACGGGGGTCGAGAGCGCGGGCGAGAGCGCGGGCGGCGGGCCGGGTGCCCGCCTGACCGCGGCCTCGCGGGCGGGCACGATCTGGGCTGGCGCGGCCGAGGTCTGCGCGCGCACTTCGGTCACCCGGGTCGACCCGGTTTACCTGGCCGAAGTGCCCGGCGCGGTCGTCGTCGCCGACCGGGCGACCTGGGCCGCGTGGACGGCGTCGCGGCTTGACGACCACGACCCGCGGCACCTGTGCGCACTGCTCAGCCCCGGCTTCCCGCTCGGCTCGGTGACCCCGTTCACCGGGGTGTCCGCGCTGGACTCGTCGACGGCCGTGCACCTGGTCAACGGCAAGGTCTCAGCCGGGCCCGCTCCCGCGGCGACCGGGCAGGCCGGACAGGCCGGGCAGCGGGGGCTGGCCGCGGGCGCCAGGGACGTCGCCGGGACGCTAGTCGCCGTGGTGGCGCCGCTGCGGGCCGCGGGCCGCCCGGTCGAGCTGAGCCTGACCGGCGGCAAGGACAGCAGGCTCGTCGCGGCCGCCCTGGTCGCGGCGGGCATCCCGGTGGCGGCCAGCACGCACGGCTTTACCGATCACCCGGACGTCATGGTGGCGGCCGAGGTCGCCCGCGTGCTGGGCATCGAGCACACCGTGCGGACCCCGTCCGCGCCCGGCCAGCAGGTTGACGTGCTCGGCCGGATCCGCGCCACCGTGCTGGTGGCCGACGGCATGCTGTCCGCGTTCGAGAACGTCGGCCGGCCCGACCCCGCCGCCTCGGCGGCACTGACCGCGGGCGGGCACGGCGGCGAGCTGCTGCGCGGCGGCTACGCCGAGACCGCGGCCGGACGCCTGCCCGCGCACGGCGGGGCGCGGAACGCGCTGCGGGCCGCCCTGTCCCCCGCGCGCCGCGCCGCCCGCTCCGCCGAGCTGCTCCGCCGCCTCACCACCAGGCACCTCGGGCTTGTCAGGCGCGGCCCGGCGGCCGGCTACGTCGCCTCGCTGGCGCCGTGGACCGCGCCGCTGGCCCGGGCACCGCTGCACGCGCTCGACGACTTCTACCTGGTCAACCGGGCAGGCCGCTGGTCGGCGGCGGCCCGGCAGGCCTACCTGCTGCGCGAGGACCTCATCCAGCCGCTGTTCGACGACCGGGTGGTGCTCGCCGCCCGCGCCGTCCCGCTGGCGGACCGGGTCAGCGGGGCGCTGTCGGCGGCCGCGCTGGCCGAGCTGTCCCCGGCGCTGGCCGGGCTGCCCCTGGCGGGCAAGGCGCCCGCGGGCGGCAAGGCCCCGTTCGACTGGCGCCGCCAGTACGGCGACGAGATCGCCTCGTTCCTGCGCGGCTACATCCTCGACGCCGGGCCGGGCAGCGGCCTGTTCGACGTGGTCAGCCGACCGGCCGCGGAACGGCTGCTCGCCCCGCCGCAGCCCGACCGTGCCGCGGTCTGGGCCCTGGCCACGCTGGCCTGCCTGGTCTCCGGCGACTACCGCCGCGCCCGGGAGACGACGCCCCGGCTGCCGGCCGCCTGAACATCGCTGTTCACAGCGACACTGTTAACATCGATAACATGAGGAAGCAGCACCCCGTGTCGTCGCGCGACCAGGCCAGGGCGCAGCTCGTCCAGGTCGCCGCGGAGCTGCTGGCCGCCGAAGGGCCTGAGGCGGTCACCACGCGCTCGGTCGCGCTCGCGGCCGGCGTGCAGGCGCCCACGATCTACCGGCTCTTCGGCGACAAGAACGGCCTGCTCGACGCCGTCGTCCAGCACGGCTTCGCCAGCTACCTGGCGCGCAAACCGCCCGCCGGCATGGACGGCGACCCGGTGGAGAGCCTGCGGGCCGGCTGGGAGCTCCATGTCGGCTTCGGGCTGGCCAACCCCGGGCTGTTCCGGCTCATGCACACCGCCCTGCGCACGCCGGACGGCCAGGCCATGGCCGCCGTCGGCGTCGGGGTGCTGCAGGCCCGGGTGCGCCGGGTGGCCGAGGCGGGCCGGCTGCGGGTGACCGAACGGCGGGCGGTGGACCTCACCCACGCGGCCGGCACGGGCGTCGTGTTCGCCCTGATCGACCAGCCCGCCGACGAGCGCGACGACGCGCTGGCTGACATCGCGTGGGAGTCGGTCTGCGCGGCGATCCTGACCGATCCGGCCAGCGCCGCCGCCGTCGCCGGGCCGGCCGCCGCGGCGGTGAGCCTGCGGGCCGCGCTGCCCGGCCTCACGGCCCTCTCCCCCGCCGAGCGCGCCCTGCTCGCCGACTGGCTCGAGCGCATCGCCGAGTCACCGCACACGTCACCGGAACGCAAAAACGCGGACATAGCCGACTTACCGCGACACTGGAGGCTGTCTCGATATGTTGTCCACGGGACCTTAGGGTCTGGTGAGGAGGCGGCCGGCCATGGGGCAGCCGACGACGGCGGATCCGGGCCGCGCGAGCGGTACGGAGGCAGCGCCGTCCGCGCTGGAACGGCTGGCCGCGGGCGCCCGCGGCGTACCGCCCGCCGTCCAGGGGCTCCTCGCCCTGGTCGTCTACCTGGCGATCTGGGTCGGCACCGAGACCTACCCTCTGCTGCGCCACCCGGGGACACCGCAGCTCGCCCAGGGCGGGTACGACCCGAACTTCTACGTCTGGGCGCTGCACTGGCTGCCGTACGCGCTCGGCCACGGGCTCAACCCGCTGCAGACCAGCACGATCGGCCTGCCAGGGGGCGTCAACCTGGCCTGGGTGACCACCGTCCCGCCGCTGGCGCTGCTGATCGCGCCGCTCACCCTCACGGCAGGCCCGGTCGCGGCGTTCAGCGTGCTGGTGGTGGCAGCCGTCCCGTTGTCCGGCTGGGGTGCGTTCGTGCTGTGCCGGCGCCTGACAGGCCGGTTCTGGGCGTCGCTGGCCGGCGGGGCGGTCTACGGCTTCTCCGCCTTCGAGATCAACCACTCCTACACCGGCCAGATCAACCTCTCGGTCAGCGTGCTGCTGCCGCTGATCGCCTACCTGATGGTGGCCTGGCGGGACGGCGCGATCGGCTCCCGCACGCTGGTCATCGCGACCGCGCTGGCACTGACGGTGCAGGCGTACCTGTTCCTCGAGACCTTCGCCGACCTGACCGCGCTGTTCATCGCCGGCTTCGCCGTCGGCGCGGCGCTGGCCGGCCGGGCCGTCAGGCCGCTGGTCGGACGGCTCGCGCTGCGGACGGGCCTCGCCTGGGTGATCGCGCTGCTGCTGACCGCCCCCTTCGTCGGGTACGCGCTGAAGCACCAGCCGCCTGGGTTCACCCGGGAGACCACCACGACCTCGATAGCGCTGAACAACCTGGTCGTGCCCCTGCGCGGGCACGACTTCGGGCTCGGCTGGCTGTCGGACGCCGCCGCGCGACTTGGCGGCGTGCCCGGCCGCGACGGGTACCTCGGGGTGCCGCTTGTCCTGCTCGCGCTGGCGCTGCCGCTGACCGCCCGGGCCAGCAGGCTGGCCCGGTTCCTGCTGACCGGGGCCGTCATCGTGATCGCGGCCGCGCTCGGCCCGGTGCTGCGGGTGGACAACACGACCACGCTGTTCCAGCTGCCCTGGGCGCGGGTCTGGAGCCTGCCCGTCGCCACCAGCGCCTACCCGTCGCGGCTGATGGTCTTCGCGTTCCTCGCCCTGTCGGTCGCGGTGGCCCTGTGGCTCGCGCTGCCCGGCCGGCGGGGGTCGCCCGCCTCCTGGGCGCGCTGGCTGCTGGCCGCGCTCGCGCTGGCGGCGCTGGCCGGGAACATCAACCCGCTGAACTACGAACGAAGTGACCAGCCCGGCTTCCCCGCGTTCATCGCCTCGGGCGCGTACCAGTCGTACATCGCGCCCGATGCCATCGTGGTGGTGATCTCGCAGCGCGGCAACGCCGGGCTGCTATGGCAGGCCGAGACCGGCTCCTACTTCCGGCTGGCGGGCGGGTTCGTCAACGCGGCCATCTCGGCTGGCAACGGCCTCCCGGGGCCGGTGGCGGCCATGCTGCCGCCGCCGGGATCGCCGGTTTCCGGCGTCCCGGCGTTCCGCCGGTACCTGGCAGGCAACCAGATCGCCGACATCCTGGTCGAAGGCGGCCAGGCCAGCGGCCGCTGGCCGTCCCTGTTCAAGCAGGCGGGGCTGAACGGAACGGAGATCGGCGGTGTCTACGTGTACCCGGTCGCCCCGCCGCCGCCCGGCTGGCCAGGCGGGCCAACCGGGAACGGCCCGCCGGCACCAACTGCACCGGCAGTGCCGACGGCACCGGCAGCGCCAGCAGGACCAACCACGCCGGCAGCGCCGGCAGCGCCGCTCGCGCCGACGGTGAGTTAGCCCCGCCCGTACTTGCTCTCAGCCTGCCAGAAGAACACGATGCCGACCGCGAAGAACGCGATCCCCCAGCCGACCGCCGCGAGCCACAGGTCGTTGTTGGTGACGATCGCGTGGCAGTAGGCCTGGAAGGCGTAGTTCGGCGTTTTGGTGCCGGCGATGAGCGCGCCGGGGTGGGTGAGGTAAGTGTTGCAGAGCGTGGCGTTGTACGGCTTGTTGCCCGCCGAGTTGGCCCGGTAGGTCGACATGAACGAGACGCGGACCAGCTGGATGTAGACGGCCGGCGGGTTCAGCGACAGGATCTGGGCGATCGGGAACCTGCGCGCCGGGGCCAGCGTGATGATCAGGTACATGACGCCGCAGAAGTACCGGGAGATCCGCAGGAAGAACGGGATCAGCTCCGACACGTCGGCGATGGCGCCGCCGAGCCGGGCGACGATCAGCGCCGCCCCGATGTTGAACATCGACTGCAGCAGCACCGTGGGGACGATGAGCAGCCAGTACCAGCTGGGGTACTCGCCGCTGACCACCATGACGACGACCAGCACCACCATGCCGACGAGCATCTGCTGCAGCTCGACGATCACGTACGCCAGCGGCAGCGAGGCCCGCGGGAAGTACAGCGCCCGGATGAGCTGCAAGTTCGCCCGCATGACGTTCGAGCCGGTGACGATCGACCGCTCGGTGAACGCGAACACGAACACGCCCGCGACCAGGAACGCCGGGTAGTGGGCGACGCCGCGGGCGGCCTCGAACAGCAGGCCGAAGATCAGGTAGTAGACGCCCGCGTTCAGCAGCGGCGTCAGCACCTGCCAGATCTGGCCGAGCTTGGCGTCGGTGTACATGGACACGTTGCGTGCGGTGGCGAAGCCGACGATGAAATGCCTGCGCTGCCAGAGCAGCTTTATGTACCTGAAGAGGGGCGGGCGCGCGCCTGACAGCTTCAGCCCGTGCTGGCGAGCCAGCTCTCCCAGGTCCTGGCTGGGTACCCGGGGTGCGTCCGGCGCGATGACCGAACCTGCCTCCAGGCTACCTGGGGCACTGATCTGACCGCTGTTCTCCACAGCGGGGAAGTCTATTGGACGCGCTCAGCGAAACGGGCACTGACGGCGCGGTTGTGAACTGGCTGCATCCGTAACGCAACAATGCCCTGGCCGCCGCCGGTACCGGCGGCGGCCAGGCGGAGCGTCACAGCCCGGACTCGGCCGTCCTGATCAGGATCCGGCGGCACTCCTCGTGCCTGACCACCTCATCGGGCGCCGCGGCGCGGACCTCGTTCAGCTCCACCGTGGAGAGCGTCTCCCGGCAGCCGAGGCACTGCCCGCGGCGCAGCGCGGCCGCCCCGGTCCCGGTGGACGCGCGGATCTTGTCGTAAAGCGCCAGCAGGTCGGCCGGCACGTCCGCGACCACCGTGGCCCTGGACGACGTCGCCTTGGCGGCCGCCTCGGAGATCTCGGCCAGCGCCGCGTCGCGCCTGGCGGTCACCGCCGCCTCGTCCGTGCCGACGGTCTGCGCCTCGGCGGCGGCGCCGTCCCGCAGCGTCTGCGCCGTCTCGCGCCGCTCCATCAGCTCGAGCACGACCTCTTCCAGGTCGCCCTGCCGCTTGCGCAGCGAGACGACCTCGGACTGCAGCTGCTCAAGCTCCCTGGCGTTGGACACCTGGCCCGCGTTGAGCCGCTGGTTGTCCCGCTCGATGCGCACCCGGACCTGGTCGACGTCCTTCTCGGACCGGCTCAGGTCACGGTCCAGGTCGGCCAGGTCGGTGTCCGCGATCGTAATCGCGTCCCGTACCTTCCCCGAGCGCTCGCCGAGCTGCGCGAGCTCGGCGTTTTCCGGCAGGGTGCGCCGCCGGTAATCGAGCCTGCCAAGCTCGGTGTCCAGGTCGGCCAGTTCAAGCAGCCGCAGCTGCGCCTCGGGAGATGCCTTCACGAAGGGCAACGTTAGTCGCCCGAGCGGTCGTTGTCGCATGGTAGACACTTCGGCATGGGGATCCCTCGGGTTAGCAGGCCCTATATGCCCGGATACGGCGTGGCGGCGGCTGAGCACGGGACCGGGCTCCTGCACTGGTCCTGGGCAGCCGAACGCCTCACCGCGGCCCGGAACTACTGGGTGGTGAGCACCTGGCCGGACGGTCGCCCGCACACGATGCCCGTGTGGGGCATGTGGGACGACAGCACCCTGTGGTTCACCTCGGCCAGCGGATCGCGGAAGGTGAAGAACCTGCGCGCGGACCCGCGCTGCTGCGTGTCCACCGAGGACGCGTCGGACCCGGTGATCATCGAGGGGACGGCCAGGTTCGCCACCGACCCCGCCGTGCTGCGGCGGGTGGTCGACCTGATGAACGCCAAATATCACAGCGGCGTGGACCTCGACTTCCTGCACCCGGAGAAGAACGCGACGATCGGCGTCCGCCCGCAGCGCGTGTTCTCCATGCTGCACAGTGATTTCGCCGGGTCGCCGACCCGCTGGGTGTTCGACGACGAACGGTAGGCGATTTGCCGCAGGCTGGCTTCTGACCAGCTCAGAGCAAACCCTCAGCAGCCAGAACGGCAGCTGGCTGAACCGGCCGGGTAGCGTGACCGTATATCTCGACAGGAGCCGCGACCGCGGTTCCGTGTAACGCTCCCTGATTGCGACGGACCATACCTGCATGACATCTAGGACCGGGTTCGCGGGCTGGTGGGGTGCCGCGGCCGGGCTACTCGCCGCCGCCGCCGCGATGGGTATCGGACAGCTGCTGGCCGGGTTCACCGTCCCCGCCGCGTCACCGGTGGTCGCCGTAGGCGAGGCGGCCATCGACCACACGCCGCTGGCGGTCAAGGACTGGGCGACCGCGCAGTTCGGCACCGCCGACAAGACGGTGCTGCTGGCCGGCGTGCTTATCGTGGTGTTCCTGTACTCCATGGTCGTCGGCGTGCTGGCGATGCGGCGGCTCGCGGTGGGCTTCGCCGGGCTGGCCATCTTCGCCGGAATCGGCCTCGCCGCGGCACTGACCAGGCACGACGCCACCGGCTCGTACGCGGTCCCGACACTGTTCGGCGCGGCCGCGGGCGCACTGGCGCTCTACTTGCTGATCGTCAGGGCGCGCGCCGCCGCCGCGGCGGTCCAGGCCAGCCGGGCCGGCCGGACGTCAGCGGCGGCCGACCAGCTGCCGCCGATCGCCTACAGGCCGCGGCACCGGGTCGACGACGCCGGCGCCTACGGCAGCGACGGCGACATCGCGCACGGTGACGGACCTGACCAGGTGAAGGACTCCGGCGCGGCTGACGGCGACGGCCGGGCAAGCGAGTCCGCCCGGGCCGACGACCACGGCTGGACGGACGGTTCCGCGTGGGCGGACGACTCGGGCTGGGCCGCGCCGACGGGCGGGACAGACGACGCTGGCTCCCGTGACCCCGCTGACTCCGCTGACTCCGCTGACGACGACAGCCTCGGCTGGGTCGCTGCGGGAGGGACCAGTGGCCGCGAGCAGCCGCCGGCGGAGCCCACGGTGCGGCCCCCCGCAGAACGGGGACCCGCTGAACGCACGCCAGCCGAGCCGATGCCGCTGCGGGCCGGGCCGCCGACCGGCCGTCCGGATCGGTACGTGCCCGCCGGGTCGACCGCGCGGCGGCAGTTCATCGTGGCGGCGGGCGTCACCGTGGCGGCCGCGGCCGTCGGCGAGATCGGCGGCCGGTCCCTCGCTGAGCGCAAGAACGTCACCGTCGCCCAGCAGACGCTGAAGATCCCGAAGGCCGTCCAGCCCGCGCCGCCGCTGCCGCGCGGCGTGAACCTGCCGGTGCCAGGCATCTCCTCGTTCATCACGCCTGACGCCTCGTTCTACCGGGTAGACACGGCGATCGTGGTTCCCGAGGTTGACCCGGCGAACTGGACGCTGCGCATCCACGGCATGGTGGCCCGCGAGGTGACGGTCACCTTCGACCAGCTGCTGCACCGGCCGCTAATCGAGGCCTACATCACCCTGACCTGCGTGTCCAACCCCGTCGGGGGGCCCTACATCGGCAACGCGAAGTGGCTCGGCGCGTCCCTGGCGGCGCTCCTGCGCTCCGCCAGGCCGCTGGCAGGCGCCAACCAGCTGCTGTGCACGTCCGTCGACGGGTTCACCTCGGGCACGCCGCTGTCGGTGGTCCTCGACGGCCGCGACGCGCTGGTCGCGGTGGCGATGAACGGGACCGCGCTGCCCACCGAGCACGGTTTCCCTGCCCGGCTGGTCGTGCCCGGCCTGTACGGGTACGTGTCGGCCTGCAAGTGGGTCGTCGACATCGAGGTGACGACGTTCGCCAAGGCGCAGGCGTACTGGGTGCCGCGCGGCTGGTCGCAGCAGGGGCCGATCAAGACCGAGTCCCGCATCGACGTGCCGGCCGACGGCGGTTCCGTGAAGGCGGGGCAGGTGCCCGTGGCCGGGGTGGCGTGGGCGCAGCACAAGGGCATCGACGCGGTCGAGGTCCGGGTCGACAAGGGCCCCTGGCACGAGGCGACCCTGGCCGCCGTGCCCGGGATCGACACCTGGCGGCAGTGGGTCTGGGAATGGCCCGCGGCCACGGGGACGCACCTGATCGAGGCGCGCGCGACCGACAAGACCGGCTACACCCAGACGTCACTGGTCGAGGACGTCGCACCCAACGGGGCCAGCGGCTACCCGTCCACGCAGGTCTCGGTCGCCTAACCCGTGCAGTTCATCGAATCGAGCATCATCGGGCTTCGCTCGGCGGTTACCACGCTGACCCACTCGGTGACGCCGTTGAGGTTCATTCTCTTCCCGATGGTGCACGTGGGAGTAGCAGTTCTACGACGAAGTGGCTGCCCGGGCCCGGTTGTGCCAGGTCATCGTGGCCGAGGGCACACCAGCGAAATCGCCCGCCGAGGACCTCAGGGCGCGCGTGACGGACGTCGTCGGGTCCGCCACCCTCGGGCTCGCGAGAAAGTTCATCGCCCCCCCGATCCTGGGCAGCGTCGACCAGGCGGAGACTTACGACGAGAGCGCGGGGAACCGGGCCGGCGACTGGTTCGACCGGTACTTCGAACACAACGTCAGGACCGTGCGCGATGCCCGCCTGATCGTCAGGCTCGACGACCTGCACCGCGACCGCGCCGCCGCGCCGGCCAGCGCGGGCGTAGTCTTCGGCGCGGCCCACATGCCAGCTGTCGCCGCCCATCTTTGCGGCAAGCTCGGCTACATTCGCGGCGAGCTCCGAGTGGCTCACCGTCGCCCACAGCGAGTCCTGACCGGCCGGTTTACGCGAGGGCGACCGAGATCGGGGTGAACAGCCGCTCGGGGGCGCCGACGGGCGCGGCGGGGCCGTACGCCATGACGACCGTACGGGCGACTGGCTCCAGGCCGCGGGCCTGCGCCCAGCCGGGCAGCTCGGTCCGGTCAGGGTCGAGGTCGAGGCGGACCGGGGTGGGCGCACGGACCGCCAGCTCGGTGATCAGCTGCCTGGCCGCCGCGCCGTCGGGCGCCACCAGCGGGCCGATCACCGTCGAGGCGGGCCCGTTGCGCCAGGCGGCGGCGTAGCCCGTGATGCCAGTGCCCGTGACGCCATTACCCGGGTCGAACACGGCGATCTGCTCGGCGAACGACGGCAGCCGGGTGAGGATGCGGCCGCGGTCGGCGCCGAATGCGGCGCGGTCGACGGCCAGGATCGCGGGCTGGTCGGCCTCGGCCGCGGGCCGCACGCGGCCGTTCGGACCCCGGGACGCCGCGCGCCTGGCGCCGCGGCCGGGTTCGGGGCGGAACTTGCCCATGAACGAGACGTTGCCGCGGACCGCCGTGAAGCCGAGCTTCTCGTACAGCGGCCGGCCCATGTCGGTGGCGTACAGGGTCACGGTGGCGTCCTCGCCCGCCGCCCGCAGCAGGTGGCGCATCAGCGCGGCGCCGAGGCCGCGGCGGGCGTAGCGCGCGGCGACCAGCATCATGCCCACCGCCGCCAGCTCAGGTCCCCACCTGGTCAACGTCACCGAGCCGGCCAGCCCGTGCCCGTCGGGCGCGTCGGCGCCGAACACCTCCGACGCCGTCAGCAGCAGCGACCACTTGGCCCGCTCGGGAGCCCAGCCGCGGTCGGCGGCCAGCGTGATGCAGCGGCTGAGGTCGGCGGGCCCGAGCTGGCGGACCGGCGGGAACGACGGCGCCTGTTCTTCGGTGAGCATGGTCACCGAGGCTACGACGGCGACAGGGCGGCGCGCCAGCCGATTACCGGGCGTGCACGGACCAGACGGAGCGCCAGCCGATTACCGGGTCGGCCACGGACCAGACGGGGCGCCAGCCGATTACCGGGCGCCCCCCTCAGCGGGTCAGCTCAGCAAGACCTTCGACCAGGCGCTCGACGTCTGAGGCGTCGTTGTAGTGGACGAGGCCGGCCCGGACGGCGCCGTCCGGTTCGAGTCCGAGCGCGGTGCACAGTTCGTAGGCGTAGTTGTCGCCGTCCCATACGTTGACGCCGCGGGCCGCCAGGTGCTCGGCCACCGCACGCGGTGTCACGCCGTCGACGCCGAAGAACGCCGTCGGCGCCCGCCTGGACGCCTTGCCGTAAAGGGTCACCCGGTCGAGCGCGGCCAGGCCGCCGAGCATCCGCGCGAACAGCGCCCCTTCATAGGCCTCGACGGCCGCCATCGAGGCGAGCAGCCGTTCCCGGCGCGACGCGGGCGCCGCGCCGGGCATCCGTTCGCCGGCCGGCCGGCCGGCGGACGAGACCGTGCCCAGGGCGGCGAGGTGGTCAACGGCGGCCGTCAGGCCGGCCAGGTCGGCGAACGGCAGCGTGCCGCGCTCGAAGCGCCACGGCACCGCGTTCGACGACGGCGCGAGCTTGTCAGGCCATACCGTCTCGAGCAGGTCAGGGGAAGCGACCGCGGCGGCCACGTGCGGGCCCGACCACTTGTAGGCGCTTGTCGTGTAGAAGTCGGCGCCGAGCGCGGTCACGTCCACCGGCACGTGCGGGGTGGCGTGCACGCCGTCCACGTAGCAGAGCGCGCCGACCTCGCGGGCCAGGGCGGAGACGGCCGCCACGTCCGGCCGCGTCCCGATCGCGTTGCTGGCGGCGGTCACCGCGACGAGCCGGGTGCGCGGGCCGATCAGGTCCGTGTACTGGCCAGCGGGCAGTTCCCCGGTCACCAGGTCGACCTCGGCCCACTTGACCGTCACCCCGGCCAGGCCGGCCGCCTGGATCCACGGCCGCACGTTCGAGTCGTGGTCGAGCCTGGACACCACGATGTCGTCGCCCGCCGTCCACGCCCGGGACAGCGCGTCCGCGATGCGGTAGGTGAGGGCGGTGGCGCTCGGGCCGAACACGACGCCTTCCGCGGTGCCGCCGGTCAGGTCGGCGACGGCCGTCCTGGCTCCGGCCACGATCGCGTCGGACCGGGCGCTGGCCGCGAACGCGCCGCCCAGGTTCCCGATGCCCGCGCGGTACGCGGCCGTGATCGCCTCCATGACGGGAACGGGAACCTGGGTACCCGCCGCGCCGTCCAGGTAGGCATGGCCGTCCGCGAGCGCAGGGTAAAGGGCCCGCACCGCGCCGGCGTCAAGCGACCAGGGACCGGGCTCTTCTTCGCCGATGCCAGCAGTCAACGCGGGGAGTTCCTCCTGTCGGCGCCCGGACGTGCCGGGGAAGCCAGCGAAGCGGCAGAACGGGCATCAGCATACAGTTCGGCCACCCGCCCCGCGATGACGCAGAAAATGCCGGCGAAGCCAGCCGCGGCCAGCAAGGCCCCGGTGAGCAGGTCGATTTTGGCGGCCGCGGTCCACCCGGCGCCCAGGTGGTGGTAGCCGAGCGCGAACGGCGCGACGGCCAGCCAGATCCCCGCGGCGAACACGGCGACGACGCCGGCGACACCGATCCTGGTCACCACCATGCCTCCTCGCCGTCGGCGATCCGGCGCAGCTCGCCGTCGAAGGATCCCCGCGCCCGACCCGGCCAGTCTGGCCCGGCTTGGTGATCGGGCGGCCAGGGTTGCTGTCCGGGTGCCGCCGTCAGCAGCGGCCCGAGCAGTGCGCGCAACTCACTCAGCACGTCCGCGCTGCTCGCACCGTCATGCCCCATCGGGGACGCGGTCGCCGGGGACACGGGCACCGGGGACACGGGCACCGGGGACAGGGTCGCCGGCTGTTCGGCCGCGGGCGGTACGCGCACGGCGGGGACGCCGCGGCGCCGGGCTTGCCGGTCCGCCCGCTTCGCGATCCAGGCGGCGTGCCTGACCTCCCGCGCCAGCCGCCGGCGGTTGCGACGCGCCGCCCGCCGCGACACCGGGTGGAAGGCGGCGGCGAGCACGCCGTCCGCCCGCAGCCGCCGCCGCCAGGCGAGCGCCCAGGACAGCAGCGTGACCGTCGAGACCAGGATCAGTCCCGCGCCGGTCACCAGGTTGACCCTGTGCGCGTACCCGCCGCCTGCGCTCTGTCCGCCGAGGGCCACCGCCGCCACGACCAGCCAGCTGCCTCCGCACAGGCCCAGTCCGGCGACGCACAGCCCGGACAGGTATCGGGTCATCATCACCCTCCGAAGCCACTTGTAAACCGAGAGGCTCAACCTAGCATCGCGCCACTTGGGGTAAGCGCACTAACACGCCGGGCGACACTAGTCAATATCCAACGAAAAAAACCAGGTGACACCGGGGAAACCGGTAATTAGGCTCCGGCTAGTGTCCTCTAGCCCAGTCGCCGCCCTCTGGCGGCTGCGCCCTTACCTGCGCCCCTACCGCCGTCAGCTCGTCGGCATGATCACCATCGCCGTCATCGCCGAAGCCGCCGACATCGTCATCCCGCTGCTGGCCAAGGCCGTGATCGACGATGCCATCAGCCATCACGAGCGTGGCCTGCTGCTGCCCGTCGGGCTGCTCGCGGTCGCGCTCGGCGCCGTGTCGGCCGTCCTCAGCCTGATCCGCCGCTGGATCCAGGGCAACGCCGTGGCCGACATGGAGAAGACGCTCAGGAACGACCTGTACGGGCACCTGCAGCGGCTCGAGCCGGCGTTCCACGACGAGTGGCAGTCCGGGCAGCTGCTGTCTCGCGCGACCACGGATCTCGGCTCCATCAGGCGGTTCGCCGGCTTCGGGGTCGTGTTCCTGTTCATCTCGGTGATGACGTTCACCGCCGTGACCGGCCTGCTGATCACCCTGAACTGGTGGCTCGGGCTGATCACCGGCGCCATGTTCGCGCCGGTGCTGGTCTTCTGCACGATCTTCGAGCGGCGCTACAAGGTGCTCGCCAGGCGCGCCCAGGACCAGGACGGCGACCTGACCACGCTGGTCGAGGAGGCCTCGACGGGCGTGCGGGTGCTCAAGGCGCTCGGCCGCGGCCCCGAGGCCGCCGCAACCCACCTGGCCCAGGCGGCCGAGCTCGGCGAGACGCGGATCGGCATGGCGCGGCTGCTCGGCACCTTCTGGTCAACCCTCGACCTGGTGCCGAACGCCGTCATCGCGCTGGCGGTGGTGCTCGGCGCGGTCGCGGTGAGCCACGGCAGCATGACCATCGGCGGGCTCGTCGCCTTCATCACCCTGGCCCTGCAGCTGGTCTGGCCGGTCGAAGCGCTCGGCTACGTGCTCGCCTCCGGCGAGGAAGCGGCGACCGCCGCTCAGCGGGTGCTGGAGATCTTCGACACCAAGCCGGCGATCACCGGCCCCGCGCCCGCCAGCCCCGGGACCGCCGGCACCGGGCCGGCCGCCCGCACCATCGCGAACCGGCAAGAGGCAGCCGCTGCGGAGCGGGCGGGGAGAGGGGCGGAGCAGGCTCACGTTCGGTTCGATCATGTTTCGTTCTCTTACCCGGGCAATGACCTGCCGGTGCTGCGCGACGTGAGCCTCGATGTCACGCGCGGGGAGACGCTGGTGATCACCGGGGCCACCGGGTCGGGCAAGACTACGCTGCTGCACCTGGTGCCGCGGCTGGCGGACGTGTCCGGCGGGCGGGTGCTGCTCGACGGCACCGATGTGCGCGACATCGCGCTGCCCGCGCTGCGGGCCGCCGTGGGCTGCGCATTCGAGGAGGCCACGCTGTTCTCCGCCAGCGTGCGGGAGAACGTCACGTTCGGCGTGGCCGACGCGGCGGAGGAGGAAATCGAGGCGGCGCTGACCGCCGCCCAGGCCAGGTTCGCCTACGACCTGCCGTGGGGTCTCGACACCCGGATCGGCGAGCAGGGGATGGCGCTGTCCGGCGGGCAGCGGCAGCGGGTGGCGCTGGCCCGCGCGATCCTGCTGCGGCCGGAGGTGCTGATACTCGACGACCCGCTCTCGGCGCTCGACGTGCAGACCGAGGAACGGGTCACCAGCGCGCTGCACACCATCTTGGCCGGGGTGACGGCCCTGGTGGTGGCGCACCGGCCGTCGACGGTGGCGCTCGCCGACCGGGTCGCGCTGCTCGACGGCGGGGTGATCGCCGCCGTCGGCGCCCACCGGGACCTGATGGCGGCCGAGCCCGGCTACGCGGACTTGATGACGATGGAGGAGGTGGCCACGTGACGACGGAACAGGTGACCGCAGAAGCCGGGGCCGCGCCGGCCGGACAGCAGACCCCGCCGCCGCGACGCCCGACGGACCCGGCGTCCTGGCGCGGGGTGGCGTCGGAGAAGATCGACGAGATCTCGGCGCCGCTCGAGGCACTGCTGCGAAAACGGAGCCGGCGGCTGCTCGGCGACCTGCTGCGCCCGCACCGCTGGATCGTCGCGCTGACCGCCGGGGCGATCGTCGTCGCGTCGCTCACCTCGCTGGCGGGACCCTGGCTCATCGGCATCGCGATCGACAGCGGCATCCCGCCGCTCGTGAAGGGGTCCGACGCGGTGCCGCTGCTGCGGATCGCGGCCGTCTTCGCGCTGACGGTCGTCGTCCAGGCGGGCGCCACCCGGGTGTTCGTCACGCTCACGGGACGCTTCGGGCAGGCGGTGGTGCTTGAACTGCGCCGGCGGCTGTTCGCGCACCTGCTGCGGCTGCCGGTGTCGTTCCACGAGTCCTACACCTCGGGGCGGGTGATCTCACGGCAGACTTCCGACGTCGAGGCGATCTCCGACCTGTTCGACGAGGGGCTGGACGGGCTGATCACCGCGGTGCTGTCGTGCGTGCTCGTCGGCACCGGCATGCTGCTGCTCGACTGGCCGCTCGCCCTGGTGGTGCTCTCCGGGTTCGTGCCGCTCGTGTGGCTGTCGATGTGGTTCCGGCGGCGCTCGGCGGTCACCTACCGCTGGATCAGGGAAGCGAACTCGCTGGTCATCGTCCACTTCGTGGAGACCTTCGGGGGCCTGCGGGCCGTCCAGGCGTTCCGGCGGGAGCGGCGCAACGAGGAGATCTTCGACGCGCTCTCGGCCGACTACGCCCGCGCGAGCAAGCAGTCCTCGCGGATCAACGCGATCTTCGCGCCGGGCATCGCGCTGGTCGGGAACGTCATCACCGGCGTAGTGCTCTGCTACGGCGGACTGCGGGTGCTTGACGGCGACATCGCGATCGGCGTCCTCGCCTCGTTCCTGCTCTACCTGCAGCGGTTCTTCGACCCGCTGCAGGACGTGTCGCAGTTCTACAACACGTTCCAGAGTGCCGCGTCGGCGCTTGAGAAGATCTCCGGCGTGCTTGAGGAAGAGCCGTCGGTGGCCGAGCCCGTCCAGCCCGCCCCGCTCGCCGCGGCGCTGAGCGGACGGCGGGTCGAGTTCCGCGGTGTCCGCTTCGGTTACCGCGAGGCGGTCGTGCTTCCCCGCCTTGACCTCGACTTCCCCGCCGGGCAGACCGTCGCCCTGGTCGGCGAGACCGGCGCGGGCAAGACCACCGTCGCCCGGCTGCTGGCCCGGTTCTACGACCCGGACGAGGGCCAGGTGCTGCTCGACGGGACGGACCTGCGCGACCTGCCCGACGCGGAACTGCGCCGCGAGATCGTGCTGATCACCCAGGAGTCGTTCCTGTTCGAGGGGACGGTCGCGGAGAACATCAGGCTCGGCCGCCCGGACGCCTCCGACGCGGAAGTGGAGGCCGCGGCCCGGGCGATCGGCGCCCACTCGTTCATCGCCGCCCTGCCGGAGGGGTACGCGACGAAGGTCGGCAAGCGGGGCGGGAAACTGTCGGCTGGGCAGCGGCAGCTGCTGTCGTTCTGCCGCGCGTTCATCGCCGCGCCCTCGGTCCTGGTTCTCGACGAGGCCACCGCCCTGCTCGACATCCCGTCCGAGCGGCTGGTGCAGTCCGCGCTCAGGACCGTGCTGGCCGGGCGCACCGCGCTGATCATCGCCCACCGCCTGTCGACGGTGGCGATCGCCGACCGGGTGCTGGTGCTCCGGGCCGGCGAGGTCACCGAGGACGGCTCCCCCGCCGAGCTGATGGGCGGCACAGGCGAATACGCCGACCTGCACGCTCGCTGGGCCGCCAGCCTCGCCTGACCGGCAATACTCAAGTAAACGCTTGACTATTCTCCGTCTGCGGCGAATACTAAAGCACATGCTTAACGATGCGGCTGAGCTGGATCTCGACCGGGTGTTTCACGCGCTGGCCGATCCCGGGCGCCGGGTGATGCTCGAACGGCTCGGGCAGGGACCTGCCTCGGTCAGCGAGCTGGGGAAGCCGCTGTCCATGTCGCTGGCCGCCATCGTGCAGCATGTGCAGATCCTTGAGGCGAGCGGCCTGGTGCGGACGCAGAAGCTCGGCCGCACCCGCAGCTGCAGCCTTAACCCGGCCGTCCTGCGCTCGGCCGAGCGCTGGATCTCCGAGCGCCGCACGCTGGTCGAGCGCCGCCTTGACCGGCTCGGGGAGTACCTGGCCGAGACAGCGGCCGAGCCTGACACCGCTGGTGCCGACAAGCGGCCGCCGGACAAACCGCCCCCGGCGTCACCCAGTGGACCATGCCCTCAGGCCGCAAACACATGACAGGCCCAACCAGGTACGACACGCAATAAGGCCGTCGTGTCCCCGGTGGGGCAGCTGCCGGGCCGCTGGCAAGGCAGGGCCGTGGGGTCGCCGGCAAGGCAGGACCGTCGTGTCCCCAGTGGGGCACAGCTGCCGGGCCGCCGGCGCGGCAGAGCCATTTCCCAGAGATCGCCGAGGGGGTATCTACTTACGACGGCGACTGCGGCGTCTTGACCTCCCGCAGGTCAATACCTCCCGTCGCACCAGCGCGAGGCGGCCGCGCTGACATCGTGGTCCCGAGGTCGCTTGCCACGGTTACCAGGGTGCCCGTGCCGGGGCCGAGGTCAGTCGCAGAAGAAGCCACGATCGCAGCCTGTACGTAAAAGGGTCTGCCGCTTTAAAAAGACATGTCGCTAAACTTTCGCAACCCTTTACTGTACAGTAGAACGTATGAGCGGTAATAACGCGGCCGCGGCCACCCTGGAGCCACCTGCCACGCCTGGGCAATGGCTGCTGACCGGGTACGCGCGCGCGACCGAGGGCACCGCCGAGGCGCTGGCAGAGCGGGTGAGCGCGCTCCGGGAAGCCGGCTGCGGCACCGTCTACGCCGACGAGCTCCCGGACCGCAGGACACCGGACCACAAGGCACCGGACCGCAGGACACGGGACGGCAAGGCACCGGACCGGAAGCTCCCGCAGCCGCGGCTGCGGGAATGCCTCGGATCGCTGCGGGCGGGCGACGTGCTCGTCGTGACGGGCCTTGACCAGCTCGGGGGGTCTCAGCGCGAGCTGGCCGGGGCCGTCGGCGAGATCCGCCGATGCGGCGCGGGGCTGCGATCGCTGCGCGAGGACCTGGATACGACCGCACCGGGCGGTGACGCGATCTTCCGGGTGTTCGCCGGCCTCGCGGACCTGGGCCGGGCGGCCATCTCGGCCGGAACCAGCGACGGGCTCGCCGCCGCGCGCGCCGCGGGGAAGCGGCTGGGACGCCCGCCGGCCCTCACGCCACAGCAGCTGACCGAGGTTGGCGACCTGCTGCGGCGGCCGGAGAACACGCTGTCAGGGGTGGCCAGGAGCCTGGGCGTCAGCCGGTCCACCCTGTACAAGTACCTGCCCGACGTAATGCACGCGGGCGTGCCCGTCGCGTCAACGACCGGGCGGCCGGCCGCGAGCGCGCACCTGGCGCCCTACCAGGCCCGTCCCGGCCGCCGGGTGCTGGTCATCGACGACCTGGCCGACCTGCGCGGCCCGGCCGGAGGGCGGGCCGCGCTGCCGCTGCGGCTGTTCTGGAGCGTGCCAGGTCACGAGTTCGACCTCGCCGACCCGGACGCGCGCCTGTGGTACTACCAGACGGTGCTGCGGGAGGCCAGCCGGGCCGACGACCTCACCCGCCACCTTGACGCCGCCACCCTGGTCAGCCTGTGGCCCGAGCTGTACCTGCCGCGCGGCGTGCGGCGGGCCTGGGAGGAACGCCACCACGAGCTGCTGGCCCCGGTGAGCGCCTGATGCCGCTCAGCGAGCTGCACCGCCGGGTGGCGACGGTCGCATTGCGCGTCGCCACCCGGTACGGCTTCGCCCTCGGCGGCGGCAACGCGCTGATCGCGCACGGCCTCATCAGCCGGCCGACCCAGGACGTCGACCTGTTCACCAACGAGGAAACCGGGGTCCTCGCCGCGGCCGGCGCGGTGCAGGCCGCGCTGCGCGAGGCCGGGTTCGCGGCCGAGCGCGAGGACGACACCGGGCTTTCCGACATGTTCGAGGGAGCCGGCGAAGGGCTCGCCGAGTGGACTGTCACCGCGCCCGACGGTGAGCAGATGATGCTTCAGATGGCCTACTTCGACCGCACCGCCACGCCCGTCCCGATGGACGTCGGCCCGGTGCTGAGCCTCGAGGACGTGGCCGGCGGCAAGGTCTGCGCGCTGGCCAGCCGCGCCGAGCCGCGTGACTACATCGACACCGCCGCCGTGTTGCGGCACTACACCGTCGACGACGCGATCGGCCTGGCCCGGCGGCTCGACCCCGGCCTCGACGACCGCGACTTCGCCGACGCGGGACGACGGCTCGACCGCTGGGGCGACGGAGTCTTCGCCGCGTTCGGCCTCGATGCGGCCGCCGCCGCCGCCCTCCGGACCGCGTTCCGCGACTGGCCACGGTAAGTTCTGCGACTGGCCCCGCCAGGTCCGCCACCGGGCTAGTGACTTAGAGTAGTGCGATGAACCGCGGTAGTCAGGTGATCGAGCTGCGGCTGAACCGGGCCGAGGAGATGTTCGTCCTGGCCCAGACTGACCTGTTCTCGGAGTACCGCAATTTCCTCACCGGGCTCGAGTACTGCATCAGCGTGCTCCGTTCGCGCCGCATCCGCGGGCCGGTCAGGCTGCAGCTGTCGCTGCCGCCCGCGGAGTGCGCCGACGGCCTGGTCGACCGGCTCCGGGTGACCCTGAGCCGCTACTGCGACCAGCGCATCAGCTACAGCGAGCGCGAGCGGCGGGCGGTCAGGCTCGGCGGCCTGCGCACGCTGTGGGTCGGCCTGCCCATCGTGGTGATCGGCTACCTGCTGGTGATCTTCGAGGACCGCCTGGTGGGTCACTCAGGAAATATCGTGCTCGACACCACCGGGTGGGTGCTGGTGTGGGTGGGGATCTGGTTTCCGCTCGACACGATCTTCTTCAGCCCGCTCGAGTACACCAGGGAAGCCCGCGCGCTCAAGCACCTGCGCGGCGCCAAGATCTCGGTGACCCCCTGGCAGCCCCTGCGGTAGCGGCGCCAGCCGTTACCGAACAGATAGCGGGCGCTTCCCCGGCCGCCAACCGGGGAGCCGCCCTCAGCGTAGGCTCTGGGCTGGCGTATTCTGCGGTGCGGGCTGATGACGAGGACGGAGACGTAAGCGGGATGTACAAGGCGAGCCAGGAGGCACTAGACCTGCATGCGGCCGACGAGGCGGAGGCGGCGAACCGGGGCAGGCTGCTCGACGACGCCCGCGCCGCCGACGCGGCCCTGCGCGCGGCCGAGGCCAGGCACGCGCCGGTCGCCGAGCTGCACCGGCTGGCCATGGAACTCGACGCGGCGCTGACCGCGGCCATGCGGGCCGCCTACGCCGCGGAGCGCGCGGAGATCGGGCCGCGCGGCTACGAGGACCGGATCTTCAACCGCAAGGCTAAGGCGAAGCCCGCCGTCCGCACGCTCACGGCCGAGGCCGAACGCCTCCTTACGCTCCGTGAGAACCACCGGCTTAACCGGATCCCCGAGGTACCGCGCGTACCGGTAGTCTGAGCACTTTAAGGTCACGCTCAGGTCACGCTTTCGCACCGGTGAACAGTTACCGCGCGAAGCCATGCGAAAGCACACGGGCAAGTTCGGTAGGATTCCTGGCAATCCCCCCGGCGCGGTCGCTACGAATAAGGTCTGAACCAGTGGTTCGGCTTGACCGTGTCAATATTTGGGAAATCTCTGCTTAACGCGCCGGCAAGTCGCTTGCACTCACCGGCGCGGCGGGGCAAAGTTAAGTTAAGTGGTCTAGGCCATTTGGCAGGGGTTCGCGGGTACAACTCACTGCCGAGCCTTGTTTGGGCGGCCGCTCAGGCAGGAGTTTGGCAGCAGAGCGTGACCGCTTAGCCAGATGGCGCGAGGCCGTGGACTGCTCAGGAAAGCCAGGTGGCACTGACATGTGCCCGCACCTACCACCCTGTCCGGACGCTTCGGCTACGGACCGCGAGGCGGCTCACACCATCGCGAGCCACCCGGAGCAGGGCTGGTCACTGCTCTGTAACGGAGTCGTCATCTTCGAAGACACCGGCGAGCTGCTGCCAAACGGGCGAATGATCGCCCCGCACCGGCCCACCGACTACCACGCGCCGGCCGCCTAGGGCCAGTCGCTCAGCGGGGACCTTCCCCGCCACCGGGACGGACCACGGGGGTCGTCGTCCCGGAAAGCAGGACCCGGGGGGTACGGGGGTTCATCCCCCCGGCAGGCATCAGCCAGGCGGCGACGGCATCGCCGACCGCCGCCGGATGCTTCGAAAGGGCGTGAGTCTCCCCAGGAAGGACGACGACGTCGGTTGACGCGTCGGCTTCAGGGACTCCGAACGGATCGCGTTCACCGTTCACGACCAGCACGCTGGTACCGGCGCCGCGCAGCTCGCCGATCCGGGACTTCTCCGGCTGACCGGGCGGGTGCAGCGGGAACGCGAGCGCCACAACACCCGCGGCGCCCGTCGCGAGCGCGGTCCTGCAGGCCACCCGCGCCCCGTTCGACCGGCCGCACTGGATCAGCGGCAGCGGGACGCCGTCCCGGGCGGTGTCCCGCCGCAGCACGGCGACGAGCTCCGTCCAGGCGGCATCCTGCTTCACTGCCGACCCGGGGGCCCGTCCGCCCCTGACCCGGTACGGCTGGGTGACGAGTGCGGTGGCCGCCCCCAGCGACCGCACGACGTCGCGGACCGCCAGCACGTCGGCGGTACCCGGGAGTCCGCCGGCGCCGTGGGTGAGCACCACCAGGAACTCCGCGGGGCGGTCTTCCGGCTGGTCAAGAACCACCTCAGCGGGACCGGCGGCGGTCATGATCTCGTTCACGTCCGGCACCGTACCCGCCCGCGCCCATGTACGTCCACACGGGCCCGCGCCGCCGCGCCGCCCCGGGCGCTCTGCGACGCTGCACCTTGCAGTGCAACAATATGTACTTATCGTTATCTAGCTATTACTTTCCGTATTGCTACTATATAGAGCGGGATGACTACTTTGTGTTAGTAGCCGGGTACGGGAAGGATGGTGCCGGGATGACCGTGCACGAGCGTACGCAGGTCGGGATCGTCGGCGCCGGGCCGGCCGGCCTGCTCCTGTCGCACCTGCTGGCCCTGGGCGGCGTTGACTCGGTGTGCGTGGAGAACCGCAGCCGGGCCTACTGCGAGGCGCGGCAGCGGGCCGGGATGCTCGAATCGACCACGGTCGAGCTGCTGCGCGCGGTCGGCCTCGGCGGTCGCCTGGACGCCGAAGGGCTGGAGCACGACGGTATCTACCTGCAGTTCGACGGTGAACGGCACCACCTGAACTTCCGCGAGCTGACCGGCGGCCGGTGGATCACGATCTACGCGCAGACCGAGATCGTCAAAGACATCATCGCCGCCCGCACCGCGGACGGCGCCGCGCTTGAGTTCGACGTCACGGATACCGCGGTCAGCGGACTCGACTCCGACCGGCCGGTCTTGTCCTACACCGACGCGCGCGGCGAGCGGCACGTGGTGACCTGCGACGTCATCGCCGGCTGCGACGGGTTCCACGGGATCTGCCGCCCGTCCATCCCCGGCGGCGGGCTCACGACGGTGGCCGAGCGGAGCTACCCGTACGCGTGGCTCGGCATCCTGGCGCAGGCGCCGCCGTCGACCGACGAGGTCATCTACTGCCGGCACGAGAACGGGTTCGCGCTGCACAGCATGCGGACGCCGCAGGTCGGACGGCTCTACTTGCAGGTACCGGCCGACGAGGACATCGGCCGGTGGCCCGACGAGCGGATCTGGGACGAGCTCCGGCTCCGGCTGGCGGTGCCGGGCTGGACGCTGCAGACCGGACCGGTGCTGCAGAAGTCGATCACGCCGATGCGGTCCTTCGTCGCCGCGCCCATGCGCTACGGGAACCTGTTCCTGGCCGGCGACGCCGCCCACATCGTCCCGCCCACCGGGGCGAAGGGACTGAACCTGGCCGTCGCCGACGTGGCGGCGCTGGCCACCGCGCTGATCAGGCAGATCCGCGACGGCGACGGCGAACTCGCGGCCGCCTACTCCGAGCACTGCCTTGAGCGGGTCTGGCGGGCCACCCACCTGTCCTGGTGGATGACCTCCATGCTGCACGTCGTGCCCGGCCAGGACCCGTTCGAGTCGGAGCTGCAGCTGGCGCAGCTGCGGCACCTGGTCAGCTCACGCAGCGCGGCCGCCAGCCTGGCCGAGACCTACACGGGCTACGCCCCGCTGCGCTTCGACCCGGCCACCCGGCTGGCGGCTAGCCCTGCTTAAGCTGCTAGTCCTGCTTAAGCAACGAAGCGAGGAACTGGCCCGTGTAGCTGTGCTCGTTCTTCGCCACCGCCTCCGGCGTGCCGGTCGCGATGACCGTGCCGCCGCCTGTGCCGCCGTCGGGGCCCATGTCGATGATCCAGTCGGCGGTCTTGATGACGTCCAGGTTGTGCTCGATGACCAGCACCGTGTTGCCCGTCTCGACCAGCTTCGACAGCACACCGAGGAGCTTGCGGATGTCCTCGAAGTGCAGGCCGGTGGTCGGCTCGTCGAGCACGTAGATCGTCCGGCCGGTCGACCGCCGCTGCAGCTCGGTCGCCAGCTTGACCCGCTGCGCCTCGCCGCCGGACAGCGTGGTGGCGGGCTGGCCCAGCCGCACGTAGCCGAGCCCGACTTCGACCAGCGTCTTCAGGTGCCGGTAGATCGCCGGGACCGCCTCGAAGAACGACGAGGCCTCCTCGATCGGCATATCGAGCACCTCGGCGATCGACTTGCCCTTGTAGTGCACCTGCAGCGTGTCGGTGTTGTACCTGGCCCCGTGACACACCTCGCACGGCACGTACACGTCCGGCAGGAACTGCATCTCGATCTTGATCGTGCCGTCGCCCGAGCAGGCCTCGCAGCGGCCGCCCTTGACGTTGAACGAGAACCGGCCCGGCTGGTAGCCGCGGACCTTCGCCTCGGTGGTCGCCGCGAACAGCTTCCTGATGTGGTCGAAGACGCCGGTGTAGGTCGCCGGGTTGGACCGCGGGGTACGGCCGATCGGCCCCTGGTCGACGTGCACCACCTTGTCGAGCAGGTCCATACCCGTCACCCGGGTGTGCTTGCCTGGCACCGTCCGCGCGCCGTGCAGCTCCCGCGCGAGCGCCCGGTACAGGATGTCGTTGACCAGCGTTGACTTGCCGGAACCGCTCACCCCGGTGACCGCGATGAAGCAGCCGAGCGGGAAGCTGACGTCCACGTTCCGCAGGTTGTTCTCGGCCGCGCCCTTGACGGTGAGCTCGCGGGCCTTGGTCGGCTTGCGGCGCTTCTTCGGCACCTCGATCCGCTTGCGGCCGGACAGGTAGGCCCCGGTCACCGAGTCTTCGCTGTTGACCAGGTCTTCGACGGTGCCGCTGACCACGACGTGGCCGCCGTGCTCGCCGGCGCCGGGACCGATGTCGACCACCCAGTCGGCTGCCTTGATCGTGTCCTCGTCGTGCTCCACGACGATCAGCGTGTTGCCAAGGTCGCGCAGCCGCAGCAGGGTGTCGAGCAGCTTCTGGTTGTCGCGCTGGTGCAGCCCGATCGACGGCTCGTCGAGCACGTAGAGGACGCCGACCAGGCCGGAGCCGATCTGGGTGGCAAGCCTGATCCGCTGCGCCTCGCCGCCGGCCAGCGTCGCGCTCGCCCGGGCCAGGGTCAGGTAGTCGAGTCCCACGTCGAGCAGGAAGCCGAGGCGGGCGTTGACTTCCTTGAGTATCAGCCGCGCGATCGTCATGTCCCGCTCGGACAGCTCCAGGTTGAGCAGGTTCTTGGCCAGCTCGCCGATCGGCTGGGAGCAGTAGGCGGCGATCGACTTGCCGTCGATCGTGACCGCGAGGGAGATCGGCTTGAGCCGGGCTCCGTGGCAGGTCGGGCAGGGCACCTCGCGCATGAAGCCCGCGAACTTCTCCCTGCTCGAGTCGGACTCCGCCTCGGCGTGCCGGCGCTCGACGTAGGTGATCGCGCCTTCGAAGTTGGTGTAGTAAGAACGCTCGCGGCCGTAGCGGTTCTTGTACCGCACGTGCACCTGCTGGTCCAGGCCCTTGAGCAGGGCGTTCTTAGCCTTGGCGGGGAGCCGTTCCCACGGGGTGTCGGTGCGGAAGCCGATCGTCTCGGCCAGCGCCTCGATAAGCCGGTCGAAGTAGTCACTGACGTGCCCGCCGGCCCAGGGGGCGATCGCGCCCTCGTCCAGCGACTTGGCCGGGTCGGGGACGATCAGCTCCGGGTCGACTTCCATCCTGGTGCCGAGGCCGGTGCAGTCCGGGCAGGCGCCCCAGGGCGAGTTGAAGCTGAACGACCGCGGCTCGAGCTCGTCGAACGACAGGTCGTCGTACAGGCAGGCCAGGTGCTCTGAGTACATCCGCTCACGGTGCGGGTCGTCCTCGGGCAGGTCGACGAAGTCCAGGATGACGACGCCGCCCGCCAGCCCGAGCGCGGTCTCCACCGAGTCGGTCAGCCGCCGCCTGGCGGTGTCCTTGACCGCGAGCCGGTCGATGATGACCTCGATGTCGTGCTTCTCGTACTTCTTCAGCACCGGCAGCGTGGTCGTGTCGTTGGCGACCTCGTCCAGCCGGACGACGGTGCCGTCGACCCGGGCCCTGGAGTAGCCCTTGGTCTGCAGCTCCTTCAGCAGCTCGGTGAACTCGCCCTTGCGGCCGCGCACGACGGGCGCGAGCACCTGGAAACGGGTGCCCTCGTCGAGCTCGAGCACCCGGTCCACGATCTGCTGCGGGCTCTGCCGCGCGATCGGGCGCCCGCAGATCGGGCAGTGCGGCTTACCGACCCGGGCGAACAGCAGCCGCAGGTAGTCGTACACCTCGGTGACGGTGCCGACGGTCGACCGGGGGTTGCGGCTGGCCGACTTCTGGTCGATGGAGACAGCGGGCGACAGTCCGTCGATGAAGTCCACGTCCGGCTTGTCCATCTGGCCGAGGAACTGCCTGGCGTAAGCCGAGAGCGACTCCACGTACCGGCGCTGGCCCTCGGCGAAGATGGTGTCGAACGCCAGGCTGGACTTGCCGGAACCGGACAGGCCGGTGAACACGATCATGGCGTCGCGCGGGAGGTCGAGTGAGACGTCCTTGAGGTTGTGCTCGCGTGCGCCGCGAACGACAAGCCGGTCAGCCACTGCGCGCTCTTCTCTTCAGTCGTACGTCCTGCGGGGGATGGGGACGGGCCGGCGCCGATACCGGTCCCTGGGCATCGTAACGAGGGGGTCTGACATTCTGTCCCGCCCGCGAAACGAACCGCCCCGACCGCGGAACGACCTGCCCGACTACGGAACGGTCCCCGCCCGTCAGCTGCCTTCGGTTCGCCGGCGCTCCAGCCCGCACCTGCATAGCACCGTCAGTGCGCCGGTTATGCCCGGTCCCCCGACCGCCCGCCGTCCGGCCGGCCGTGCTCCCAGCGTACGGCACCGTCGCCGGGCCGGCCTGACGGACGGGAAAATATCTTCGAACCCGGTGTCAGCCGCTCCCGTTCTGGACAGCTCTGTTCTTATCGGGTGGTGTGCTTGCCGCCGGCGGCGCGGGCTATCCTCGGGCCGGTGAGGCACAACCCTTCCACCGTGGTGGTGCTGGCGGGACGGCCGGGCGAGCAGGCCCTCGCCGCGGTCGGCCGGTCGCTGAACGTCGTGCTGGTCCGGCCGGAAGACCAGCCGCCGGGGTCTGGCAGCGCAGGCCCTGGCAGCGCAGGCCCTGGCAGCGCAGGCGGCGAGCTCGAGACGGCCGCCAGGGCGCTGCGCCGCGCGGCCGGCATCACCGCCCCGTACGTGCTGGTGGCGGCCGACCCGCTGCGCGCGGTGGCCGACGCCTGGCGGGACATGTGGTCGCTCGCCGCGGCGCCGCGCGGCACCGACGAGTTCGAGCTCCGCGCGGCCGAGGCCCTGGCGGCCTGGCGGGGCAGGCAGTTCGAGCTGCCCGACTACTACCTCGTGCTGGCCGAGCAGGCCGCGGCCGGCGAGGCGCCGCAGGCACCCGACTTCTACCTGGGACCGCTGCGCGCCGTCCGGCCCAACCGGGTGGCGGTCGCCGCCGGGGCCGAGCCCGCCGCCCAGGCGGCCGCCGTGCTGGCCGAGCTGGGCACGCTGCGGCACGGCCCCTGGTGGCCTTCCCTCGATGAGCTATTCAGAACGGCGCGCGGCTTCTACCCGGGCGCGCTGGCTGAGTCGCCCTCGGCCGGGCAGACCACGCTGCTGAGCTAGCGGGCGAGGAACCGGGGGCGAGGCGACAGGCGGGGCGCCGCGGCACTAGATTCGTTGCGTGACTTACACGGGAGACGTACAGGTCGGCGGCCCGGCGGACACGCGGCAAATCGGCGGCGTGACCCTGACCAAGCTGGCCGTCGGCGAGATGCACAACAACGCGTACCTGCTGGTCGACGGGACCGGGCAGGGGCTGCTCATCGACGCCGCGGCCGAGCCGGGGCGGCTGATCGAGCTGATCGGCGACACGCCGGTGGCCAAGATCGTGACCACCCACCAGCATGCGGACCACTGGCAGGGCCTGGCCGCGGTGAAGGCCGCGACCGGCGCGGTCACCGTCGCGCACCCGCTGGACGCGCCGGGCATCCCGGTGCCGACGGACGAGCTGGTCGAGGACGGAGGCACGGTCGCCTGGGGCGACAGCGTGCTCAGCGTGACCCACCTGGTCGGGCACACGCCGGGGTCGATCGCGCTCGCCCTTGAGGCCGACGGGCCGGCGCCGCACCTGTTCACCGGCGACTGCCTGTTCCCTGGCGGCGTCGGCAACACCCAGCAGGACGCGGCCCGGTTCGCGACGCTGTACCAGGGCGTGGCCGACAAGATCTTCGGCCGCTTCTCCGACGCGACATGGGTGTACCCGGGGCACGGCGGCGACACCACTGTCGGCGCCGAGCGGCCGCACCTGGAGGAGTGGCGCGAGCGCGGCTGGTAAGCGCGGGCGACGTAGGCGGGCGACGTGGGCGGGCGACGTGGGCGGGCGACGTGGGCGGGCGACGTGGGCGGATAGTAAGCACGCGGACCGGCGGGTAAGCGCTCCGCGTCTTCGGCGGGTAGCGGCCGGTAAGCGCTCCGCGCTTCTTGCTGTTATCAGAGGCCGTCATGCCGGGTGCGCGCGAGCCGAGCTGACACGCGCCCCGCGCTTCTTGCTGACCGAGAGAATCCTCAGCTAAACGCGGGCGTGGTTGAAGGGCCCGTGGCGGGTTGGGCTGCGGGCCTGGTCAGGGGCGGTTTTGGTTTAGGCGGCTGTGCCGGTGACGGTCACCTGCAGGCCGAGGGCCTGGAGCTGGCGCAGGTGGCCGCGGATCTTCTTGTCGCGGTCGGTTTTCTTCTCGTGCCAGCTTGGGCCGAGGTCGGTGTAACGGGCCGCAGGGTCGTTGAGCAGGTGCCAGACGATGACGAGGACGGAGCGGGCGACAGCGCAGCGGGCCCTGGCCCCGCCGGACCGGCGTGACAGGCGGCGGAGCCTTTCGCCGAGGAACGTGCCGGTGCGGGCGGCCCCGCTGGCGGCCTGGGTGCAGTGACCGCGCAGGTAAGCGTTGCCCTGCTTCTTGGCGGGCTTGCGGGACAGGCTGCCGGACTGGCGGGCCGAGGGGGCCAGCCCGGCCCAGGACGCCAGGTGCCCGGCGGCCGGGAACCGGGACATGTCCAGGCCCGTCTCAGCGATGATGCTCATCGCCAGCTTCACCGTGACGCCGGGGATCTCGGCCAGCCGCTGCGCGGCCGGCAGCACGACGGCGTCCTGCCCGGGGTCCGGGGAGCGGTCGCCGGCGGCGGTGACGCCCTGCGCGGCCGGGATCGCGTCCAGGCAGGCCGCGACCTCGTCGTCCAGCATGGCCACGTGCCGGTCCATCGCGTCGATCCGGTCCAGGTGGACCCGGGCTAGCCGGGCGTGGTGAGGGCCGAACGCTGCCCCCTGCAGCGCCGCCGCGAGCTCGCCGCGTTTCCCGCGCAGCGACCCCAGGGCCAGGCCCGCCAGGGCCTGCGGGTCCCGCTCCCCCGCGATCAGGCCCTCGACGATCGCGCGGGCGGTCTTGTTCCCCGCCAGGGCCGACACCACGGACGAGACCTTGACCAGGGCGCCTTCCAGGAGCTTCTCCAGCCGCTGCCACTCCCGGGTCCGGTCCTGGACCAGGTGCAGGCGGGCCCGGGCCCAGTCCCGCAGCTCCCGGACCTCCGGCGGCGGCACGAAGCACGGCCGCAGCAGCCCCGTCTCGGTCAGCCGGGCGATCCACTGCGCGTCGGCCCGGTCCGTCTTCGGCCGCCCTGCCAGCTGCCTGGCCTGCGACGAGCTCACCAGCTGCACGTTCAGCCCCGCCGCCTCCAGCACGAAGAACCACAGCCGCCAGTAATCCGACGTGGACTCCATCGAGACCAGCTGCACCCCGTCAGCCAGCAGCCTGCCCGCCAGGTCCTGCACCCCGGCGACGGTCGCCGGGAACTCCTCCGTCCGCGACCGGCGCCGCCCGTCAGGGCGGCCCGGCGGCAGCCGGGTGCACACGTCCGCCTTCGCCTTCGCCACGTCAATTCCCGCGACCCGCTCGTGACGGAGCTGGTAGTCCT
>DASYAD010000164.1:0-2798 GCA_036501515.1 Trebonia sp. | reverse complement strand
AACACCTTCCGCAACCCGCACCCGGAGCTGGAAGCGGCCCCTGTGGTGCTCGCCCGCGGCACCGACGAGGAGAAGAAGTCGCAGCTGAACCGGGTCCGCGACTTCCAGAACCGGCACCGCGACGAGGCCCACGAGGCGCTGACGGCGCTAAAGCAGACCGCCCGCGGCGGCGGCAACGTGTTCGCCGCCCTGATGGACGCCGCCCGGGTCTGCAGCCTGCAGCAGGTCACCGAGGCGTTCTTCGAAGTTGGCGGCCAGTACCGCCGGAACGTCTGAAGGGACGCAATGAGCGACATCACCCGGGTCGGCGTGATCGGAGCCGGCCTGATGGGCTCGGGCATCGCCGAGGTCTGCGCCAGGGCCGGCCTTGACGTGCTGATCAGGGAGATCGACGACGACGCGGTCACCGCCGGCTGCATGCGGACCGGCAAGTCATGGGCCCGCTCAAGCTGGCCGACCTGATCGGCCTCGACACCCTCAAGGCGATCGCCGACTCCATGTACGCCGAGCACAAGGAGCCGCTGTACGCGGCGCCCCCGCTGCTGCTGCGGATGACCGCGGCCGTGCTGGTCGGCCGCAAGAGCGGCCGCGGGTTCTACGACTACCAGGAGAGACGCTGATGTACACGCTGGGCGAGGAACACGAGCTGCTGCGCCAGACGGCCCGCGAGGTCGCCGAGGCGAAGATCGCGCCGTTCGCCGCCGAGGTCGACGCCGAGGCGCGGTTCCCGGCGGAGGCGCTGGCCGCGCTGACCGGCGCCAGCCTGCAGGCGGTGCACATTCCCGAGGCCTACGGGGGCGAGGGCGCCGACGCGCTCGCGGCCGTGATCGTCATCGAGGAGACCGCGCGGGTGTGCGCGTCCTCATCCTTGATCCCGGCGGTGAACAAGCTCGGCACGGTCCCGCTCCTGCTGTCGGCCTCGGAGGAGCTCAAGCAGCGTTACCTGCCCCAGGTCGCCCGGGGCGTGGCGATGTTCTCCTACGCCCTGTCAGAGGCAGGCGCGGGCTCCGACGCCGCCTCGATGAAGACGCGGGCGGTCCGCGACGGCGACTCCTGGGTCCTCAACGGCACCAAGATGTGGATCACCAACGCCGGCGAGTCGCAGTACTACACGGTGATGGCGGTCACCGACCCGTCCCAGGGCGCCCGCGGCATCTCCGCGTTCGTGGTGGAGAAGACGGATCCCGGCGTGAGCTTCGGGCCGCTGGAGAAGAAGCTCGGCATCAAGGGCTCCCCCACCCGCACGGTCATCTTCGACGACGCGCGCATCCCGGCGATGAGGATCATCGGCGCCGAGGGCACCGGCTTCAAGACCGCGCTGGCCACCCTCGACCACACCAGGATCACGATCGCGGCCCAGGCCCTCGGCATCGCCCAGGGCGCGCTCGACTACGCGATCGGCTACGTCAAGGAGCGCCGCCAGTTCGGCCAGGCGATCGCGGACTTCCAGGGCATCCAGTTCATGCTGGCCGACATGGCGATGAAGACGGAAGCGGCCCGGCAGCTCACGTACCACGCGGCCGCGCTGTCCGAGCAGGCGATGGCGGGCGTGAAGGTGCCGAACCTGACGTTCGTCTCCTCGGCCTGCAAGACCATGGCGTCGGATGCGGCGATGGCCGTCACGACCGACGCGGTGCAGCTCCTCGGTGGCTACGGGTACACACGCGACTACCCTATGGAGCGGATGATGCGCGACGCCAAGATCACCCAGATCTACGAGGGCACCAACCAGATCCAGCGGGTTGTCATGGCCCGCCAGCTGCTGCGCGGCAATGGCTGACTGGCAGCGCGTGGCGTGACGGTGGCAGCCGCCTCCGTTCGGACTGACCGGCTTTTATTGCATCTCTTACTGAGGAGAGACCCGTATGCCGCAGCCAGTGCTCGTGGCCGGAGCCCGTACTCCCGTCGGCAAGCTGCTCGGCGCCCTCGCGCCGCTGCGGGCGGCCGACCTCGGCGGCATCGCGGTCGAGGCCGCGCTGCGGCGCGCCGGGATCAGCGGCGACCAAGTCGACGCCGTCTTCCTCGGCAACGTGGTCCAGGCCGGAGCCGGCCCCAACCCGGCCCGGCTGGCGGCGTCCCGCGGCGGCATCCCGATGAGCGTCCCCGCGACCACCGTCAACAAGCTCTGCCTGTCCGGCCTGACCGCGATCGCGCAGGCCGCCCAGCAAATCCAGCTCGGGTACAGCCAGGTGGTGGTGGCCGGCGGCATGGAGTCCATGTCGAACGCGCCGCACCTGATGCGCGACGCCCGCCGCGGCTGGCGCTACGGCGCCGGCGGGGCGCTTGAGGACTCCCTGGACAGCGACGCGCTCGTGTGCGGGTTCGACGGCCTGCCGATGGGCGCGGCGACCGACATGTACCAGGAGAGGCTGGGCGGCATCAGCCGGGCCGACCAGGACGAGTTCGCGGCCGAGTCGCACGCTCGTGCCGTGGCCGCGGTCAAGGAGGGACGGCTCGGCGAGGAGATCACCGTCCTGTCGGGTGCGGGTCCGCGCGGCACTGTCAACCTCGAGCAGGACGAGGGCATCCGCCCGGGCACCACGGCCGAGCGCCTCGCCCGGCTGCCCGCCGCGTTCAGCGACGGCGGGACGATCACCGCGGGCTCTTCCTCGCAGCTGTCGGACGGCGGCTGCGCCGTGGTCGTGATGGACAAGTCCGTCGCCGCGGGTCTCGGGTTGACCTGGCTGGCCGAGATCGGCGGCTACGGCACCGCCGCCGGGCCCGACCCGTCGCTCCTGCTCCAGCCGGCCAACGCGATCAGGGACGCGCTGCGGCGTGACGGTGCTTCGCTCGATGTC
>DASYAD010000163.1:0-2376 GCA_036501515.1 Trebonia sp. | reverse complement strand
CCGTCCGGGCCCGACGCGTTGGGCCGGTTGAATATCCAGTTCTGCCAGGCGGTCAGCCGCCCGAAGATCTTGGTCTCCATCGTCTCCGGGCCGGCGAACCGGTAGTTGGCCTCGAGGCCGGTGAGCGCGTCGGGGCTGAAGCTGGACCGCTCCTCGGTCACGATCCTGATTTCCTCGTCCCAGTCGATGTCGTCCGGCGCGAACGTGACCAGGCCCAGCTCGGCCGCGTCCTCGGCCTCCAGCGCCTCGCCCTTTCTCTTGGCCGCGGCCTCGTAGCCGGCCTCGTCGCCCCAGAACCGGGTCTGCAGCCGGGTCAGCCCGTTGCTCATCGTCAGCGGGCTCAGGTTCATCTCCCCGAGGGTGACGGTCGCGGGCTCCGCGTCCGGGTCCTTGTCCTCGAACACCCCGGCCAGCTGGAACGACCGGTCTGCGGCCAGCGCCAGCTCGAGCAGCGAGCCGGCGAAGCAGCTGCCCGGCTCGATCGCCGCGATCAGGCTGCGGCTGGTCACGTCGAGCCGCCGCAGCGTGCGCTTGAGGTACTGCAGCACCTCGTTGGCGAACCAGTCGTCCTTGCCGCCCAGAAGCAGCGCGTCGTGGGCGAGGACCAGGGCCGGGTCGCCTTCGGTGCGGAAGACCCACGTGCCGAGCTCGGTCTCGTTGGTGCGCAGGTCCAGGATCAGGTCGTCGAGCTCACGGGTCACCGCGAGCGGCCAGAACGCCGCGCCCTGAGCGGTGGCCCCGGCGATATCGGCGGGCGGGTCGCTATGCGGGCCTTTTACCGATATGTCGACCCGGCCCGCGTCGCGGTCCAGGCGCGCTTCCACGTGGTCGTACCTGATGGCGTCGTCGGCGGCGGTCTTGGTGAGCGGGGTCAGCTCGACGCCGGTCGCGTCCTGCGGGCGGCTGGAGCGGCTCGCCAGCTCGGCGGCCCGCTCGGCCACGGTCTCGTCCCACCGCGGGCGCGGCACGGCCTCGTCGACCAGGCGCCACTGCACGGCCTTCTTGCCCCCGACGCCCTCGGACTTGGTGGAGAAGTAGTCGGCCAGATCCCGCCGCACGTGCCGCTTGTCGGAGACCCGGGTCAGCCCGCCGGTGCCCGGAAGCACCCCGAGCAGCGGCAGCTCGGGCAGGGACACCGCCGAGGACCGGTCGTCGACCAGCATGATGTGCTCACAGGCCAGCGCCAGCTCGTACCCGCCGCCCGAGGCGGTGCCGTTCACCGCGGCCAGGTAGGTCTGGCCCGAGTGCGCGGTGGCGTCCTCGATGCCGTTTCTCGTCTCGTTGGTGAACTTGCAGAAGTTCACCTTCCAGCCGTGCGGCGAGGCGGCGAGCATGCGGATGTTCGCGCCGGCGCAGAAGATCTTCGGCTTGCCGCTGGTGATGACGACGGTGCGCACCTCGGGATGCTCGAAGCGCAGCCGCTGCACCGCGTCGTAGAGCTCGATGTCCACGCCGAGGTCGTAGGAATTCAGCTTCAGCTCGTAGCCCGGCACCAGGCCGCCCTGCTCGTCGACGTCCATCGTCAGGGTGGCGACCGGCCCGTCGGTCGATAGCCGCCAGTGCTTGTACCGGTCCGGGCGGACACGGAAGTCGACCCGTTCGGTGTGTACCGCTTCTGTCTGTACCGCCTCGGTCATGGCGCGGTCCTTCCTGCCGGTGCTTCATACTCTACAAAACTTGAGTTCAACGTCAAGAGTTCGTAGTATTTTGGTTGTCATGACCGAGGCAAGCCTGGGCGAGCAGCCCCCCACCCTGCTGCGCCGTCACGCGGCGGGCACGGACAGCGCCCGCAGCGTGCTGTTCACCGTGCTCGGCGAGCTGGTCCTGCGCACCGGCGGGGAGGCCTGGACGTCGGCGTTCATCGACGTGTTCGCCCGGCTGGGGGTCGAGGAGAAGGCGGCCAGGCAGGCGCTGATGCGCACCGCGGCGGACAACTGGCTGAGCTCGGAGCGGGTCGGGCGGCGCACCGTGTGGCGGCTCACCCCGGAGGCGATGCGGCTTCTGCGCGACGGCACCGAACGCATCTTCGGCTTTACGGCGGTCGCCGCGGACTGGGACGGCCGGTGGACGATCGTGATCGCGCGTACCCCCGAGACCGAACGGGCCGCCCGGCACGTGCTCAGGACGCGGCTGCGCTGGGCTGGGTTCGGCAACGTCATGCCGGGCGTATGGCTGAGCCCGCGCAGCGACCGCGGCGGCGAGGTACGCCAGATCCTGGGCGAGGCCGGGCTGCCGGACGGGTACCTGTTCACCGCCGAGCACCAGGGCGGCGGCTCGTTGGGCACCCTGGTCGGCCAGGCCTGGGACCTGGGCCAGCTGACCCGCGAGTACGACGAGTTCATCGAGGCTTTCGGCGGCGAGGTCACCCCGTTGAGC
>DASYAD010000162.1:0-8056 GCA_036501515.1 Trebonia sp. | reverse complement strand
CGGGCCAGCCGGCCGCGGCGCTGGGCGGCCAGCAGCGCGACGGGTACCGCGGCCGCGGTGGCCAGCACCGCGGCGGCCGCGGCGTAGCGGACGGTCGCCCAGACGGCCCCGAGCAAGGTGGTGCTGGCGGGCAGGGTGGTGGAGTGCGACTGGGTCAGCCAGTACACCAGCGTGCCGATGGGGACGCCGAGCGCGGCCACGGTCAGGATGGCCAGGCCGGTCAGGACCGGCACCAGGCCGGCGCCGAGCCGGGCCCGCGACGGCGGCCGGGGCGCCTGCGGCCCGGACCGGCTTAGCCGGCGTCCCGCCCCGGCGCTGGCCGCCTCGGCCAGCAGCACGACCGCGCCCAGCGCGACCAGCAGCAGGGACAGCACCGACGCGGCCGGCTGGTCGACCTTCAGCTCGGTGAAGATCTCCGTGGTGAAGGTGCGGAAGGACAAGATCTCGAACGCGCCGAACTCGGCCAGCATGGCCAGGCTGACGACGAGCATGCCGCCCAGCAGGGCCGGGCGGATCTGCGGGAAGACGGCTCGCCGGAAGGTGGCCCAGCCGCCCAGCCCGAGCGCCCGGGCGCTCTCCTCCAGGGCCGGGTCGGTGCGCCGCAGCGCGGCGGACACCGGCAGGTAGACCAGCGGGTACAGGTCCAGGGTCATGACCAGGCCCGCGGCCGGGAGCCCGATGAAGCCCGGGAACAGCGAGTGCCAGGCATAGCCGACGATGAAATCCGGGATCGAGATCGGCAGCACCACCAGCACGCCCCACAACCGCGCCAGCGGCAGCCGGGTGCGGACCACGCACCACGCGGCGGCCGTCCCGGTCACCCCGGTGGCCACCGCGACCAGGATGGTCAGGCTGACCGTGTTGCGCAGCAGCTCAGCCGACAGCGGCCGGACCAGGACGCTGTGCACCTCGGCCCAGCCGGCGTCGCCGGCCTGCAGGATGAGGAACACCTCGGGCAGCAGCAGGGCCGCCGCCACGGCCGCCCCGGCCACGTACAGGGCGGGGGCGGACGCACGGCGGAGCCGCCGCACCCGCCGGGCAGGCGGTGCGGCGGCCCCGGCCGCGATCTCAGGTACCGCGCTCAGAGCAGGCCCGCTTGCTGCAGCAGGTCGACGGCGTGACTGCCGTCGCCGATCTGGGCCAGGCTGAACGACCGCGGCTTGAACCCGGACAGGGCAGGTAGCGCCGAGTTGGTCACGTTCGACCCGACCGGGTACTCCCAGCTGTCGCTGTTAGCCAGTACGTGCTCGCCCGCCGCGCTGACCAGGAACGCGAGCAGAGCCTGGGCCGCGGCCTGGTGCTGGCTGGACTTCAGCACGGCGGCGCCGGACACGTTCAGCAGGTAACCGTCATCACCGGGGGCCAAGGTGGCCAGCGCCGAGTGCAGCCCGGACTGGCCGACGTCGTCGCGCAGCCGGTACCAGTAGTAGTGGTTGATGATGCCCAGGTCGGTGGTGCCCTTGTTGACGTTGGCCACCAGCGTCTCGTTATCCGGGTCCTGGTGCGCGCCCGCGTTGGCCTTGATCGCCTTGAGCCACGCCACCGCGGCCGCCTCGCCCTTGTCCTGCGCGATCGAGGTCACGATCGGGGCGAAGTCCGTCTCCGACGGGGCGATGTCCAGCTTGCCCTTCCACTTCGGGTCGGCCAGGCCCAGTACCGACGTCGGCAGGTCGGACTTCTTCAGCTTGGTCGTGTTGTAGACCATCACGCTGACCCGGGCCGACACGCCGACCCAGTGCTGGTCGGACGAGCTGTACTGGGCCGGGACGTCGCCCATGACCGAGGCGGGCAGCGGGGCGAGCAGGCCCTTCTCGTCCAGGCGGGCCAGCGGCGGGGTGTTCTCGGTGAAGAACACGTCCGCGGGCGAGCGCGCGCCCTCCTGTTCCATCTGCTGGGTCAGCACGTCTTCGTCGTCGCTGCGTACCTTCACCGTCACGCCGGTCTGCTTCTCGAACGCCTTCACCAGCGCATCGGTCGTCTGCTCATGCTGCCCGTTGTACAGCGTGATCGTCTGGCCCCTGAGGGATGATCCGCTCCCCGCCGCGGCCGCCGTCGGTGACGCCGCGCTGGAACTGCTGCCTGCACTGCTGCTGCACGCCGCCACGAGCAGCGCTCCCGCCGTCGCGGCCGCCGCGGCCGCCAACCTGGTCGCCTTCATGCCCACCTCTCCCCTTATAACCTCGGTTGAGGTTAGGTTAGGCATACCTAAGTCGGTCAAGGTGAGAAAAGTCGCACGGTTCAAGCTGAACCATCTGCCCTCCGCCAACGTATATGTCGCGGAAACGTCGGGTTCAGCAGGCTGTGATGCCGGCCAGGATGAGGTCGATGCCGGCCAGGAACTGCTCACGGTCGTCGTGCCCGGCCAGCTGCGCCGCCATCTGAATCAGGAACGGGTACTCCGCGGGATCGTGCTGCATCCACCGGGCGGCGACGGTCGCGAGGAAGGCCGACCGGTCCGTCTCGCGGGGGATGAGGCGGGCGCCCGCGGCGTATTGCCCGGCCAGGCCGAGAACGTAGTTCAGGAGCGCTGACGCGCAGTCGAACTGCGCTCGCCCGGGTACGCCGAGCGCCTGGAGCTGCTCGCCGATCCCTTCGAAGATCTGCATCACCGCGGACTGCCACGGCTCGCGGGAGAGCTGGGTGCCTACCCAGGGGTGCCTGTCGATGGCGTCGAACACCCCGAGGGCCATGACGCGGATCGCGTCCCGCGGTCCCGCATCGCTGGCCGGCTTGGTCATGGCCCGGGCGATGACGTCGTCGGTGGCCGCCGCGAGCAGCTCGTTCTTATTGGCGACGTGCCAGTAGATGGCGCCGGCCCCGGTGGCCAGGCGCGCCGTGAGCGCGCGGAAGGTCAGCGCGCTCTCGCCGTCGGTGTCGAGGATCTCGATCGCGGCCGCGACGATCCGCTCCTTCGACAGCGCGTCCGTGCGCCGTTCGGCCCGCTGCGTCCTGATCGCCATGAGCACCATCTTGACATATCTAGAACGTTGTTCCAAGATAGCTATGGAACGGCATTCCAATCAACGCGTGAAAGGCATCATGATGACGACACCAGTCACGATCGTCGGCGCGGGCCTCGGCGGCCTGGTGCTGGCCCGCGTCCTGCACGTCCACGGCATCCCGGCCACGATCTACGAGGCAGACCCCTCGGCGCAGGCCCGTACGCAGGGCGGCCAGCTCGACATCCACGAGGACGACGGGCAAGCCGCGCTGGAAGCGGCGGGCCTCACCGCCGAGTTCCGCGCGATCATCCACGAGGGCGCCCAGGCCACGCGCATGCTCGGCCCGCACGGGCAGGTGCTGCTCGACGAGCCCGACGACGGCAGCGACCTGCGCCCCGAGGTGCTGCGCGGAGACCTGCGCCAGATCCTGCTCGACTCCCTGCCCGCCGGGACGATCCAGTGGGGCCGCAAGGTCACCGGCGTCGAGCCCCTCGGCGACGGCCGGCACGAGCTGGCCTTCGCCGACGGCTCGACGGTGAGCACCAGCCTCCTCGTCGGCGCCGACGGCGCCTGGTCCAAGATCCGGCCGCTGCTCTCCGGCGCCCCGCCCGAGTACGTCGGCACCACCTACGTCGAGACCTACCTCTATGACGCCGACGAGCGGCACGCCGCGACGGCCGCCGCGGTCGGCGGCGGCGCCATGTACGCACTCACCCCGGGCAAGGGGATCGTCGCCCACCGCGAGGCGGGCGACATCCTGCATACCTACGTCGAGCTGACCCGGCCCCTGGAGTGGATCACCAGCATCGACTTCACCGACACCGCCGCCGCGATCGCCCAGGTCGCGGCCGAGTTCGACGGCTGGGCGCCGGAACTCACCGCACTGATCACCGACGGCGAGACCGCACCGGTCCCGCGCATGCTCTACACCCTCCCGGACGCGCACCGGTGGGACCGCGTGCCCGGGGTGACGCTCCTCGGTGACGCCGCGCACCTGATGCCGCCGTCCGGGGACGGCGCCAACCTGGCGATGTTCGACGGCGCCCAGCTCGGCCAGGCCATCGCCGCGCACCCCGGCGACACCGAAGCGGCCCTGGCCGCCTACGAAGCGGTGATGTTCCCGCGCAGCGAGGCGTTCGCCGCCGACGCGCACGAGATCCTCGGCCTCTGCCTCGGCGACCGCGCCCCCTACAGCCTTATCGACTTCCTCACCAGCACCCCCGAGACGCAACGCGAAGAAGCTACGTACAGCTGAGGGTGCGGCTGGCACCCCCGTATCTCAGGAGCCCCTCGCCTCCCGTGCTTCTCCCGGCCAGCAGCCCTCGCACCGGCGCGATGTGACATCGACACGCATATAACCGGCACGCTGCCACATCGCGCCGACCCGGAGCCGGCCCCGCCGCCATCTGACCCGGCCCGGCACGCCCCAGCCGTCCCGCCCGTACCTCCCCAGGAGGAAGTCTTCCGCCCGCTGCGCGGGGCCTGGGTCATTCCCAGACGGGAACGCGCTCTTCGGGGAAGCGCGCGCCGAACCCGCCGTGCGGGAGGATCCGTGCGATCTGCGCGAGGTCGGCCGCGGTCAGCGCGCTGTCCTGTTTCGGCGCCGCCCTCGAAGAATGGACCGGCCACGACGGGGCGCGGCCGCTCAGCGAGATCGTCGACCGCGCGTTCCGGGCCGTCGGCCAGCGGCCCTGCTGAGCCGGACGGGTCAGTCGCTGCGGCCGGTAGCGGCGATGCTGACGCCGAGCCCGATCATCACCAGGCCGCTGGTCCCGCCGATCAGAGCGAGCCGCCGAGGCGACCGGACGAGCCACTGCCGGGCCGTGCCGGCGACGGCGGCCCAGGCGCTGTCGAGCAGCAGCGCGATGGACGCGAACAGGCCGCCGAGGATCAGCATCTGCAACGGCACGGGCAGGTACCCGGGCCCGCGGTCGGTGAACTCCGGCAGGACCACCACGAAGATCACGATCGTCTTCGGATTGGTCACGCCGACGATGAACCCGTCCCGTATGGCCCGCAGCGGTCGTACCGGCACCGTCCGCGCGGCGAGATCCTCCGTCATCGACCGCCGGTGCCTGATCGCCTGGACGCCGAGGAAAACCAGGTAGGCGGCCCCGGCCCACTTCACGATGGCGAAGATCTCAGCCGACCGCTCCACCAGCGCGCCGACCCCGAACGCCACCGCGGCTACCTGCGCGAATTCCCCGATCTCGTTGCCGATGACCGTGAACAGCGCCGACCGCCGACCGACCGTCAGGGCCCGGCTGACGGTAAACAGGACACTCGGGCCCGGGACGGCGATGAGGACCATCGCCACGGCAGCGAACGCCAGGATGTGACTCATTGACACCATGGCCTCAAGCTAGATCAGCCGGACGCGGCGAGGACACTGGTTTTCCCCGCCCGCGCGGCGGCCCGGCCATGCCCGCGCCGCCGCTAGTCCTTCAGCAGGTAGGCGCCGATCACGTCGGGGTCGGGTTCGATTCCGAGCCCGGGACCCTGCGGTACCAGGACCCGGCCGTCCGCCACGGTGAGCGCGTCTCCCAGGATCGTGGCCTCGAGATCGAAATACCGCCATTCGATCATCGAGTCAGCCGTTCCCAGCGCGGCGGTGGCGTGTATCGCGGCCAGCAGGCCGGGACCGTCGTAGAAGGAATGGAGCATGACGGTGACGTTGCGGAGAGCCGCCGCCGTGAAGACCTTGCGCAGCTCGGTGATGCCGCCCATCTTGGCCGGGCTCGGCTGCACGAAGTCCACGGCCCCGGCGTCCAGCAGCCGTCCGAAGTCCAGCAGGGTCCCCACGTTCTCGCCGGCTGCGATCGCGACGCCGCCGGTGCGGCGTACCTCCGCCAGGCCGTCGAAGTTTTCCGGCGGCCAGACCGGCTCTTCCAGCCACTTCGGCCCGATCTCCCGCAGTTGCCCCGCCATCGCCCGCGCCTGGTTCACCGTCCAGGCCGTGTTCACGTCGATCATCAGGTCCACCTCGGGGCCGGCTTCCTCGCGCCCGGCGCGCACCACCCGGAGGTCTCGTTCGTGCAGCTTGACAGCAGAGAAACCGGCGTCGGCCGCCTTCCGGACGGCGGCCCGGACCAGCTCGGGATCGGAGTAGGCGTCCAGGCTCGCGTAGCAGGCCAGGTCGTCGCGGCCGCCGCCGAGGAGGAGATGCAGCGGGGCGTCGGCGGCCTTGCCCGCGATATCCCACAGCGCGATATCCACCGCGGACAGGGCGTGCGTGAACGGGCCGCCGCGTCCGAAGACGGCCAGCTTGTCCTGGACGCCGGCCATCAGCGGGCCGATGCGCGCGGCATCCCGGCCGACGCACAGCGGGGCGATCACCGCATCGACCGCCCGCTGCGTCACCGGGACCCCGGTGAATCCGAAGGCTTCGCCCCACCCTTCCAGGCCCTGGTCGGTCGTCACCTTGACCAGGAGCGAGTCCACCGCGTGCGCCCCCTTCGGCCCCCAGGCGGAGGCGGCGGAGCGGTTACCCGGCTTGAACGGGATCCGGAGCGGGAACGTCTCGATGCCGGTGATGATCATCGTCGGCTCACTTGTTCCGCGGGTCGTTTTCCGGGTCGACGTAGTCGAGGCTGATCGGCCCGATCGCGGTTACCTGGGTGACGTACTCACCGGATCTGGCCCAGTGGAAATGAGGGGTGCCGCCGGGCAGGACGATGACGGCACCCGGCGGGTACGCCTGCAGGGCTTCCTCGTCGAAGTGCTCGCCCAGCCCGATGTAGAACACGCCGGACATGACCGTGTAGACCCGGTCCTCGTGGTGCCGGTGCGGCATCAGCTTGACGCCGGACGGCAGCTTGACCCGGACCACGTACGGAGCGGGCTCGGACAACTGGCCTACCACGACGGCGAGCCGGGCGGGCGGCGGGAACGACGGGAACGGCTCGAAGTCGATGTCCTCGGGCAGGCTTGACCCGAAGACGGCCTGACCGGGCAGATGGGTGCTCATTCTCGTGAACCTCCGTGATTCAGCTGTCGCTGTTGAGGTTCACTTTTCCGCTCTGGCCTTCCCGTCGCACCCGTAGGATCCCTGGCTCACTCCCGGGCCGGGGTCAGCGACAGCCCGGACAGCCGGGCCTGGATGCCGGCGGTGACGGCATCGGGCGATTGGTCGGCGTCCACCGCGACCAGGATGCCCCGTTCGGTGTAGTAGGGAACGAGCGGCCCGGTCGTCTCGGCGTACACACCCAGCCGGTGCTGGATCACGTCGGCCACGTCGTCGGCACGGCCGCCCTGGCCGGCCCGGTCCAGCAGCCGCCGGGTCAGCACCGCATCCGGCGCGTACAGGCAGACCGCCGCGTCCAGCGTCACGCCGAGCCGGGCCGCGAGTTCCGCCGCGGCGGTGGCCTGGGGGAGGGTCCGCGGGAAGCCGTCCAGGATGTACCCGCCGCGGGCGGCCGCCGCGGTGACGACCGGGGTCAGCACGTCGAGCACGATCTCGTCCGGGACGAGGTCACCGCGGGCCTGGTACGCCGTGATCTCGCGGCCCAGCCGGCCCCCGGCGCGGGCCTGCGCCCGCAGCAGGTCGCCGGCCGCGATGTGCCGCGCCCCGGACCAGGCCGCCAGCCGCTCGCCCTGGGTGCCCTTGCCGGCGCCCGGGGGAGCGAGCAGCAGCAGCCTCACGACGCCGAAAGGTCGGCCGGGATGACGATGTCGCGCTTCTGGATCTTGCCGGTCGGTCCCTTGGGAAGCGCGTCGGCGATCCACACGTGGCGCGGGTACTTGTACGCCGCGACCTGCCCCTTGACGTAGGCCTGCAGTTCCCCGGCGGTGGCGACGGCGCCCGGCTTGAGGGCCACCGCGGCCGCGACCTCCTCGCCCAGGGACGGGTGCGGCACGCCGATCACGGCGGCCTCGGCGACGGCGGGATGCTCGTAGAGCACTTCCTCGATCTCCCGCGGGTAGACGTTATAGCCGCCCCGGATGATCATGTCCTTCTTGCGGTCGACGATGTAGTAGTAGCCGTCCTCGTCGACCCGGGCCAGGTCGCCGCTGTGGAACCAGCCGTCGCGGATCGCCTCGGCGGTGGCCTCGGGCCGCTGCCAGTAGCCCTTCATCACGTTCGGCCCGCGGATCGCGATCTCGCCCACCTCACC
>DASYAD010000161.1:0-25114 GCA_036501515.1 Trebonia sp. | reverse complement strand
CGTCGATCTCGAAGAACTCCGGCAGCTCGGCCCCGCCGGCCAGGCGGAGCACCCGGGCCAGCGGCTTGGCCCGGGCGGCGCGGGTCACGGCCACCGCGCCGTTGTAGAACTTCCGGGCCAGGAAGACCTGGTGCGCGGCGGACTCCAGCTCGGCGAGCAGCTCGTCCGCGCCGTCCTGCCCGATCAGGGAGGCCCGGACGTCCGGCTGGGCGAACGCGGCGCGCAGCGCGCGGGACAGGTCGCTTTCGGCCAGCTCACGGGAGCGGCCGGCCTCGCCGGAATGCCCGTCACCCCGGGCGACGTGGGCCGCGCCGGCCAGCAGCAGGCTCGTGGCCGGGTCCAGGAACCCCGACGAGGCCAGTTCGAGCGCGACCGAGCTGCGCCGGGCCAGCGTGGCGTCGAGCGCCGCGTGCGCGGCCTCCAGCCGGATGTGCAGGCGGTCCAGGCGGCCGGCCCGCCACGACACGTAGACGCCGATGAGGATGACGGCCGCGACGATGATGACGATGTTGGTGACCACGTGTATCCGTCCTGCCTGTCTGTCCCGCTGCCCCGTTAGCGTGCCACAGCGACGCTCGCGGTGCCCAGCACCACCGTCTCGTACACGCTGACCACGTCCCGGGCCACCATCGACCAGTCGTAGGCCGCCACCGCGTCCAGGGCGGCGACCGCCAGCCCGGCCCGCCGGGCGGGGTCGTCGAGCAGGTGGCCGGCCGCGCGGGCGAGGTCGGCCGGGTCGCCGGTGGTGAACAGCTCCCCCGCCTGGCCGCCGTCGAGGACGTCGCGGAAGGCCGGGATGTCGCTGGCGACGATCGCGGCGCCGGCCGCCATGGCCTCGGCGGTGACGATGCCGAAGGATTCGCCGCCGGTATTGGGCGAGCAGAACACGTCGACCGAGTGCAGCAGCCGGATCTTGTCCTCTTCCGACACCTCGCCCAGGAACACCGCGCGGTCGCGCAGGTCCTCGGGCAGGCTGTCGCGGTGGTCCTCGGCGTCGCCGTTCCCGCCGATCAGCAGCCGCAGGCCAGGCCGGTCAGGTGCGAGCAGCTCGAACGCCCGCAGCAGCACCGGAAGGCCCTTGCGCGGTTCGTCCATCCGGCCGAGGAAGCCGATCGCGCCGCCGTCGCCCGGCCAGCCGTCGAGGGGCTCGGCGTAGCGGTAGCGGCGGGTGGCCACCCCGTTCGGTATCAGCACCGCGTCACCGCCCAGGTGCTCGACGAACGTCGAACGGGCCGCCTCGGACACCGCGATCCTGCCGTCGATCTTCTCGAGCGCGGAGCGGAGCACCGGCATGCTGGCCAGCAGCCAGCGGGACTTGCGCATCGCGGTGTGCACGGTCGCCACGATCGGCCCCGACGCCACCCAGCAGGCGAGCAGCGACAGTGAGGGCACGGCAGGCTCGTGCACGTGCAGCACGTCGAAGTCCCCGTCGCGGAGCCAGCGGCGCACCCGGTTAGCGGACAGCGGACCGAACGCCAGCCGGGCCACCGAGCCGTTATAGGGCACCGGCACGGCCCGGCCGGCCGGCACCACGTAGGGCGGCAGCGGCCGGTCCTCGTCGGCCGGCGCGATCACCGACACGTCGTGGCCGAGCTCGATGAGCGACTCCGCCAGGTCCCTGATGTGCGCCTGCACGCCGCCCGGCACGTCCCACGAGTACGGGCACGCGATGCCTATCCGCACGGGCGGCCTCCCTGCCTGTTCATGTGGCCGGCCCGGATTCGTCTAGGTTGCCGAAGCCGGCGTCAGCGGGCTCCCCCACGTGAGCGGCCCCAGCCGCGTCAGGCAGCCGGACCGGGCTGGTCGAGCCGTCCGTGCCAGCGGGCCCGGCCGCGGCGCGGCCGCGGTTGCGGGCCAGCCGCTCCGGGTCCAGGTCGCTGACGAAAACCTTCTGCAGCATGTGCCAGTCTTCCGGGTGCTCGAGGACCGCCTGCTCGAAGACCCGGGCCAGCTCCTGGGTCATCGCGGCCGCCTTCTGCCTGCGGTTGCCTTCTGCGGGGACGGGGATCTCGTCGTAGATGTGCGCGCCCCATTCCGTGTCGCCGACGAACCAGCAGGCGACCGGCATCAGCGCCGCGCCCGTCTGCACGGCCAGCGCGGCCGGGCCGGCCGGGAACAGCGCTTTCTCACCGAGAAAGTCCACCTCGACGCCGGTGTCCGAGAGGTCCCTGTCGGCGACGATGCAGACGAGCTTTCCGGCCCGCAGCCGTTGTGCCAGCACGCCGAACGGATGCGGGCCTCCCGTGGTCGGCAGCACCTCCATACCCAGAGCCCGGCGGAACGCGAGGAACCGCTGGAAGACCGACTCCGGCTTCAGGCGCTCCGCCACGGTGGTGAACGAGCCGGCGCCGACCAGGATCACCCAGCGGCCCGCCTGCTCGAAATCCCCCATATGGGGCAGCGCGTAGATGACGCCGCGGCCGTTCTTCAGGTGCTCGAGGGTCAGGTCGAGGTTGTCCGTGTTCACGTGCATCCCGGACGTGATGCGCTCGTCAGGGATGGTCTGCAGGCGGAACGTCTCCAGGTAGTAGCGCGCGTAGGAGCGCACCACCGCCCGGGAGAGCTCGCGCAGCTCGGCGCCGTCGATGTCGGCGCTGTCGCTGCCGGTCCCCGTGCCCGCGCTTGTCCCGGCCGCGGCCGCCTCGGCGCGCAGCACCCTGACAAGGTTGCCTTCGAGCACCTGGACCCCGCCGCCCTCGCGCCGCCAGGCGATGTCGGCCCCGAAGTTGAACAGGGACCGCGCCAGCGACTCGGGCAGGCGGCAGACCAGGCTCCAGCCGGCCCGGAAACCCGCGCTCGCCAGCCGGTCGCGCAGGGTTCCCATCAGGCGTCCGTCGGCTGGGCCGGGCCGGGGCCAGCGGGTGACTGGGCGGGAGCGGGGCCGTCCTTCGCCTTGGCGTCCAGGTAGACGCAGCGGATCCGCTGGCACAGCGTGATCAAGGTGCCTGCCGCGAGGCCCCACATGCCGACCGGGAGCACGTAGGGGATGCCCAGGCCTGACAGGCCGATGGCGGTGAGCCCGATCACCAGCCGCTCGGGCCGCTCGATCAGGCCGACGTCGGCGTTCAGTCCCAGGCCCTCGGCCCTGGCCTTCACGTAGGACACGCACAGGCCGCAGGCCAGGCAGAACATGCTGACGACGGCGAGCAGGTGGTCGACCTTGATGAACCAGATCGTGATGGCGCCGAAGACGCAGGCGTCGGCCAGCCGGTCCGTGGTCGAGTCGAGGAACGCGCCGAACCGGCCGGAGTCTCCCTTGATGCGGGCGAGCTGGCCGTCGAGCATGTCCATGAAGGTGAACACCGTGGCGGTCGCGGCGCCGGGAAACAGCCAGCCGATCGGGAACATCGCCAGGCAGGGCGCGGATACGCCGATAGCGCCGGCGACCGTGATCATATTCGGGGTGACCGGCGTGCGGGCGAGCGCCTGAATCAGCGGGCTGAACAGGCGCGCGAAGAAGGGACGAAGAAAGTTCAGCATGGCCGACACGATCTTAGTGGCAGGCACCGCAGGTCGTCAGCGGGGCGGTACCGCTGCCTTCGTTGTCACCTGGGCGCTACCTGACGGATTCTCCCCGTGGGTCTTGTGGTAACGCGCCCGCCGGGTCACGCTGTGCATACGGAAGCTCACGAGCGCGAGGAGGCGACGAGAGTGACGAACACAGGCAGCTCAGGAGGGGCAGGACCGGCAGGCGCGGGCAGGGAATCGGGGGCTGGCAGCATCCGCAATGTGGTGCTAGTCGGCCATTCGGGGAGCGGCAAGACGACCCTGGCGGAGTCGCTGCTCCTGCACACAGGCACCCTGGCCAGGGCAGGGCGGGTCGAGGACGGGACCACCGCCAGCGACTTCGACGACGTGGAGATCAGGCAGAAGCGGTCAGTGAACCTGGCCCTCACCCCGTTCGTCTCCGACGGGATCACGGTCAACCTGCTTGACACCCCCGGGTACGCCGACTTCACCGGGGACCTGCGGGCGGGACTGCGCGCGGCTGACTGCGCGCTGTTCGTCGTCGCGGCCACCGACGGCGTGGACGGCGTGACCCGGCTGCTGTGGGACGAGTGCGCCGCCGTGGGGATGCCCCGGGCGGTCGTCATCACCAAGATCGACCACGCGCGGGCGGACTTCCCGACGGTGCTCGCCGAGTGCCAGGGCGCGTTCGGCGAAGGCGTGCTGCCGCTGTACCTGCCGGTCGCGGCCGCGGGCGGCACCGGCGCGAGCGGGCTCATCGGCCTGCTGTCGGAGAACCTCTACGACTACTCGCCGGGTACCAGGACCGCGTCGCCCGTGTCGGCGGAGTCCGATCTCGAGCTGATGGCACCTGCCCGCGACTCGCTCATCGAGGGGATCATCACCGAGAGCGAAGACGAGACGCTGATGGACCGGTACCTGTCCGGTGAGACCGTACCGACCGACGTGCTCATCGCCGACCTGCTGACCGCCGTCGCCCGGGGTTCGTTCTACCCGGTGCTCGCCGTTTCCTCGGCCCGCGGCATCGGCATGGCCGAACTGCTCGAGATCGTCACCCTGGCCTTCCCCTCGCCGCTCGAGCACCCGCTGCCGCCGGTCGCCTCCGCCGTCACCGGGGAGCCGGCCACGGGGCTGACCTGCGACCCGGACGGGCCGCTGCTCGCCGAGGTCGTGAAGACGACCTCCGACCCCTACGTCGGCCGCATCTCCCTCGTCCGGGTGTTCTCAGGCACGCTCAGACCGGACATGTCGGTGCACGTCTCCGGGCACGGCCGGGCCGAGCGCGGGCACCCCGACCACGATGACGACGAACGGGTCGGCGCGCTGACATCGCCGCTCGGCAAACAGCAGCGCCCGGCCGACGTCTGCCCGGCGGGATCGATCTGCGCGGTGGCCAAGCTGTCCACCGCCGAGACCGGGGACACGCTGTCGTCGCGGGAGCAGCCGCTGCTCATGGAGCCGTGGTCGATGCCCGACCCGCTGCTGCCGGTCGCCATCGTCGCCCGTTCCAAGGCGGACGACGACAAGCTGTCCTCCGCCCTGGGGCGCCTGGTCGCCGAGGATCCCACGATGCGCCTCGAGATCAACGCCGAAACCCACCAGCTGGTGCTGTGGTGCATGGGCGAGGCGCACTCGGACGTGCTGCTCGACCGGCTGTCCGCGCGCTACGGTGTCGCGGTCGACACGGTGACGCTGCGGATCCCGCTGCGCGAGACCGTGTCGCTGTCCGCCCGCGGGCTGGGCAGGAACGTGAAGCAGACCGGCGGGCACGGCGAGTTCGGCATCTGCCATATCGAGGTGGAGCCCCTGCCCTCGGGCACGACCGGGTTCGAGTTCGTCGACAAGATCGTCGGCGGCGTGGTGCCCAGGCAGTTCATCCCGTCGGTGGAGAAGGGCGTCCGTTCGCAGATGGAGGCCGGAGTGCTGGCCGGCTACCCGATGACCGGCGTCCGGGTGACGCTGTTCGACGGGAAGGCGCACCCGGTGGACTCCTCTGACATGGCGTTCCAGAAAGCGGGGCGCGCGGCGCTCAGGGACGCCTGCGAGCGGGCCGCGCCGGTGCTGCTCGAACCAGTCGACGAGGTGTCGATCCTGGTGCCCGACGAGTACGTCGGCGCGGTCATGTCCGACCTGTCGGGCCGCCGCGGCCGGGTGATCGGAACCATGGCGGTCGGTGTCGGGCGCACGCAGATCCGGGCCGAGGTGCCGGAACTCGAGATCACCAGGTACTCGATCGAGCTCCGGTCGGTGTCGCACGGCACCGGGTCGTTCAACCGCGGGTACCTGCGGCACGAGCCGCTGCCCTCGCACCTGGCGGCCAAGGTCGCGGGCGAGCTGAAACCCGCCTGACGGGCTGCCCGGGCTCGAAGGGAGTTACCGGGTGTCCTTAACCCCCCATACGGGCGGTAAGGACACCCGGTCATTTTCGCGGTGACGGGAGGGGCGCAAGCGCTCAGGCTTCCGGCCAGGCGTCGGCTAGGAGCTTGCGGGTGTCGGCTAGCAGCTGGGGCAGGACGCGGGTGCGGCCGGTGACCGGCATGAAGTTGGTGTCGCCGCCCCAGCGGGGCACGACGTGCTGGTGCAGGTGAGCGGCGATGCCCGCCCCGGCGACGGTGCCGAGGTTCATCCCGATGTTGAAGCCGTGCGGTCCTGAGACGTTGCGCAGCGCGGTGATCGCGCGCCTGGTGTAGTCGCTGAACTCGGCCGTCTCGCCGGCGGTCAGCTCGGTGTAGTCGGCCAGGTGCCGGTACGGGCAGATCAGCACGTGGCCGCTGTTGTACGGGTACAGGTTCATGATCGCGTAGACCAGCTCGCCGCGGGCCACGATCAGGCCGTCCTCGTCGCTGAGGGTGGGCGCGATGCAGAACGGGCAGCCTTCGTCCGCGCCGGGGCCGGTGGGCTTGCCCGCGCCCTTGATGTAGGCCATCCGGTGCGGCGTCCACAGCCGGTCGAACTCGTCAGGTACCCCGCGATCGGGGAGCTCAGGACCGCTCACGGTATCGATGCTAGCGGCCGGCCAAATCGAGCAGATCGTCGAGGATTGCGTCGATGGCGGTCACGGTCATCGTGAGGTGGCCCGCGCCTGGTCGCAGGTTGACGCGGGCGCCGGGAAGGTTGGCCGCCAGCCACTGGCCGTGCGTGAACGGGACCATGTTGTCCTGGTCGCCCTGCCAGATCGTGACCCGGCCAGCGGTGGCGTCCAGCGGGAAGCCCCAGTCGGCGACGAACGCGAGGTCGTCGTCACGCCAGCCCGCGATGCCGTTGCGCAGCGCGCCGTGCAGGCCCTTGGCCAGGTCGTCGGCGAAATCACCGGTGAGCACGGCGGCGTCGGCGCCGGAGATGAGACCGCCGAGCGAGGCGGCGACCTGCTCCCCTGTCAGGTCGGCCAGCTTGGCCGCCTCCTTGTCGAGGTACTCCGTCAGCGGGCCGGTACCGGTCACGGCGGCGCCGAACTCCTCGATGTTCTCCTGGCCCATGCCGGCCAGGAAGTCCAGGCCCGCGGCCTTGTAGGGAGCGACGCCCGCGACGCTGGCGGAGCCGAGGCAGCGCCCGGGCGCGAGCGCGGCGCAGGCCAGCGTGTGCGGGCCGCCGCCGGAAAAGCCGATCGACACGTAGCTGCCCGCGCCGAGCGCGTCGAGCAGCGCGGCGGTGTCACCGACGACGTCGGCCACCACCCGGCCGGGCCTCGGGGTCGAGTCCTCGTACCCGGGCCTGGCCGCCTGCACCAGCCGCAAGCCGCGCTCGACGGCCGCGCGGGCCAGGGTGCGGCTCAGCACCAGGCCCGCCGGCGTCCCTTCGTGGACTACCAGGGGAAGCCCGTCCACCGGGCCTGCCGTCAGGTAGTCGATCGTCCGGCCGTCCGCCGTCGTGAAGGTCTGCCGCTGCGTCTGCATGCCCACGAGGCTAGCGCGCCTGGCGGAGCCTACTGACCTGGGTTGGCGTAGACCCGGTCCGGCGTGACGAAGACGGCGGTGCGGCGCTCGTTCCGCATCACGGTGTCGTAGGTGGCCCAGTCGTCGTGGGTGCCGCCCGCGGCGGTGAAGACCTCGCGCAGCAGCAGGCGCAGCCGTTCGGCGTCGACCGCCGGGTCGGCGTCGTCGGGGCCGATCAGGCTGACCCGGCCCTCGGCCGCCGCCCACTGCCAGCCCGACCTGATGACAACGTTGGCGTACGGGCGCTCACGCCAGTAGGCGAGCTTTTTCGTGCCGCCGCGCACCACCATGCCGACTACGGCCGCGCCGGTGAGCGGGTGGTCAAGCACACCCGCGTTGACCACCGACGACGAGATCGTGCCGTCAGGGCGGAGCGACGACACAGTCACAAGCCCGTGGTCGCCTGCGACCAGCCGCTGGAAATCCTCGATATTCGCCACAGGAGCCATTCAACTCCATGGCGGCCGGGAATCAGCGCGGGGGACGCCGGCGACCGACTGCGGCCGCCGGCGTACGCCGCGGTTACGGGCGGTTGGCGCGGCGGTCCTGCTTGCCGTCCGTGCCGCCCTTGTCGTTGAGCAGGCCCGCCCGGCGCAGGGCGTCGGCCATCGCGCTGTTGGCCGGGGCCGGCTGGCTGGCGCGGCGGTCGCCGCCTTGCGGTCCGCCGCCCTGCTGCCCGCCGCCCTGCTGTCCGCCGCGCGGCGCCCCGCCGCCCTGCTGCCCGCCGCGGCGGTCACCGGAACCGCCCGCGCCGCCGCCGCGCTGGTCAGGCCGTCCGCCGGCTCCCGGGCCCCTGCGGTCCTGCTGGCCGCCGGGCCCGCCGCCGCGCCGGTCGCCGCCGGGACCACCGCGGCCGCCACCCTGGCCCCCACGGGCGCCGCGGTCCCCGCCGGGACCGCCACGGCGGTCAGCCGGGGCCGGACCGCCCTGGCGGCCGCCCGGCGCTCCCGCCGGGCTGCCTTCTGCCGGTTCGCCCGCGGGGGTGTCCCCCGGTGCGGCCGGGCGCGTGTCGCCAGGGGCGCTCGAACCCGTACGCCCGCCTGGGCCGCCACTCCGGCGGCGGTCGCCTGGTCCGCCTGCTCTCCCGCCGTCACCAGGCCGGGACGGTGCGGCTGGGCGGGCGGTGTCAGCCGCACCCGTTCTGGATGATGCTGGGCGGTCACCGCGGGGAGGCCTGGCACCGGCAGGACCGCGCCCGCCGCCGGCCCCCCGCTGGCCGGCGCCACCGCCGCCGCCCCTGGGGCCGGCGCCGTTGTCCTCGCGCAGCACCATGGTGAGCGAGATGCGGTTGCGCGGGATGTCGACCGAGAGCACCTTGACCTTCACGACGTCGCCCGGCTTGGCGACCTCGCGCGGGTCGGTGACGAAGTTCGCCGACATGGCCGACACGTGCACCAGGCCATCCTGGTGGACGCCGATGTCGACGAACGCGCCGAACGCGGCCACGTTGGTGACGACGCCCTCCAGGATCATGTCCGGCTCGAGGTCGCCCAGGGTGTGCACGCCCTCGGCGAAGGTGGCGGTCTGGAATTCAGGCCGCGGGTCGCGGCCTGGCTTCTCCAGCTCCTTGAAGATGTCGCTGACGGTAGGCAGGCCGAACGCCTCGTCGGTGAATTCGGCCGGGTTGAGGCCGCGCAGCGTCTGGGCGTTGCCGATGAGCGACGCCACGTCGGTGTGCGTCTTCTCCAGGATGCGGCGGACCACCGGGTAGGCCTCGGGGTGCACGCCCGAGGTGTCGAGCGGGTTCTCGCCGCCCCTGATCCGCAGGAACCCGGCGCACTGCTCGAACGCCTTGGGGCCGAGCCTGGGCACGGTCTTGAGCGCGTCGCGGGTGGGGAACGCCCCCGTCGCGTCCCGCTGGGCGACGATCGCGCCGGCGAGGGAGTCGGAGATGCCGGACACCCGGGCGAGCAGCGGGCGGCTGGCCGTGTTGACGTCCACGCCGACCGCGTTCACCGCGTCCTCGACCACGGCGTCGAGCGAGCGCTCGAGCTTGGTTCCGGTGACATCGTGCTGGTACTGGCCGACGCCGATGGACTTCGGGTCGATCTTGACCAGCTCTGCGAGGGGGTCCTGGAGGCGCCGGGCGATGGACACCGCGCCGCGCAGCGAGACGTCCATGTCGGGGAACTCGCCGCTGGCGTACGCGCTGGCGGAGTAGACGGACGCGCCCGCCTCGGAGACGACGACCTTGGTCAGGTTCAGGTCCGGGTTGAGCTTGATGAGGTCGAGGGCCAGCTTGTCGGTCTCGCGGCTGGCGGTGCCGTTGCCGATGGAGATCAGCTCGACCTGGTGGTCCCTGGCGAGCTTGCCCAGGATGTGGAGGGACTCGTCCCACTTGTTCTGCGGCACGTGCGGGTAGATCGTGTGGGTCGCGACGGCCTTGCCGGTCTGGTCGACGACGGCGACCTTGACACCGGTGCGGAAGCCGGGGTCGAGGCCCATCGTGGCGCGCTGCCCGGCGGGCGCGGCCAGCAGCAGGTCGCGCAGGTTGGCGGCGAACACGTCGACCGCCTCGGCCTCGGCCGCCTGCCACAGCCGCATCCGCAGGTCGATGCCCAGGTGCACCAGGATCCGGGTGCGCCAGGCCCAGCGGACCGTGTCGGACAGCCACTTGTCAGCCGGGCGGCCCTGGTCCTCGATGCCGAAGCGGTCCGCGATGGGCTGCTCGTAGGAGTCGCTCAAGCCGAGCGCGCCCGGCTCGTAGCCGGGGTCGGCGGGGTCCAGGGTGAGGTCGAGGACCTCTTCCTTCTCGGCCCGGAACATCGCGAGGACGCGGTGCGCCTTGAGCTTGCCGAACGGCTCGGCGAAGTCGAAGTAGTCGCTGTACTTCTTGCCGTCCTCTGCCTTGCCCTCGCGGACCCGGGCGACCAGGTTGCCCTGGCCCCACATCCGCTCACGGAGCGTCCCGATCAGGTCGGCGTCCTCGGCGAAGCGCTCGACCAGGATCGCGCGGGCGCCCTCCAGGGCGGCCGCGGCGTCTTGGACGTTCTCGGTGACGTACGGTTCCGCTTCCGTGCGCGGGTCTTTGGCCGGGTCGCTGATCAGCAGGTCGGCGAGGGGTTCGAGGCCGTTCTCGCGGGCGATCTGCGCCTTGGTGCGCCGCTTGGGCTTGTAGGGCAGGTAGAGGTCCTCGAGGCGCGACTTGGTGTCGGCCGCGTCGATCTGCGCCCGCAGCTCGTCGGTGAGCTTGCCCTGCTCGTCGACCGAGGCCAGGATCGCAGCCCGCCGCTCCTCGAGCTCGCGCAGGTAGCGCAGGCGCTCGTCGAGCGTGCGGAGCTGCGCGTCGTCCAGCGTGCCGGTGGCTTCCTTGCGGTACCGGGCGATGAACGGCACGGTCGCACCGCCGTCGAGCAGGTCGACCGCGGCCGAGACCTGGTTGTCGCGTACGGCGAGCTCGGCCGCGATCCGCTTGATGATCGCCCTGGTCGTGCCGGCGCTGGTCTCGGTGGTCTGGCTGGTCACGTTCGCGTGCGGCCTTCCTGCCTGGCTGAGTGTGCGTGTGGTCGTGCGTGTGCTCGTCCGTCTGCTCGTGCGTGTGCGAGCCTACTGGGCGCGGGTAGATAAAGAGGGCAGGTCCCCGCCGCTCAGTACAGTTGACACATGACCGATGCCTACCCGCAGCCGCGTGCTGCCGCCGTGCCCGACAAGCCCGCTCTCGACGGGCTTGAGCCGGTATGGAGCCAGCGGTGGGAGTCGGACCAGGTATACCGGTTCGACCGGTCACAGCCGCGGTCCGCGGTCTTCTCTATCGACACCCCGCCGCCCACCGTGTCCGGATCGCTGCACGTCGGGCACGTGTTCTCGTACACGCACGCGGACATCGTGGCCCGCTACCGGCGGATGACGGGCAAGACGGTCTTCTACCCGCTCGGCTGGGACGACAACGGGCTGCCGACCGAGCGGCGGACGCAGAACGTCTACGGCGTGCGGTGCGATCCGTCGCTGCCGTACGACCCGTCGTTTTCGCCTCCTGAGACGCCGTCTAAGAACGAGGTGCCGGTCTCCCGGCGGAATTTCATCGAGCTGTGCGAGCGGCTCACCGCGCTTGACGAGCGCGCCTTCGAGGACATGTGGCGCCGGGTCGGCCTGTCGGTGGACTGGTCGCTGCTCTACACCACGATCAGCGACGAGTCGCGGCGGGTGTCGCAGCGGGCGTTCCTGCGCAACCTGGAACGGGGCGAGGCGTACCGGGCGGAGGCGCCGACGCTGTGGGACGTGACATTCCAGACCGCGGTGGCCCAGGCGGAACTCGAGGACCGCGAGGTCGCCGGCGCGTTCCACCGGATCTCCTTTCACGCCGGCGACGGTTCGCCGGTGTGGATCGAGACGACGCGGCCCGAGCTGCTGCCCGCCTGCGTGGCGCTGGTCGCGCACCCGGACGACACGCGGTACCGCGGTTTGTTCGGCACCACCGTGCGGACGCCCGTGTTCGACGTGCCCGTGCCGGTGCTCGCGCACCCGCTGGCCGAGCCGGACAAGGGGTCGGGGATCGCGATGGTGTGCACCTTCGGCGACCTGACGGACGTGACCTGGTGGCGCGAGCTGCAGTTGCCGACCAGGGCGGTCATCGGGCGCAACGGGCGGCTGCTGCCGTCGCCGCCGTCCGGTGTGCCTGCTGTCTTGTACGCGGAACTCGCGGGCAAGACAGTGTTCTCCGCCCGGGTGCGGACGGTCGAGCTGCTGCGGGAAAGCGGCGACCTCGACGGGGAGCCGCGGCCGGTCACCAGGCCGGTGAAGTTCTACGAGCGCGGCGACAAGCCGCTGGAGATCGTCACCTCCGGGCAGTGGTACATCAGCAACGGCGGGCGGGACGCCGCCGTGCGCGCTTCCCTGCTGGAACGCGGCCGCGAGCTGAGCTGGCACCCGCCGCACATGCAGGTGCGGTACGAGAACTGGGTGGCCGGCCTGTCAGGCGACTGGCTGATCTCCCGGCAGCGCTTCTTCGGGGTGCCGTTCCCTGTCTGGTACCCGCTCGACGCTTCCGGCGAGGCGGACTACTCGTCGCCCGTCGTCCCCGGGGAGTCTGTGCCGCTGCCGGTCGATCCGGCGGCGGAGCCGGCTCCCGGGTACACCGAGGCGCAGCGCGGGGTGCCTGGCGGGTTTATCGGCGACCCGGACGTGATGGACACGTGGGCCACCTCGTCGCTGACGCCGCTGATCGCCTCCCGCTGGGGCACCGACGACGACCTGTTCGCGCGGGTGTTCCCGATGGACCTGCGCCCGCAGTCGCACGAGATCATCAGGACCTGGCTGTTCGCCACGGTGACCAGGTCGCACCTGGAGTTCGGGACGCTGCCGTGGTCGGACGCCGCGATCTCCGGCTGGATCCTCGACCCTGACCGCAAGAAGATGTCCAAGTCCAAGGGCAACGTGGTGGTGCCGACCGAGCTGCTGTCGCAGTACGGCTCGGACGCGGTCCGGTACTGGGCGGCGAACGGCCGCTACGGCGTGGACACCACGTTCGATCCCGCGCAGCTCAAGGTCGGGCGGCGGCTGGCGATCAAACTGCTCAACGCGTCGAAGTTCGTGCTCTCGCTCGACGGGGCCGTGGGGCCGGTGACCGCGCCGGTCGACCTGTCGCTGCTGGCCGCCCTCCACGCGGTGGTGGCCGACGCGAGCGGCGCCCTTGAGGCCTACGACCACGCCGGCGCCCTCGAGGCGTCCGAGCGGTTCTTCTGGATGTTCTGCGACGACTACCTGGAGCTGGTCAAGGCCCGCGCGTACCGCTCGGGTGACGAAGACGCCGACGGCGGGGGCGCTTCGGCCCGGGCCGCGCTGCGGGAGTCCCTTGACGTCTTGCTGCGGCTGTTCGCGCCGTTCCTTCCGTTCGCGACCGAGGAGATCTGGTCGTGGTGGCGGGAAGGGTCGGTGCACCGGGCGCCGTGGCCGGCGGCGGGCTCCCCTGCGGGCGACCCGGCGGTGCTGGTGACTGCTTCGGCCGTGCTCGGCCAGGTCCGCAAGGCCAAGACGGCGGCGAAGCTGTCCATCAAGGCGGAGGCGGAGCGCGTGATCGTGCGCGGACCCGACGAGGCGGCGGTGCTGGCGGCCGAGGCTGACCTGCGAGCGGCCGGGAACATCGCCAGCTTCTCGTTCCTGTCCGCGCCTGACGTTGAGCTCAGCACCGAGGTCGTGCTGTCAGAGCCGGTCGCGACCTAGCGGGCTGGTCAGCGGCGGATGCGGGGCAGGCGGGGCAGCGGGCCGGTCGGCAGGCGGGGAGCGGGGCCCGTGGACTGCTGCCGCCGCAGCGGGCTGGCCGGCTTGCCGTTCACCGGGCCGAAGCGGAGCACCGTCCGCTCGCTGACCAGCTGGTAGCCGAGCCGGCTGCCCCAGCGGTCAGGGCGGGCGCCGTCGGTGATCATCACGATCTCGTGCACCGGGCCGCGGGCCGACGGGCCGCCGAGCACGCCGGGTGCGCCGGGTGCGCCGGGTGCGCCGCCGGACAGCAGCGCGCGGCTGACGGCGAGCGTCACCGCGTTGGCGTAGCCGTTGCGGCGGCGGTCCTGCGGCGTGTAGACCATGCCGATCTGGACGGTCCCGGCGGCCGGGCGGCTGAGGGTGGCCAGGGCGGCCGGCTGGTACACGGGCTCGGCTGGCTGGGCGGTCTCCCGGCGGTGCGGGATCGGCAGGTGGTGCGGGATCGGCAGGTGGTGGGCGGCATCCCTGATCCAGGCCGGCCGCTGCGGCGCCTCCCAGAAGACGGCGCCGCCGTAGCCGATCAGGTCGGCGGCGAGCTCCGGTGGCGAGATGATCCGCTCGGCCATCTCGCCCGCGAACGCGGCCAGCCAGGCAGCCAGCAGCGGCAGGTCGGCCACAGTGGCGACGCGAAGCCTGCCCGCCGGGCCGCCGGCCTCTGGCGGCAGCGAGAGAGCGGGACCGCCGGACCCTGGCGGGCCGGCGCTGGCCCGCGGCGGGCCACCGCCCGCCAGCCGGTACACGCTGCGCTGGCGGTGCACCCGGGCGACGGTACCCGCCCGCTGGCTCCACGCGGCCGCGAACGCGTCCGCCGCCTCGGTCGGCGCGTCGACGCCTGAGACCTGCCTGTTCATCTTGGCCAGGGTGGCGGCCAGCGCCGCCGCCATCTCCGGGACCGGACCTGAGATGAGCAGCGGCACCGCCGGGTCGTGCAGGAACGCGCCACGCGGCGCGCCACCGTCTGGGGGCTCCCACCAGCCGAAAAGGAGCCCAGCGGCGGCGGCGCCGGGTCCTGGCCCGGACCCGCCCGCTAGTCCGTCGCCCGCCGCGCGCGCCCGCCAGGCTGGCTCGGCGTCCTGCAGGGCCGTCAGCAGCGGGGTGTTCTCCGCCGCCCGCGATCTCAGGTAACCGCCTGCCGCCGCCGTGAACCGGTCTAGGTCGGAGGTGGTGCACCAGCCCATGAGGTCACGCTTCCACGGTCACGATGCCACAGAGCGGAACGGAACAGAAAAAATTCCCGGCGAGGAACATAATGCCTTCAAGTATGCCGCTTCAGCCCGGGAGCGCAAGATGAGCGCATAGTAACTAAGCGGCGGAAAATGCGAGCAGAACGCGGTCCTCAACTGGCTGGTAACCGATCCGCTGGTAGATGGAATTACTCACCGGATTGGCCAGGTCGGTGTAGAGCAGGACCTCATCGGCGCCCGTCGCCAGGGCCTCGCGGCTCACGGCGGCGGTCGCGGCGCTGCCGTAGCCGCGGCCGCGCAACTCCGCTGGGGTGTACACCGGGCCGACCCGGATCATGCCGGCGACCGGCCGGCTCCGGCCCGCGAGGGAGACAGGAGCGCCGCCCGCCTCCCACAGGACGACGCCGCCGTAGCCCACCCGGTCCCGCGCGGCGGCGGCGTGGTCCTCCCCGCCGCCGAGACTGTCCGCCTCCTCGCCGAAGAGCGTGAACCACCGGGCGACGAACGAAGCGTCAGCGCCAGCGGCGATCCTGGGCGCCCCCGCGGGAGCCGGTTCCGGCCAGGCCAGCTCGGCCAGCCGGTAGAGTCGCTGCCTCTGGTGCACAGCGACCTGGCAGTTCACGGCCGCCCGCCAGGCCGCGGCGAACTGATCGGCTGTCTCCGGGTACGCGTTGACGCCGCTGAGCGGCCGGCCGGCCAGGGCCGCCGCCAAGGCCACGGCGGCGTCGCCGGAGACGGCGGTAAGCACCACCGGGAATGGCGGCGTGTGCATGAATGCCCCGCCCGCCTCGCCTGTCCACCAGCCGAACAGCGGCAGATCGGGCTGGCCGGGAGTGTTGGCGCCCGGACGGGAATCGCGCACTTGATTGCGCCGCAATTGCTCGGTCACGGTGAGCAGCACCGTGTTCCTGACGCGGTCGCGCCGCAGGTAGCCGCCCGCCGCGTCGAGAAACTCGGTGACGTCGCCGGTCATCCGCCAGGCCATGCGGCAATGATTTCACGCGGCGCCCCCGGCCGCATCCGGTTTTGACGTTTCGAGATGGAGCATGAACACGGGGAATCGACGTCGCGCAATAACCGACACCGAATGACGCGGCGGTTATTCGCGGCGGAATTATCGTGGAGCTTTAGTGTCGTCATAGCGACACTAAAGCTCAACAATGCCGAGAGTTTCCCGATGACTGACAGAACAGGCCGTCGCGGGCCGCGAGCGACGGCGCCCTTGAGGTCTGCGGGGTAGCGGTGGCGGGCCCGGGACCCGGCCGAGAAGGCCGGGGCACCGGCCGTGCGTCCAGAATAGGCGCCCAGGGCAGGTGCGGCCACAAGGCGAGGGGGTCTGAATAGTGGATTGTCAACAATCTATGCGACAATTGTTGACAATCTACGGCACTGGTACCTAGCGTCGCAGTATGACAGCTGGAACGCCCGATGTGCCACTGGTGGGTGAGGCGGCGCGTGCGCATGCTCACGCCGCACTCCGGCAGTCGATCCTCAGCGGAGACGTCGCGCCCGGGCAGCGGCTCGTCGAGGAGGAGCTGGCCAGCACGCTCGGCGTGACCAGGCAGTCGCTGCGGGCGGCGCTGCTCGACCTGACCGCCGAGGGCCTGGTCGAGCGGATCCCCAACCGCGGGGCCCGGGTCCGGGTCGTGTCGACAGAAGAGGCGGTCGCCATCACCGAGTGCCGCATGGCCCTCGAGGCGCTCTGCGCCGCCAAGGCCGCCGAAGTCGTCACCGACAGTGAGGCCGCACAGCTGCTGGCGCTGGCGGGCAACCTGGAACGCGCGGTCGCCGACGCCAACCCGCTTAAGTACTCCGAGCTCAACCGGGAACTGCACCGCCGGGTGGTGGCCATCTCCGGCCAGCGGGTCGCGGCCGGGCTGCTCGAGCGGCTGCACGGCCAGCTCGTCCGGCATCAGTTCCAGCTGGCGCTGCGGCCGGGACGGCCCGAGGTCTCGCTCAGCGAGCACACCGCCATCTTGCGCGCCGTCGCGGCCCGGCGGCCGGACGACGCCGAGCGGGCGGTCCGCCTCCACCTTGCTAGCGTTATCACCGCGCTGCGCTCCTCCGACGGCGCCGCCGAGCGGGAACCGCGCAGTCCCCTCCACCCCGTCTCCGAGTAGTCAAAGGACCGAACCGTGCTCAACGTCATCGTCACCGACCCGCCCCGCGCAGAGCTGGCAGAAGTCGACAAGCTGGCCGGGTACGGCGTCGCCACCGTGCACGAGGCGATCGGCCGCAACGGCTACCTCGGCCCCGGTCTCCGGCCGAACCAGCAAGGCGCCCGCATCGCGGGCACCGCGCTCACCGTGGTGTGCTGGCCGGGCGACAACCTGATGATCCACGCGGCCGTCGAGCAGGCCAAGCCAGGCGACATCATCGTGATCACGACCACGTCGCCAAGCAGTGACGGCGCGTTCGGCGAGCTGCTCGCCACCTCGCTGGTCAGCCACGGCGTCCGCGGCCTGATCATGGGAGCAGGCCTGCGCGACACCCAGGAACTGCGCGAGATGGACTTCCCCGCGTGGACCGCCCACGTGTCGGCCCAGGGCACCGTGAAGGAGACCCCAGGCGCGGTCAACGTGCCGGTCAGCCTCGGCGGCCAGGTCATCAGGCCGGGCGACGCGATCGTGGCCGACGACGACGGGGTGTGCGTGGTGCCCAGGCTCGCCGTACCAGAAGCGGTCATCGCGTCCGAGGCCAGGATCGCCAAGGAGGACGCCAACCGCAAGCAGCTGACGGAGGGCGTGCTCAGCCTCGACATGTACAACCTGCGCCCGAAGCTGGCAGGCGTCGACTACATCAGCTACGCCGAGTACGTGCGGCGGGCAGGCGAGGGCGGTTGAGAATGATCATCCAGAACGGGAGCGTGGCTTCGCGCCGGAGGATGCCGTGACCGCTGACGCGCGGTACGACGGGGTGCGGGCGATGCAGATGCGCGGCGGAACCTCCAAAGGCCTCTACTTCCTGGCGGGCGACCTGCCCGCCGACCCCGCTGAGCGGGACGACCTGCTGCTGCGGATCATGGGGTCGCCTGACCCGCGGCAGATCGACGGGGCCGGCGGCGCGCACCCGCTGACGTCCAAGGTCGCGGTCGTCTCCCCCTCGGCCGTACCCGGCGTCGACCTCGACTACCTGTTTCTGCAGGTAGTCGTCGACCAGCCGGTGGTCACCGACAAGCAGAACTGCGGCAACATCCTGGCCGGCGTCGGCCCGTTCGCGGTCGAGCGCGGGCTGGTCCCCGCCACGGGCGAGCAGACAAGCGTCCGGATCCGGATGGTCAACACCGACGGGATCGTCACCGCCACCTTCCCCACCCCCGGCGGGCGGCCGCGCTACGACGGCGGCACCGCGATCGACGGCGTGCCTGGCACGGCGGCGGCCGTCGTGCTCGACTTCGAGGACTCCGGGGCGGGCAGCCGGGTGTTCCCGACCGGGAACGTCACCGACGTCTTCGGCGGCATCACGGTGACTTGCGTGGACAACGGGATGCCGGTCGTCGTGGTCGCCGCCGCCAGCCTCGGCAAGACCGGCCGGGAATCGGTCGCCGAGCTCGAGGGCGACGCCGAGCTGAACGAACGGGTACAGGCACTGCGGCTCGAGGCGGGCAAGGCGATGGGCCTTGGCGACGTGAGCGGCACCACCGTGCCGAAGGTCTCGCTGGTCTCGCCGCCTGCGCACGGCGGGACGATCAGCACCAGGACGTTCATCCCTGTCCGGGTGCACGACTCCATCGGGGTGCTCGGCGCGGTCAGCGTCGGCACCGCCGTCATGGTGCCAGGCGCGGTCGGCAGCGACCTGGCGGCCGCGGGCGACGGGTCCCGGCTGTCCATCGAGCACCCGGGCGGTGCGCTGCAGGTCGAGGTCGAGCTCGACACCGGGACGACGCCGCCCGCCGTGCTGCGTTCCGGCGTGGTGCGGACCGCGCGGAAGCTGTTCGACGGCACGGTTTTCCCGCGGTAGCCGGGGCGGTTTTCCGGCGGTAACCGAGCCGATTTCGCGCGGTAGCCGGGGCGACCGCGATCGCCCCGGCTAGCACGGAACACGGCAAGTACCTGGACTACCCAGGCGGAGACGGCACACTGCCCCGTCAGCCAGGGTCGAGACGGGACGCTAGTCCTCGGCGGGGGTGGAGATGAGGCTGAAGACCGCACCCTGGTTGTCGGCGACGATGGCCATCCGGCCGTAGGGGCTGTCGGTCGCGGGCCTGATGACCCGGCCGCCGTGGCTGGTGGCCAGCTCGACTGACTTGTCGGTGTCCGACGTGCCGAAGTACACCGCCCAGAACGCCGGGTGGCTGGCCGGGTCGCCCGACGGGTACGCGCCGATGCCGCCGACGACCTGCTGGCCGTTGATCAGCAGGGTGGCGTAGCTGAAGCCGTCGCTCGACATGTCGCCGAACTCGTAGCCGAACACCGCCGCATAGAACGCCTTGGCGCCCTCGAAGTCGTGGCTCATGTGCTCGCTCCAGGTGAACGCGCCCGGAGTGTTGGCGAGCTGCGCGCCGCTGTGGTTCCTGGCCTCCCAGATTCCGAACGTCGCGCCCGTCACATCGGTTGCGACCAGCATCCGGCCGAGATCCATGACGTCCATCGGGCCCATCACCACGGTGCCGCCGGCGCTGGTGATCCTGGCGGCGGCGGCGTCGGCGTCGCGGGAGGCGAAGTAGGTCGCCCAGGCGCTCGGCGCTTCCGGTGAGGTCATGCCCGGGCCGATACCCGCGACGTTCTTGCCGTCGAGTTTGCCGAGCGAATAGCCGCCGAGCTCGGGGCCGCCCTGCTCGACGTCCCAGCCGAACTCGCTGGAGTAGAAGCTGATCGCCTTCGCGATGTCGGTCGTGCCGAGGTCAACCCAGCAAGGGGTGCCGTCTGGCCATGGGATGTCACGGGTAACCATGTCTTGTCACCTCCGTGTTGAGAGCGGCACGCTCCGTTGCGGCCGCGCTACCGCAGACGGTAACACCTCGGCATCTCCCGGGCCCGCCGCGCGCGCGTTTTGCGAGGTTGCCTCTACAATGGGCTGATCATGAGTGAGGTCGCGATGTACAGCAAAACCCGGCTCGCCGCGGATCAGATCGAGGGCGCACGCAGGCTGACCCCGCGGGGCCGGCGGATCGTCTACCTCGTCGTGGCCGCCGTCGTCGCGGCCGGAGTGGCCATCGGCGTTTGGAGCGCGGTCAGCAGTGACCCGGCCGAGACGTCGGCCAACGGCTGCGTCAGCGTCACCGTGTCGAGCACGACCGGCGGCGGGATACTGCACTACTGCGGCAAGCAGGCCGAGCAGTTCTGCCGGACCGCCTTCACCAGCTCAAACGTGGTCTCGCTGGCGGCCCGGCCGCAGTGCGACCTCGCCGGGCTGACCAAGGCCAAGGTCACCGGCGCCAGCTAGGGCCCGCGGCCTCAGAGTTCGATGATGATCGTCACGGGGCCGTCGTTGACCAGCGCCACCTTCATGTCGGCGCCGAACCGGCCCGTCTCGACTTGCGCGCCGAGCCTGCGCAGCTCTTCGGTCACGGCCGTCACAAGCGGCTCCGCGACCGGGCCGGGGGCGGCGTTGTTCCAGCTCGGCCGCCTGCCCTTGGCCGTGTCGGCGTAGAGGGTGAACTGGCTGACCACCAGCAGCGGTGCGCCGGTGTCGGAGCAGGACTTCTCCCCGTCAAGGATCCGCAGCCCCCACAGCTTGGCGGCCAGCTTCCTGGACTTCTCCGCCGTGTCTTCGTGGGTGACACCCACGAAGACAAGCAGGCCGGGCCCGTCGACTGCGCCGATGACCTGGCCGTCTACGGTGACACTGGCCTGAGTGACCCGCTGCGCTACCGCTCGCACAACAGGCCAGCGTAGCGGGCCGGCCAACCGCGCGAGACGGCCACTCCGACCGGACCCGTGGCAGGTATCGGGCGTTACCGGACTCCGTGCACTTATCAGACTGATATCGGCAGCCGAAGCGGGCGCCGAACGGCCATAATGTCGGCGTGACCCATTTGGATGAGTTGTCCGTGAGCGACGTGGTCGCCAACCCCGTGCTCGCGGAGGTGATCAGGTCCGGGTTCGTGGAGTCCCGGCACCGGGGCAGCATCGTCGCGATCGGCCCCGACGGCCTGTACGCGTTCACCGCCGGCAGTGCGAACACACCCGTCTTCCCGCGTTCATCCAACAAGCCGCTGCAAGCCGCCGCGATGCTCCGCGCGGGGCTGCCGATCGAGGGGGAGCTGCTCGCGCTCGCCACCGCCAGCCACTCAGGCGAGGACTTCCACGCCACCGGCGTCCACGACATCCTCGACTATGCCGGGCTCACCGAAGACGACCTGCTCTGCCCGCCGTCGCTGCCGCTTGACGAGGTGACCGCGCGCCGGCTGATCAGGGAGTCCGCACCGGGCGGAGCGGGACCCGAGTCCCGGGTGCGGTTCAACTGCTCAGGCAAGCACGCGGCGATGCTGGCCACCTGCATCGCCAACGACTGGCCGACCGAGACCTACCTGTCCCCCGAGCACCCGCTCCAGCTGCACATCAGGCGCACGATCGAGGACCTGGCGCGCGAGCCGGTCGCCGCGGTCGGCGTGGACGGCTGCGGCGCGCCGCTGTTCGCGCTGACGCTGAGCGGTCTCGCCCGGGCGTTCCGCGCGCTGGTGCTGGCCGAGCCCGGCTCCCCCGAGCGCCAGGTCGCCGACGCGATGCGCAAGTTCCCCGAGTGGACCAGCGGCACCCAACGCGATGAGAACAAGCTGATGGGGGCGATTCCCGGGCTGCTGCTCAAGGCGGGCGCGGAGGGCGTGGACGCGTTCGCGCTCCCGGACGGAACCGCGGCCGCGGTCAAGCTCGACGACGGCAACGCGCGGGCCAGGACCCCGGTCACGGTCGCGATCCTGGCCCTGCTCGGCGCCCAGCCGCCCGCCGAGCTCGCCTCCTCCCCGGTCAGCGGCGGCGGACACCCCGTCGGCATGATCAGGGCCACCCGGCTCGCCTGACCGGCACCCTTCGGCTATCTTGCTGTTATCCGCAGGGAACGGATGCTAGACCATGATCGTGGATAGTTTTGTACATCCGGATGTACAAAACTATCCACGTAAACCGCCGCGAGGGCGGCGCGGGGGGTGGCGGCCTCCGGGCGGCTTTCAGGCTGCGGCGCGGGCGGCGCGGGTGGGGTGGCGGGGCTGGGGTGGGTGTGGTGGCTCTCAGATTGCCGCGTGGGCGGCGAGGGTGAAGCGGGGGTCCGCCGTGGGCTTGCCTGCGGCCAGGTCAGCGATGATCTCGCCGAGCAACGGCGCGAACTTGGCGCCGTGACCGGAACAGGGGGACGCGACGACGAACGGGCCGCTGCGGTCGAGCACGAAGTCCTCGTTCGCCGTCCAGGTGTACAGGCAGGTCACCTCGTTGACGGGGGCGGGAACCAGGCCGGGCACGCGGCGGGCGGCGAACCCGGCGACCCGGGCCCGCGCGGCCGGGTCCACGGTGAAGTCGCGGTCCGCCGCCGTCGTCTCGGTGAAGCCGGTGTGCTCGCCGATCTTGATCGCGCCCGGCACCCCGCCGTCCCGGCCGCCGGCGAGCCCGTAGCAGTTGTCGGTGCCGTCCTGGTAGATGAAGACCGGCCACGGGTCCGCGGTGACGGAGCGCGGCGCGAAGTGGAAGACCTGCTGCTGGGTGACGGTCAGCGACGGCAGCGGGAGCAGGCCGCCGGCCAGCGGAGCGGTCCAGGCGCCGGCCGCGACCACGACGACCGGCGCGGCGAAGCTGCCGCTGTCGGTGTGCGCGACCGCGCCGCCGCCCGCCGTCGCTGGTTCAAGCCGGCTGACCGGGGTGCCGAACCTGAGGCTGGCGCCGCGGGCGGCCGCCAGCCGGAGCATCGCGGCCATGGCGTGTTCCGGGTCAAGCACCCCGGCGCCCGGGTGGTACATGACCTCGCCGACGCCGGCGAAGTCGAAGTACGGCCAGCGTTCGGCCGCCGCCCCGGCGGGCAGCAGCTCGGCCGGAACCCCGCAGCCGGCCAGCACCGCGTGCAGAGCCCGCGGGTCGCGCTCGGCGCCGAAGTCGATGCCGCCGGTCAGCGTCAGCAGCCGTTCGCCCGCCTGGTCCTCGAGCTGGCGCCAGAGCTCTTCGGCGCGGCCGGTCAGCCGCACGTACAGCGGATCGGGATAGGCGCGGCGGAAGATCCGGGCGCTCCCGTGTGAGCTGCCGTTGCGGTGCCCGGCCGCGAACGCCTCAAGCAGCACCACGTCAAGGCCCCTGGCCGAGGCGGCCCAGGCCGCGGCGCAGCCCGCGAGCCCGGCTCCGACGATGATCAGGTCCGCTTCGGTTGCCACGCCTGGCCGCCTTTCACTCGGTGAACCGTGCCGCCGTCCTCAGAGGAGCGGGTAAAGCTGGGGGATAAACGACCATGAACACTGCTGGCCAGTCCCGCGTGTGAGGGTAACGCTGATGGTCGACGACCATGAACGTCGCGTGGCCGCCCTCCCGTGAGAGGGTAGTTGCGGGAGGTAAACGACTATGAAGGTTGGGCTGCAGATTCCGGACTTCAGCACTCCGCGAGGGCCGGAAGCGCTGGCCGGAGAGCTGGCGACGGTGGCCAGGACCGCGGACGAGACCGGGTTCGAGTACATCGCCGTCATGGACCATTTCTTTCAGATCGGGGCGGTCGGGCCGGCCGAGAAGGAGATGCTCGAGGGGTACACCACACTCGGTTACCTGGCCGCCTGCACGTCGCGGGCGGCGCTGGTGACGCTGGTCACCGGGACCGTCTACCGCGAGCCCGCGATCCTGGCCAAGATCGTGACCACGCTCGACGTGCTGTCGCAGGGCCGGGCCTGGCTCGGGATCGGCGCCGCCTGGAACGAGGAGGAGTCGCGCGGGCTCGGCATACCGTTCCCCCCGGTGGCCGAGCGGTTCGAGCGGCTTGAGGAGACGCTGCAGATCTGCCTGCAGATGTGGAGCGGCCGCGAAGAGCCGTACCAGGGCAAGCACTACCAGCTTGAGCGGACGCTGAACTCTCCGCAGTCACTGTCACGGCCGCACCCGCCGATCATGATCGGCGGCGGCGGCGAGAAGAAGACGCTGCGGATGGTCGCCAGGTACGCCGACGCGTGCAACCTGTTCGCCGGGAACGACGAGGCGCGCAAGCTGGACGTGCTGCGCCAGCACTGCGAGGCGGTCGGCCGTGATTACGACACGATCTACAAGACGGCGTACTACTGGTTCGACGTGTCGAAGGGGACCCAGAAGATCGTCGACGACCTCGGCGCGCTGGCCGAGCTCGGCTTCGACGCCGCGATGGGCGCGGTGGCCAACGTGTGGGACGTGACGCCGGTCGAGATCATCGGCTCCGACGTGATCCCGGTCGTGGCCGACTTCTAGCGGCTGTTCGCGCCTGACCAGCGCGGCGGCGGACCGGCGGACGCCGGGGCGCCGCCGCGTTCGCGTTTCCAGCCGGTGTCAGCCGGCCGACGGCGACGGCGAGACGTAAATTTCGCAAAGAACTGTGCGCCGCCTCCGTTGAGTGCCATTATTTTTGACGGCAGTCTCCGTGCTCGCGCTCCCCCGCGTCGGCCGTCAACTGGAATCGGCAAGCAGAAAACACCAGCGCAGCGGACGGGGAGACATCTCATGCACGTTCACGCACAGTCAGGCATACCCGCCGGCACCCGGCGGGGAGCGGCCCGGGCCGCTGGCCGCGCGACGGGCGATCCCGCGACCACGGCGCCGATGCCCCGGGTCACCACCCTGCCGTTTGAACGGATTCCCGACGCCGTGTCTCGTCCCGCCGCGAGCCCGTGGTGGCAGGCACTGTCGCCACGGCGTGCCCTCCGGGCGATCAGCGCCGGCCGCCGCACGACCGGGAAGCCGAAGGGCAACAGCTGACCGGCCGCCGCGGGAGCGGGAACCCGGGAATCGTTGGCGGCCGCCGTTAGCCGGTTACCGGGATGATCGGCAGCGCTACGGCGAGGACGATCGCCTCGGCCTTGCCGCTGAGCAGGGTTCCGTCCGGTGCGCGGCCCGACGCGGTGGCGACGTTGAGTATCTCGCCGTTGGAGACGTCGGCTGGGGTGGTGACGTAGACCGCGCGGCAGATGGTGGTCTGTCCGGCTGCGAGAGTGGCGGATCGCGGTGACCGTCGCCGTGTCGGCGTCGGTCACCGGCGGGCCGCTCGGCGGGTCGCCGGTGACCGTGGCCACGTTGCTGAACTGGCCCTCGGCCACGTCCGCCCTGGTGGTGACCTTGACCGCCTGGCACGTCATCGACTGGCCGGGCGCCAGCGCCGTGTCCGGGCAGCTGACGTGTCCGAGCCGGTTGTCGGTCAGCGTGACGCCGTGCAGCGTGACGTTGCCGGTGCTGACCACCGTGTACG
>DASYAD010000160.1:0-50492 GCA_036501515.1 Trebonia sp. | reverse complement strand
TGCGCGCCCTCACGACCTTGCGCGCTCCCCGACCTTGCGCGCTATGCGCTTGGTGCTGTTATCACTCGCCTGCCGCCGCGTGCCCTCACGACCTTGCGCCCTCCCCAACCTGCGCTCCGCGCTTGTTGCTGTTATCAAGTGTCTCCCGGCGGCTTCTTGCTGTTATCTGCGAGCGCGCCTGCCACTTCCTATCAGTTACGACCGCGTTTTCGACTTCCTATCAGTTAGCGTGCTTTTCGAGGGTGTTTTGTCCGCATTCCGCGGTGCTAACTGATAGGAAGTGGGCTCGGACCCTCACACCCCACCGCCACGGGCTCGGACCCTCGCACCCCACCGCCACGGGTTCGGACCCTCGCACCCCACCGCCATGGGCCCGTACCGTCACGCCCGACCAGACAGGGAGGGCCGCGCGCTAAGCGCACTCCCCCGACGCCGCCTCATGCACCGGCACCGGCAGCTGGCGCGGAGCGCTACTTGCTGTTATCCCGTTTGTGCGGGGACTCCAGACTGAGCCGACGGCATTTGGGGCGCGGGCCGGCGCTCAGTGACTTGGCTCGTTTCCGGCGTACGCTGGCAGTGAGGACAAGCCTGGCAGGAGGCGGTGCTGGTGTCAGGGCGTACGGTGCGGCGGCGGGTTCTGCGGGTCACCGTCACGGCGGCGGGCTCGCCCGGACGCGACACGGACGGACGAGACACGGACGGACGCGACACGGACGGACGCGACACGGACGGACGAGACACGGGCCCACAGGACACGGCCCGGCGCGACGCGGGCAGAGGAGACGCGGCCGGTGGCGTGAGCGTCTCGGCGCGGGGTGACCTGCTGGCGGCCGAGGAGCCCCTCGGGATCCGGGTGGACGGGACCGCGCTCACGATGACGATGCGGACCCCCGGTGACGACACCGAGCTGGCGGCGGGCTTCCTTGTCGGTGAGGCGATCGTGCGCGGACGTGACGACATCACCGCGATGAAGGTCTGCGACGGCACGACATGCGGGCACCTCAGTCACACGGACGACGAGATCGGGAACATCGTCGATATCGTCCTGGCGCCCGGCGCGGCCGTCACCATCGGAGCGCGGCGGAACTTCATGACCACGTCGGCCTGCGGGGTCTGCGGCAAGACCTCGATCGATGACATCTGCGTGCTGCCCCAGGCGCCGCTGGCCGCTGACACGACCGTGTTCACGCCCGGTGTGCTCACCGCGCTGCCCGGCCGGCTGCGCGAGGCGCAGCGGGTGTTCGCCTCGACTGGGGGGCTGCACGCGGCCGGGCTGTTCACCGCGGCGGGCGAGCTGCTGGTGGTGCGGGAGGACGTCGGACGGCACAACGCGGTCGACAAGATCGTCGGCTGGGCGGTCCTGCAGGACAAGCTGCCGCTGACCGGGTGCGTGCTGCTGGTATCCGGCCGCGCCTCCTTCGAGCTGGTGCAGAAGGCGGTGCTTGCGGGGATTCCGCTGCTCGCGGCCGTGTCCGCGCCGTCGTCGCTGGCGGCAGAGCTGGCCGAGGAGGCGGGGCTGACCCTCATCGGATTCCTGCGCGGCCAGTCGATGAACGTCTACACCGGCGCGCACCGGGTAGCGACAGTCGCATGAAGCGCGCCGCCGACCCCGGTACGTGCGGACCGTGACCCCGGTGGACACCGGCGGCAGGCCCGTTCCCTCGGTCGCTTACGACCGCTGGCTCGATGCGCTCGCCCGGGCCGGCTGGTCGGCCGCGCCCAGACGAGGCGGCAACCGCGAAGGCGACGCGCCGGCCGCGGATCGCGTACCCGTCGCAGAGGCACTCGGGCGGATCACCGCCGCCGCGGTCGAGGCGCGCTGGCCGTCGCCGCGCGGCGACTGCGCGGCGATGGACGGGATCGCGGTGCGGGCGGCCGACCTCGCGGCCGCCCCCGCCGTCTGGGCCGCCGGCCCGGGCAACGCACCGAGCAGCAGTTCCTCCGGCGCTCGCCCGGCTAACCGCGGCCGCTCGGGAGGCAGCACCACCAGCGACGGTGACGCAGGCCGCGGCGCCGGCAAAGCAGGCCGCAGAGCCGGCGGCGCAAGCGCGGCCGGCGCTGCAAGCGCGGCCGGCGCTGCAAGCGCGGCCGGCGCTGCAAGCGCGGCGGGCTCACCAACGGAGCGGCGGACGGTGCGGCTGACCGCCGGGATGTTCGAGTGGATCGACACCGGCGACCCGCTGCCGGCCGGCGCGGACACCGTGGTGGTGTGCGAGCGGCTGCTGCCACAGGAAGACGGCAGCGTGCTGATCACCCCCGCCCTGCCCGGCGTGTCCGCGGCCGACGCCAGCCACGGCAAGCCCACCGGACGCCCCGGTCTCCGGCGCAACGTGCGTTCACTCGGCGAGGACTTCGCGGCCGGCGAGCTGCTGCTGCCCGCCGGGCGGCGGCTCCGCCCGGGCGACCTGGCCGCCGCGGCGGCGGGCGGGCACGCGTCGCTGGACGTGCTGCGCAGGCCGGTGGTCGCTCTCATCCCGACCGGCGACGAGATCCGCCCGGTGGGCTCGGTGCTGCACCGCGGCGACATCATGGACACGAACTCGCTGATGCTCGCCGCCCGCTGCCGCCAGCTGGGTGCGCTGCCGGTGGTCAGCGACATTATCCCGGACGATCCGGACTGCCTGGCGGTAGAGCTGCGGCGGGCGGCCGCCGCGGCGGACCTGGTGCTGGTGATCGCCGGGTCGAGCCGCGGCCGGGGCGACCACGCGGCCGCCGTGCTCGCACAGGTCGGCGGCGTGGCGGTGGCAGGCGTCGCGGTCCGGCCAGGTCACCCGGCGCTGCTCGGCCACGCCAAACCCGGTCAGCGGGAAGGGATCACGCCGGTCATCGGGCTGCCCGGTTACCCGCTGGCCACGGCCGTCGTTTTCGAGCTGTTCGCGGCGCCGCTGCTCGCCGCGTTCAGCGGGCAGCCGGCGGCCAGGGAGCGGGTCACGGCCCGGCTTGGCCGCGACTGGGACTCCCCGGCCGACGTCGAGGACTGGGTGCTGGTCACGCTCGGTCCCCCCGCCCCGGGCGACGGCCTGCCGCTGGCCACCCCGGCCAGGCGCGGCGCGAGTTCCATCAGCCAGCTCGCCCGCGCCGACGCCTGGTGGCCGGTCCCGGCCGGCCAGGGCAGCTTCGCCGGCGGCGCTCCGATCGAGGTCATCCCGATCGGCGGCTGAGGTCAGCTCCTCCGCCAGGCACCGCGCACCGCGTCGGGGTAGACCAGGCGCAGCAGAGTCGCCAGCGTCCAGGCGGCCAGCAGCAGCATCGTCGCCGTCAGCCCGCCGAGCATGAGGTTGAAGGCGCCGATGCCGTACGTCTGCTCGGCGCTCATCCTTGCCACCCCAGAACTCCCGCGATGCCGCCCGCGAAGCGCTTCCACTCGGTCCGCTCGGCGGCCAGGGCGCCTCACCCTAGCCGGTCAGCATGTAGACGCGCCTTCTGCGCCCGGCGGCGCTGGCCCAGGAGCTGGTCAGCAGTCCCGCCTTCTCCAGCCGGTGCAGCGCCGGATAGACCGTCCCCTCAGGCAAGTGTCCAGCGGACTGGCCAACTCGCGCTGGCGCGGCGTCCTGCCCGGGCGGACGGGGCCGGAATGGTAAGTTGGGGCCCTCCAGCCGACCAGTCCCCTGTCTATCCGGAGCGTCCACATGCCTGCTCTCCGCCGTGCGAGGGACGGCGTGCCCGGTGACCAGGCAGGCACCGACGCACCAGACGGCGCGTCCGCGCACAGCGGCACGGGACCGGAGTCCGGCGCGGCGGGCCGCGGGCGGGGCCTGCGCGCGCTGTCGCCGGCCGGGCTCGCCATCCTCATCGCGACCGTGATCGCCCTGGCGCTGCGTTTGTTCCTAGTGACCAGGCCGGGGTTCCTGACCTCGGGCACGGTGGAGTACGACGACGGCGTTTACCTCGGCGCGGCGATGCGGCTGCTGCACGGCGCGATGCCGTACAAGGACTACGCGTTCGTGCAGCCGCCGGGCATCGTCGTCGTCGCACTGCCTGCCGCGTTCGTCGGGTCGCTGACCTCGCAGGCGACCGGGCTGGCGCTCGCGCGGGTGCTGAGCGTGCTCGCCAGCACCGCCTGCGTGCCGCTGGCCGGCCGGCTGGTCCGCCACCGCGGGCCGATCACGGTCGCGGTGACCGCCGGACTGCTCGCGGTCTACCCGGCCGACGTGCTGTCCGCGCGGACGCTGCTCCTCGAGCCGTGGATGAACCTGGCCTGCCTGCTCGCGGTGAGCGCCGCGTTCCGGTCTGGCCGGCTGGCCAGTCCGCGCTGGCTGGCCTTGGCGGGCGTGGCACTCGGCTTCGGGGTCGCGATCAAGTTCTGGGCCGCGGTCCCGGCCGCCGTGCTGCTCGCGGTCTGCCTGATCTCCCGGCCGGAAGCGGGCGCGTCACGCGCACGCCGCGCGGGCGCGCTGGCCGGCGGTGCGGTGGCCGGCTTCGCGGTCCTGGCCGGGCCGTTCGCCCTGGCCGCCCCGTCGCGGTTCATCCATCAGACGCTGCTCGACCAGGTCAGCCGGCAGGGCTCGTCCGCGCCGACGTCGCTGCGGCTGGCCCATCTGACCGGTCTCATCGACGTCCTTGGCCGCGGCGGCACGTTCGCCCTGCCTGGCTCGACTTCGCACTCGCTGTTCTCGATGGGCGCCGAAGCGTCCACTCACACCGTGTCGGTGGGCTGGCCTGCGTACGCGGCGGCGCTGATCGGCGTCGCGGTGATCGCCGCCGGCTACCTGCGGGGGGTACGCCAGCGGACCCCGCTCGAGTGGTTCGCGCTGGTCACGGCCGTGCTCGCGGCGGCCGCGATCCTGCGCTACCCGGCCTTCTTCTACCACTATCCCGACTTCCCGGCGCCGTGGCTGGCCATCGCCGTGGGCGTGGCCGTCGGCAGTCTCGCCTGCCTGATCCAGGGCAGTGCCCCGCGGGCCAGGACCGCCCGCCGGGTGGTCGCCGCCGTGGTCGCCGTGGTCATCATCGCGATCGGCGGCGCCGAAGCCCGCGAGCTCTCGACGGCCCAGGCCCCGGCCAGCCCGGCCGCCGCCGCGGCGCTGATACCCACGGGGTCCTGCCTGGTCGCCGACCAGGTGTCGTTCGCCATCGCCGCGAACCGGTTCCCGGCGCCGAGTCCGGGCTGTCCCGACGTGATCGACTCCCTCGCCGAGACGCTGGCGCTCAGCGGCGGCATATCACCGCAGGGCGGCGCCGGGCGGGTGGCCGGGGTCGTGCCCGGCTGGGAGCACATCTTCGGCCTGGCGCGCTACGTGTGGCTGCAGGGCGGCTCCGGCACCCGTATCCCGTGGACCGCGGCCCTGCAGACCTGGTTCAACGGGCACTTCCGGCTGCTGGCGTCGTTCCCCAGTTACGGGGCGAGCAAGCTGTACGTCCGCGACCACTGACCGCCGGGCACGTAGACCGCTCGTACACGTAGACCGCTCGTACACGAAGACCGCCCGTACACCTGCACCGCCCGTACACCTGCACCGCCGGGAGAAGAAAAGCCTCGTAACGGACAGGAGGCGCCAGCGGGGCTGCTGCCCGGCCGGCGCCTTCCGTACACGGATAACGCGGCGTCTTCGCCTGCGCGAAGACGACTAGGCCCAGCCAGTCGTCCGCATCCCCGTCCCCCCATCCTCGTGCAGGCAGCCGCCCGATTCGCGCGGCATTCCCCTGTTACACCTGGCTACCATACGAGGCACTGACGCCCGCTGCAATTGCATTCGCCGCAATAGTTGGACTTGTCTAAAACTGAGACACAAGGCGGCGCACGAGTGCCGGATCATCGAGCACCGGCTGCCAGGCGACCTCGGCCGCGCCGATCAGGCCCGCGTGCTCCAGGGCGCAGGATTCGATCGGGGTGGCGGCGCCGCTGCGCCAGGGGCTGCCGGCCGCGACGGCCCCGCGCAGCCGCGCTGGCGCGGCCGCCAGCAGCCGCCCGTGCAGGCCGCCGAGCAGCACCCGGTCCGGGTTGATCACGTTGATGAGGCCCGCCAGGCCGAGGCCGAGGCGGGCGGCGATGGCGTCGGCGGCGGCCCTGACCCGCTCGTCGGCCCGGTACCCGCCCTCGAGGAGGGCGACGGCCTGCGGCAGCACCGGCGCACCGGGCACGGGGACGCGACCGGCCAGTTCCATGAACCGCTCGGTGTCGGTCTCCACGTTGAGGCAGCCGCGGTTGCCGCAGACGCACGGTCGCCCGTCGCCGGCGACGCTCACGTGCCCCGCCTCCATCGCCAGGCCGGTGCTGCCGGTGTAGAGCGCGCCGTCGAGCACCAGCGCGCCGCCGACGCCACGGTGCTCGGCCGCCACCACCAGCAGGTGGCTGGCGCCGCGGCCGGCCCCGTGCCGGTGCTCGGCCAGGGCGATCGCGTTGACGTCGTTGACGGCCGTGCAGCCCGCGGGAGCGCCGTCGGGGCCGGCCACCGAGTGCCCGGCCAGCTGCGCGGCGAAGATGTCGCGCACCGGGGTCCCGGTCGGCCAGCCGACGTAGAGCGCGCGCACGGCCGCGCCAGCCGGACGGCTGACGGCGGTCGGCACCGCGAGGGCCGCGCCCACGCACGGGCGGCCGGATTCACGCAGCAGCGCCGCGGCCGCCGCGGCCACCGGCGCCAGTGCCTGCTCGGGCACGGTCGGCGTGGGGCCGTCACGGGCGACCCGCGCCGCGACGATCCCGCCGAGACCGACGAGCGCGACCTCGAAGCCGTCCGGGTGCACGTGGGCGGCCAGCGCGACCGGCCCGAGCGGGCCGGGCAGCAGGCGGTGCGACGGCCTGCCCTGGCCCGCCTCGTGATCCGGGCCAGGCCCTGCCTCGACCACGATCAGTCCCAGGTCGCGCAGTTCGCCGGCGATCGCGCCGGTGGTGCCCCTGGTCACGCCGAGCTGGCTGGTGAGGGCCGACCTGGTAGGCGCGCGCCCGGTGTGGATCAGCGTCAGCGCCCGCCCGGCCAGCGTCGCCGTTCCCCCGGCGGGCGCAGGCCCGGCCGCGGCCCCCGCCCCGGCCGGGCCGCTCGCCAGCGTCGTACCGGTCAGCTCCACCCCGTTGTCCGCATCCGCGTTAGCCCCTATCCTTGTTTTGTGCAGTTGCTATACAAAATACCCCTCCTGGCTGCTCCGCGCAATGAGACGGCCCAGGTCCGCGCCGCTGTCACGGCGTTCTTCGCCGTCGACGGCTTCATCTTCGCGAGCTGGGCGGTCCGCATCCCGGCGGTCAAAGAGGCGGTCGGCGCGTCCCCCGCGTCGCTCGGCATCGCCCTGCTCGGCGCGTCAGCGGGCGCGATCGCCACGATGACGCTGACCGGGGCGCTGTGCCGCCGGTTCGGCAGCGCGCAGGTGGCGGTGGTCGCCTGCGCCTGGCTGTCGCTCGCGCTGCTGCTGCCCGCGCTGGCCAGGTCCGCGCTGGCACTCGGGCTGTCCCTGGTCGTGTTCGGCATCGGCTACGGCGGTCTCAATGTCGCGATGAACAGCCTCGCGGTCGACCTGGTGGCCGCGGTGCGCCGCCCGGTCATGCCGTCTTTTCACGCCGCCTGGTCGTTCGGCGGCCTGGCCGGCTCTGCCCTCGGCGGCCTCGCCGCCCCGCACCTGTCCCCGCTCACCCACTTCGCGCTCGTCTGCCTGCTCGGCCTGCTGGTCACCGTGACCTGCGGCCGCGTCATCCTCAGTCACCCACTCCAGGCGCCGCTTCCCGGCACCAGGGCCGGCCACGCCGAGGCCCCGGCTTCCGTGCCCGGTCCCGGCGGCAGCCGGGGCGCCGCCGTAACCGAGACCGAACCCAGCCAAGCGGTACAGAACGGGAGCGTGCTCCACCCGGCCCCCACCCCCGCCCGTACCGGGTTGTGGCGGACGGTGCTGCTGCTCGGCGTGATCGCGCTGTGCGCCAGCTACGGGGAGGGCGCCATCAGCGACTGGGGCGCGCTCCACCTGCGCGAAGACCTGGGCGCGGCGGCCGGCCTGGCCGCGGCCGGCTATGCCTCGTTCGCACTGGCCGAGGCCTGCGGGCGGCTAGGCGGCAGCTGGCTGCTCGCCCGCCTCGGCCAGACCCGGGTGCTGGTCCTCGGCGGCGTCATCACTTGCGCTGGCATGCTCGCGGCCGCGCTGTCCCCGGTGCTGCCGCTGGCGCTGATCGGGTTCGCGCTGGCCGGCCTCGGGGTGGCGAACGCGTTCCCGACCGCGATGGCCCGGGTCGGCGCGCTAGCAGGCCCGCACGGCGTGGCCACCGCCTCCACCCTCGGTTACGCCGGCTTCCTGCTCGGCCCGCCGATCATCGGCTTCCTGGCCACCGCGGTAAGCCTGCGGGTGGCACTGACCACGGTCTCGCTGCTCGCCCTGGTCGCCATCGCCCTCGCCAGAACCGCGTCCTCCGGCAGCAGACTCGCCGAGCCGGCCGCGGGGCCAGCCGCCGAGCCGACGGGGGCACCGCTGGAACTGTAAGTCCGCGGTGGCCTCGCATTCAGCGGCACTCCGTCCTCGGACACCTGACCCTTTTCCCTGACCTGCGGCAATCCGTTACGCACTTATGCCGTGTCAGTGACGTCGCTGGTCACCGCCGTCGGGGTTGATGTCCGCCTCGGACACGCGCTTTCGTACCCGTGACATTCGACTTTGAACTCACCAATGGCACCGGCTCTCTTGTGCCACTGCACATCGCACTGTCCCCACCCATCTCCACCCTCGCGCTCAAACAGCCGATCCTCCGGAGAACGTCGCCCGCCGGGGTTTCCAGGTGATGCGCGTACCAGGTCGAGCCGGTGGAAGCACTGTTCCCGCGCGAGGTGATGGAGCCGGACGTGCTTGCGGTGGCCCGGCCAGCCCGTGGCACGGTCCGTCAGACCAGGCTGTTCCCATCAGCGGAGTACCGCAGATGCTCTTACGGAAAATATGTCACATTACCCGGTACGCGATACTGCCGCCACACGTTCCATATTCATTCCGACCTGGATCGGAGCCTGTACACAAGAGGCCGCCCTCATAGATATGTATCCGATTGCCAAATCTCGTAAGAATAAGTTAATTTTGAGCTACCCGATACGCTGGAGGGTCGCATGAACGAGACGCCTGACTACAGCGTCTTCCTCGCCGCCTACTACAAGGCGATGGATCCCTCACTGACTCAGCAGGCAATCGGCTCGCGCGCCAATCTCGGCACGCAGGCTCAAGTGTCACGTTTGCTCGCGGAAGCACGGGCGAAGGGGTATCTGCGCGAGGTTTTCGAATTCCCGGCTGACATGCGGTCAGACGACCGCCGTAAACTGCAACGGGAACTAGAACTGTCGTTCTATGATCGGCACGCGGAGCTCGAGGCTGCGCTGGCCAAGCGGGCCAGAGAGCTCTGCCGCACCCGCTCCTACGGCGGCAATCCGTTCAAGCGGCTGCACGTGGTGGCCACGCCCAGCTGGCGTGCGGGGGATGAGAAGGCCCGCGGTGACGCCTTCGGCGCCTTCGGCGCCAACGCCGCCGAGATCGCCGCGGGATACGTCGATGAAGCCGACTCGTGCTCGGTGGCCTGGGGCCGGACGATTGACGCGACCGTGCGGCGCATACGCTCACGCGGCAAGGCGCCCGAGCCTACGAAAGTGTTCATGCCTATCGCTGGCGAGCCGGCGAACTACGAACCTAACGGGGTGAGCCCCAGCGACGCGGCTCGTATCCTGGCCGCTGCCTGGCCTGGATCGGAGGCCCTCTCGCTGCGCGGCGGACCGGCCCGGATCCCCAAGTCGGTGTATGAGCACGACGAAACCGGCATCGCCCGGGAGATGGCCCGGTACTCCAGGAACTACAGGCGCATCTTCAATCGGTCGGGCGGCCTCATCGAGAACGTCGCGATGATCCTGACCGGCATCGGCGACGTCACGACCAGCAAGCGCACAGGCGAGCAGGCCGACCCGTGGTACCGGGAGACGGCCGACGCCGAAGACCCGGACGTGCTCGGGCTCGCGGTCGGCAACATCGGCGGGGTCTGGATCGCGCGCAACGGCCTAACCGGTCCAGATGCCAAGAAGGTTGAGCAGGTCAACGAGCGCTGGCTCGGCGCTCAGCATGATGACTTCCGCCGCTGCTCCCTCAACGGCGGTGAAGCCGGCCGCCCCGGCGTGGTAGCCCTGGCTGTCGAACCCGAGAAGGCCGCGATCGTGCTCGAGGCCCTGTACCTGATCAACGTGCTAGTCGTCAGCAGACAGCTCGCCGATACCCTGGCGGCCGAACTGCTCGGCCAGAACCAGGGATGATGTGAGCCGGGTGCCTGGCATCCTCCGCGGTTGCCTGCCGGCGCTGACGTCGACCGGCGGATGGTTTGCGAGCAGGCTGGTTGTCCATGACGCGGGACTAGCCCTGGGGATGGGGGCGCTCGTCGGCTTCCTCACTTTGCTGGCCTCCGCAGAAGCCCAGCGCACCATCCGGACCTGGATTCGTCATCGTGCCGAGACGAGGATCGCGGCCGCCGAGGCGTACCGGATCCGGCGGCAGGTCCGAGCCGCAACCGCCGGCCCGAGGATGACCACGACGGCCGCGGCCCAGGTCAGGAACGCTGCCGCCGCGCTGAACCCGGACCGCCCAAACCTGGCGGAGATTATGCTCATCACGAGGGGCAGCTCGCTCGCGAACCGATCGGATGTCGCCACCTGAACCCCGTACCCGGCCTATCCGTGCAGGCGGGGTATTTCACCGTAACAGCGGAGGTCCCGCCGGGGACAGGGTGGCGCTGTACGGCGGGCAGGCGGGGGCCGCTGGCGCTCAGGCCGTGCGGGAGCCAGCTCGTGCGTGCACCGCCGCTGCGCTACGTTTGCCTGAGTCCGCGGATCTGATGAAGGACCGGCGTAGTCGATCAAGGCCAGCGGAACAGGCCTGCTTCAGGCTCGACTGCGCTCACATCGCCAGCGGCAATCTAATCCCGATGCATCGTCCAGGGCAGCTTGTCGTCGATAATAGGCAGCCTTCTGGCGCACCGGCCAACCCAGAAGCCGAGCAGGCCCATGACTGCCGAACAGACCGGTACGAGCAGGATGCAGTATAGAATAATCATCAGCTTGGGCCATTCTCTTCAGATGCTATTTGTCAGCCAGCGGCTGAACGATGAGCGTGAGACCCTGCTGCACGGCCGCCCGCATTGAAGCGGCGCTGGCTGCGGGAAAAGGTGGCGCCGCCCAACTCGCTCTATTAATACGGCACGAAGAGCCGGCCGTAGATCACTCGAAACGGCAGGTGGTGCAGAGACAGCTCAGCCGCCGGCCTCCTGACATGCAGCTGCAGCGAGCATGCGGTCCAACCACTCTGAGGCCGCGAGAATTCAATGAGAAATCCGCTGTTCAGCTGCGTGATCTCCAAGTGCCCGCCGCTGATGCCGCTGGCCTTCCCCGTCCTCCCCGCGCCGTGCACCGCATCGGACACCGCCTTGGCGTAATCAACAGCCGCGTAGCGGTTCTGAATGCAGATCCATTCGTCGGCGTCGAGGTCGAATGGCCAGTTGCACCACAGTGTCACTATGCCGTCTTTGGCGGCAAGCTCGAAGTATCCTTGGCCTGAATTTCTTTCCAGCACTTCGTGCCTCCCACGATCCGTGGTGCAATGATGCGGCTATCAAGTTCGGCGGGCGTTCGCTGCCGGGTAAGATCCAGCCGTTATCCAAGAGATTACTGATCAGCTAACACGTTCGCAAGACGTGTGTAAACTGGGTGTATACCAGGCGCGACCGCACCGAATAATGTTGCCGGGCAATACGAAATGAGCATTCAGCGCGGCGATGAAATATTTCTTCGCGCGGCGCAGTGAATATTCTTCACCACGTCCCCGCCGGCAGTGGTGAGTCGGGGCCGTGACCCTGCGATCGGCGGGCTCTCCCGGAGGCTGGATACCGACCTGCCCGCCAGCCGCGCGGTGCGCGGCCAGCGGCCCGGTCCGTGGTTCACCCGCCTGGGGTGACATCCGTACCCGGACATCCGGGCAGGTCCTGGCGTATGCCAGGGTCTGCCGACCGCCGCTGGCGCGCGGCCGCGTTCGCGTCGCGGCCGGCCCTGCGCGCCGCCGTACCGGGGCCCGGGCTGCTGCTGCGCGCGGCCGGCCTCACCGCCGCGGCGGCGGCCGTGGTGCTCGCCGCGTGGCTGCTAGCAGGCGCGACTGTCACCTACTCGCTGATGCCGAACAACGTGCTGTCGGTCGCGTTCCTCACCCTGACGGTGCTCCTGCTGCCCGCGGGGGCACCTTTAACCCGGTGGCCGCCCTGGCCGCCGAACGGGTGGGCATGACCGTGGCCGGCGGCGTGACGGCCATGCTGCTGACGGCCCGGGCCGAGCGGCGCACACCACTCCCCCGCCCGGCCGACCCGCCGACCTGACCGCGGGCCGGGGGCCGGGGGCCGGGGCGTTACGGGATCATGTCGACCGTGAGGCAGGCTTCCGTGCTCGGCAGGCCGAGGTCGGCCGCGCGGCGGTCGGCCATCGCCAGCAGGCGGCGGATCCGCCCGGCGATGGCGTCCTTGGTGAGCGGCGGGTTGGCCAGCTGGCCGAGCTCCTCCAGCGACGCCTGCCGGTTGGCGACCCGCAGCCGCCCGGCCATGACCAGGTGCTCGGGGGCCTCGCTGCCGAGGATCTCGAGTGCGCGCTCGACCCGGGCGCCCGCGGCGACGGCGGCCCGGGCCGAGCGGCGCAGGTTGGCGTCGTCGAAGTTCGCCAGGCGGTTCGCGGTCGCCCGCACCTCGCGCCGCATCCGGCGTTCCTCCCAGGCGAGCACGCTGTCGTGGGCGCCCAGCCTTGTCAGCATCGCGGCGATCGCCTCGCCGTCGCGGATCACCACCCGGTCCACGCCGCGGACCTCGCGTGCCTTGGCGGAGATCTTCATCCGCCGCGCCGCCCCGACCAGCGCGAGCGCGGCCTCAGAACCGGGGCAGGTGATCTCAAGGGCCATCGACCGGCCCGGCTCCGTCAGCGACCCGTGCACGAGGAACGCGCCGCGCCAGGCGGCCTCGCAGTCGCAGGTGCCGCCCGAGACCACCTGGCGGGGCAGTCCGCGCACCGGCCGCCCGAAGCTGTCGATCAGTCCCGCCTGCCGGGCCAGGCTGTCGCCGCCCTTGGATACCCGCACCACGTAGCGGTTGCCTTTGCGGAGCCCGCCGGGCGCGAGCACCAGCAGCTCCGACGGCTGCCCGAAGACCTCGGTGATCGAGGCCCGCAGCCGCCGCGCCACCGCCGCGGTGTCCAGCTCCGCCTCGATCACGATGTGCCCGCCGGTCAGCGTCAGCCCGCCCGCGAACCGCAGCAGGGTGGACACCTCCGTCTTCCGGCAGCACGGCCGCACTACCGGGACCCGGCTCAGCTCGTCTTTCACCACACTCGTCATCGCCACCGCGACACCCCCATAACTAGTACTGCTCCCCCGTGCCGTTGCCGCCCGATGAGGCACCCCCCCGGGGTCCCCCGTCAGGTCCGCCCGGGGGAACCGCCCCCGGGAACTGTTCGTGCGGCCGCTCCCCCGCCGTGAAAATGCTCCGGTACGCCGCGGCCAGGCGTACCGGGTCGTGCTGCGTCCCGTCTGGCGCCGCCACGTCGGCCAGCGCCAGGGAGGCGGACAGCAGCTCCGCCGCCTTCCTGAGGTCCTGCTCCGCCCCGGCCACGGCGCCGGCGTCGGCGAGCACGACATCGAAAGACAATGATGGCGCGTGGTCGGCCAGTACCTCCAGATGGCGGCGGGCGGAGAATCCCTCGGTTTCCCCTGGCTGAGGCACCAGGTTCAGTGCTACGAGCTTACGCGCCGAGGTGGCCGTCAGCGCGGACCTGAGCGACGGCACCAGCAAATGGGGCAGCACCGAGGTGAACCAGGACCCCGGCCCGAACACCACCCAGTCGGCCGCGCGGATCGCCTCGGCTGCCTCGGGCACCGCGGGCGGGTCGGCGGGCAGCAGCGAGATCGACCGGACCCGGCCCCTGGTGACCGCGATCGCCGCCTGTCCCCGCACCCGCGACTCCGCGTCGGGCCTGGCCGGGTCGAGACCCTCCACGCAGGCCACGATGTCCAGCGGGACCGCCGCCATCGGCAGCACCCGCCCGGTCACCCTGAGCAGCCTGCCGACCCAGTCGAGACCAGCGACTGGGTCGCCGAGCAGGTCCCAGAGCCCGGCGATGAGCAGGTTGCCAAGCGAGTGGCCGCCCAGGTCGCCTGCCCCGCCGAACCGGTGCTGGACGACCTGCGCCCACGTCGTGCCCCAGTCGTCGTCACCGCACAGCGCCGCCAGCGCCATCCGCAGGTCGCCGGGCGGCAGCAGGCCGAATTCCTGGCGCAGCCGGCCGGACGAGCCGCCGTCGTCGGCCACGGTGACGATCGCGGTGACGTCATCCGTCACCCGCCGCAGCGCGGACAGCGACGCGGCCAGGCCGTGCCCGCCGCCGAGGGCCACCACGCGGAGCGGTGCAGAAGGCAACGCCAACAGTTCACTCCCGCCCGAGGTCGCGGTGCGAGACGGTGACGTCGCGGCCGGACAGCCGGGCGGCCAGCTGCTCGGCCATCGCGACCGAGCGGTGCTTGCCGCCGGTGCAGCCGACGGCGAGCGTCACGTAGCGCTTGCCCTCCCGCTCGAACCCGGCCAGTGACACCTCGAGGACCTGCAGGTATGCGGCGAGGAATGCGGTCGCGGCCGGCTGGCCGAGCACGTAGTCCCGGACCGACGCGTCGATGCCGCTCAGCGGGCGCAGCTCGGGCACCCAGTGCGGGTTGGGCAGGAACCGGCAGTCGGCGACCAGGTCCGCGTCCACCGGCAGCCCGTACTTGTAGCCGAACGAGATGATGTTGAGCCGCAGGCCGGTCACCGCGTCGCTGGCGAAGTACCCGTGCATACGAGCCCGCAGTTCGTGCACGTTCAGCGACGAGGTGTCGAGCACGATGTCGGAGTCGCCGCGGACGGCGCGCAGCAGCTCGCGCTCCGCGGTGATCCCGTCGATGATCGTGCCCGCGCCCTGCATCGGGTGCGGCCGGCGCACGTTCTCGAAGCGCTGCACCAGGACCGAGTCGGACGCCTCAAGGAACAGCACGTGCGGAGCGACCCCGCGCGCGCCGAGCGAGGAGATGGCGGACTTCAGGTCGGTCGAAAAGGCACGCGAGCGCACGTCGACGATCGCCGCGATGCCCGCCAGCGACGCCCGGTCGGCCAGGTCAAGCATGGTCGGCAGCAACCCGGGGGGCAGGTTGTCGACCACGAACCAGCCCAGGTCCTCGAGCGACTTGGCCGCCGTGGACCGCCCGGCACCGGACATGCCGGTGATGATGACGATGTCCGGCGCTCCCTGGCTCGCGCGCTCGCCATCGTTCTCAGTCGTCATTCGGCCGGTCTCCCGTCGCGGCGGCCCTGGTCACCGCGGGCCGGTCCCTGTCTCTGTTGTTTGCTGGAGCACGGTTGTTTGCTGGAGCACGGTTGTTTTCCGGGGCACGGTGCAACGCGGCCAGCACGGTCTCGGCCAGCTTCGGCCCGATGCCTGGCACCGCCGCGATCTCCTCAGCCCGCGCTCCTGACAGCGCCTTGACCGAGCCGAACGCCTTCAGCAGGGCTGCCCGCCTGGCCGGCCCGAGCCCCGGCACGTCGTCAAGCACCGAGGTGGTCGCGGCCTTGCCGCGCTTCGCCCGGTGGTAGGTGATCGCGAACCGGTGCGCCTCGTCCCTGACCCGCTGCAGCAGGTAGAGGCCCTCCGACGAACGGGACATGATCACCGGGTCGGGCTGGCCGGGCAGCCAGACTTCCTCGAGCCGCTTGGCGAGGCCGCACACCGCCACGTCGTCGATGCCGAGGTCGGCCAGCGCGGCGGCGGCCGCGGCGGCCTGTCCCGCGCCGCCGTCCACGACCACCAGGTTCGGCGGGTAAGCGAACTTGCGCTGCGGTGTAACAACCTCTCGTTCTGGCTCGGGATGATCTTGATCCTGGTCCTCGCGCGCCTCGGGATCGCCCAGCGTGTCGAGCTCGCCGGACTCTTCCCGTTCCTCGAGGTAGCGGCGGAAACGGCGGGTGATCACCTCGCGGATGGCGGAGATGTCATCCGAGCCGTCGTGGCCCCTGACCGAGAAGCGGCGGTACTCGCTCTTGCGCGCGAGCCCGTCCTCGAAGACCACCATGGACGCCACCACGTGCGTGCCCATCAGGTTGGAGATGTCGTAGCACTCGATGCGCAGCGGCGCGTCGTCGAGCTCGAGGGCGTCCATGATCTCGTGCAGTGCCTTCGACCTGGTGGTCAGGTCGCTCGCGCGGCGCAGCTTGTGCAGCGCCAGGGCTTGCATGGCGTTGCGGGCGACGGTCTCGGCCAGGGTCTTCTTGTCGCCGCGCTGCGGAACGCGCAGCCGCACCGGGCCGCCGCGGCGCTGTACGAGCCACTCGGCCATCGCCTCCGGCTCAGGCGGCAGCTCGGGGACGAGAATCTCGCGCGGAATCCCGTTGCTGTCGGGCGACGTCCCGTCGCCGTAGAACTGGCCGAGGAAGTGCTCGACCAGCGTGGCCGTAGTCGTCTCCTCGACCTTTTCGACCACCCAGCCGCGCTGTCCCCTGATCCGGCCGCCGCGCACGTAGAAGATCTGCACCGCGGCCTCGAGGGTGTCCTCGGCCAGCGCGATCACGTCGCAGTCGGTGCCGTCGCCGAGCACCACCGCCTGCTTCTCCAGGGCCCGCTCGAGCGCCTTGACGTCGTCGCGCAGCCGGGCGGCGCGCTCGTACTCCTCGGCGTCGGACGCCTGCCGCATCTCGGCCGTCAGCTTCCTGATGAACCGGCTGGTCTGGCCGGACATGAAGTCGCAGAAGTCCTCGGCGAGCTCCCGGTGCTCCTCCTCGGTGACCTTCTTGACGCAGGGAGCCGAGCACTTGCCGATATAGCCGAGCAGGCAGGGACGGCCGATCTGGCCCGCCCGCTTGAACACCCCGGTCGAGCAGGTGCGGACGGGGAAGACGCGCAGCAGCGTGTCGACGGTCTCCCTGATCGCCCAGGCGTGCGAGTAGGGCCCGAAGTAGCGGGTGCCCTTCCGCTTGGCGCCGCGCATCACCTGGACCCGGGGGAAGTCCTCCCCCATCGTCACCGCGAGGTAGGGGTAGGACTTGTCGTCGCGGTACTTGACGTTGAACCGCGGGTCGAACTCCTTGATCCAGGAGTACTCCAGCTGGAGCGCCTCGACCTCGGTGTTGACGACCGTCCACTCCACGCTGGCGGCGGTCGTCACCATCAGCTGGGTGCGCGGGTGCAGCGTGGTGAAGTCGGCGAAGTACTGGTTAAGGCGCTGCCGCAGCGATTTCGCCTTGCCGACGTAGACGACCCGGCCGCGCTCGTCACGGAACCGGTAGACCCCTGGCTCTTCGGGGATCTCCCCGGGCTTGGGCCGGTATCGGTTCGGATCGGTCACGTCTTAAGACTAGTCGCCGGCGGGGGTTCGCGAGGATCTTGCCGCGCGGTGGTTGACCTGCCTCGCGCCGCAGCGCATAGGCTGGCATTTGTGACCGAATCCACGGCGCCCGTGACTGAAATGCTCGGCGCGGACTACTTCCAGCACCCCAACGAGACGTTCGCCAGGATGCGGGAGGAAGGGCCGGTCACTCCCGTCGTCCTGCCGCACAGCAACGGACGGGTCTGGCTGGTCACCCGGTACGCCGACGTACGCGCGGCCCTCGCCGACCCCCGGCTGCACAAGGACTGGGCGGGCAAGCTCACCGAGCCGGGCTGGGTGCCTGACGAGATGACCGGCTACCTGAACGTGCACTTGCTCAACGCCGACCCGCCGGATCACACCCGGCTGCGCAAGCTGGTGTCCAAGGCCTTCACCGCCCGCCGGGTCGCCGGGCTGCGGCCGCGCGTCGAGGCGGTCACCGGGGCGCTGCTCGACGCGATGGCGGCGCGGGCGGCGGCAGGCGACGAGGTCGTCGACCTGATCCCCGCGTTCGCGTTCCCGCTGCCGGTCACCGTGATCTGCGAGCTGCTCGGCGTGCCGGTGCAGGACCAGGCGGAGTTCCGCGAATGGTCGAACGCGGTGCTGAACGACGGCGGCGAGCCCGGGTCCTTCCGCGCCGCCGCCACGGCGATGTTCCACTACTTCACCCGGCTCGTCGCCGACAAGCGGGCGCACCCGGCCGACGACATGATCTCGGCGCTGACGCAGGCGCACGACTCCGGCGACTCGCTCGACGAGCGCGAGCTCATCGCGATGCTGTTCCTGCTGCTGGTGGCGGGGCACGAGACGACGACCAACCTGATCGCGTCGGGAACCCTCGCCCTGCTGACGAATCCGGCTCAGTTCGAACGGCTGCGGGCTGAGCCGTCACTGCTACCGGGCGCGACCGAGGAGCTGCTGCGCTACGCCAACCCGCTGAACCACGCCACCGAGCGGTTCACGCTCGAGCCGGTGGAGATCGGCGGCGTGACGATCCCGGCGCGGGAGTGGGTACTCTGCGTCACGTCCTCGGCCAACCGCGACGACGCGCGGTTCCCCGGTGCCGACCAGCTGGACATCGGCCGGGACGCGGCCGGGCACGTCGGCTTCGGGCACGGGATTCACTACTGCCTGGGCGCGCCGCTGGCCCGGCTCGAGGGCGAGATCGCGTTCGGCGCGCTGCTGTCCAGGTTCCCGTCGCTGTCGCTGGCGGCCGACCCGGCGGCGCTGCGCTGGCGGCAAAGCTCGCTGATCCACGGGCTCGAGACGCTGCCGGTCCGGCTCGCTTAGCCCGTCCCGGGGTCTCAGTCCGGTTTTTGGCGGACCGGAAGGCTCCTGGGGTGGTGGTTCCTTCCGGCCCGCGCAGCCCGCCAGAGCCGTGTTACGGGTGGCGGGCGGCGGCGCGCACCGCTGGCACCCCGCCGGAGCGGGGGGAGCTAGCGGGATGCGGGGCGCGCGCCGGGCTTGATCTCCGCGCTGGCTCCAGGCCAGGGCCGAGTCTCCGCGCTGGCTTCAGGCCAGGGCCGAGGCGACGGTCACCGGCTCGTAGCCGTGGGCGGCCGCGACGGGGGCGTTAGTGAGCTGGCCCTCGTGGGTGTTGAGGCCGAGCGCGAGCGCCGGGTCGGCCGCGAGGGCGGCGCGCCAGCCCTTGTCCGCGAGTTCGACCACGTACGGCAGGGTCGCGTTGGTCAGCGCGTAGGTGGAGGTGTTCGGCACCGCGCCCGGCATGTTGGCGACGCAGTAGAACACGCTGTCGTGGACGCGGAAGACCGGGTCGGCGTGCGTGGTCGGGCGTGAGTCCTCGAAGCAGCCGCCCTGGTCGATGGCGATGTCGACCAGCACAGAGCCGGGCTTCATCCGCCGCACCAGGTCGTTCGACACGAGCTTGGGCGCCTTGGCCCCGGTGACGAGCACCGCGCCGATGACCAGGTCGGCGCCGAGCACGGCGCGCTCGATCTCGTAGGCGTTGGCGGCGATCGTCTGGATGCGGCCCTGGTAGATGGCGTCGATCTGGCGGAGCCTGGCAATGTTCTTGTCGAGCACGGTGACGTTGGCGCCCATGCCGACGGCGATCTGCGCGGCGTGCTGTCCTGAGACGCCGCCGCCGATCACCACGACCCGGCTGGCCCGGGTGCCGGGGACGCCGCCAAGCAGCGCGCCGTAGCCGCCGCCGGAGCGCATCAGGTGGTAGGCGCCGACCTGGGGGGCGAGGCGGCCGGCCACCTCGGACATCGGGGCGAGCAGCGGCAGCGAGCCGTCAGGCAGCTGCACGGTCTCGTAGGCGATTCCGGTGACCTTGCTGTCGAGCAGGGCTTCGGTGCAGGCCCGGTCGGCCGCCAGGTGCAGGTAGGTGAACAGCGTCAGGCCCGGGCGCATGCGGTGGTATTCCTCAGCGACGGGCTCCTTGACCTTGAGCACCAGGTCGGCGATGGCCCATACCTGGTCCGCGTCTGGGATGATGGTGGCGCCCGCGGCGGTGAACTCGGCGTCGGGGAGCTGCGAGCCCGCCCCCGCGTCCTGCTCGAGGTACACCTCGTGGCCGTGGCTGGTCAGCTCGCGCACGCCCGCCGGGGTGATGGCGACGCGGTACTCGTGGTTCTTGACCTCGCGGGGGATGCCGACCTTCATGGCATGACGACCTTTCGCTGCTCGCGGTAAGTGAGGCGCCGGTGATCGCGGTTTCGGCCTACTCCTTCTATCATGCATTTTCCTCGGAAAATTGCCTAGATTGCTGAAGATGATTCTCTACAATGAGCATGTGAGTACTGAAAATTCACTAGGACCGCAGGCGTCGGCAGGCCAGCAGAATCGTGTTCGGGCCGCCTGGCCCGGCGGGCAGCAGGCCAGCGTCCCCGGCGACCTCGACGACATCGACAGGCACCTGGTCCGCGAGCTGGCCAGGGACGCCAGGCAGGCCAACAACGCGCTCGCCGAGCGGGTCGGCATCGCCCCGTCGACCTGCCTCGGCCGGGTCAGGTCGCTGCGCGAGCGCGGTGTCATCCGCGGCTATCACGCCGACGTCGACCAGGCGGCGCTCGGGCGGCCGCTCCAGGCGATGATCGCGGTGCGGCTGCAGTCGCACGCGCGCAGCCGCATCCGCGGTTTCGTGGCCGAGGTCGCGGGGCTGCCCGAGGTGCTGAACGTGTTCTTCCTGGCCGGCAAGGACGACTTTTTGCTGCACGTCGCGGCGGCCTCGACGGCGGCGCTGCGGGAGTTCGTCGAGAGCCTGTCGTCCAACGACGCCGTGTCCTACACCGAGACATCGCTGATCTTCGAGCACATCAGGGCTGACGCCGCCGGGTGAGCCCCTCCGCCGCGGGCCGGATTTTTGTGCCGCGGGTACTGGCGCCCGGTCAGGCCGCGGGTGAAGCATAGAAGACGCCCGGCCGGTCGGCCGGGCGGTAGCCGAACCGTGAGAGGCAGGCGGCAATGCCATCTCAGGAGTCGTACAACGACGCTCTCCTGCAGGTCATCAAGGAAGTCGTGGCACCGGCGGCGGCGGCCGTCGACGCATCCGGCCAGTTCCCACGCGAGCAGGTCAGCGCGCTCGGCGCGGCGGGACTGCTGGCGCTCACCGTCCCGGCCGGATTCGGTGGCGGCGGGGCGGGGCTGCGGCAGGCCGCGGACGTGATCCGCGAGCTTGGCTCGGTGTGCGGGTCGACCGCGATGATCGTCACCATGCACTACGCGGCCGTCGCGGCGCTGACCGCGGCCGGCGACAAGGACACGCTGACCGCGATCGCGGGCGGGACGCACCTGTCCACGCTGGCGTTCTCTGAGCAGGGCTCCAGGTCCCACTTCTGGGCGCCGGTGTCAAGCGCCGCCCACGCGGGCGGCGGGTCTGCGGGCGACGGGCCTGCGGGCGACGGGCCTGCGGGCGACGGGCCTGCGGGCGCCGGATCTGCGGGCGCCGGTGCCGTAGACGGCGGGACGGGCGCCGACGGGCCGCTGGTACGGCTCGACGCGGCCAAGAGCTGGGTCACCTCGGCGGGCGAGGCCGACAGCTACGTGTGGTCGAGCCGCCCCGTCGCGGCGGACGCGGCCGGGCCGATGACGCTGTGGCTGGTGCCGGCCGGCGCCGCGGGGCTCACGGTCGCCGGCGTCTTCGACGGACTGGGGCTGCGCGGCAACTCATCCGCCCCGATGGCAGCGGACGGCGTCACCGTGCCGGCCGCGGCGATGCTCGGCGCCGACGGCGCCGGACTCGACCTGGCGCTGGCCGCCGTGCTGCCGGTGTTCCTCGTCTGCTCGGCCGCGATGAGCGCGGGGCTGATGCGCCGGCTGGCCGACGAGACCGCCGCGCACCTCAAGCAGACCCGGCTCGAGCATCTGGGCGTGACCCTCGCGCAGCAGGCGGGGCCGCGCGCGCAACTGGCCCGGCTGCGGATCGAAGCGGACCGGACCTGGGCGCACGTCTCAGAAACGGTCAGTGCCGTGGAAAGCGGCCGCGACGACGCGATGCTGCTGGTGCTCGAGGTGAAGGCGGCGGCCGGCGAGGCCGCGGCCGACGCGGCCGACCTGGCGCTGCGGGCCGGCGGCGGCGCCGCGTTCCGCAAGGAGTCGGTCGTCGAACGGCTGTTCAGGGACTCGCGGGCGGCCCGCGTGATGGCCCCCACCACGGACGCCCTGCAGGACTTCATCGGGCGGGCGCTGCTCGGCCTGCCGCTGCTCGGGGAGGTCTGATGGGCGTCACGCTCGGTGCCGTCGCCTACGACCCGAAGGTCGTCACGATCTGGGACGGATTCCGCGCCTGGCTGCGCGGCGCGGGCGGACTCGACTTCGACTACGTCCTCTACTCGAACTACGAACGGCAGGCCGAGGAGCTGGTCGACGGTCGCATCGACGTCGCCTGGAACTCACCGCTCGCCTGGGTCCGCGCGCGGCGGCTGGCCGCGGACCGCGACCTCCCGCTCACCCCCCTGACCATGCGCGACACCGACTGCGACCTGCGCTCGGCCGTCGTGGTCAGGGCGGACTCGCCCGTGGCGGCGCTCGCCGACCTGGCGGGGCGGACCGTCGCGACCGGTGCGGTGGACTCGCCCCAGGCCACCCTGCTGCCGCTGTCCCTGCTGCGGTCCGCGGGCCTGGCACCCGGCCGCGACGTGACCGTCAGGCACTTCGACGTCGGCGTCGGGCTGCACGGCGACCACATCGGCGGCGAGCGCGACGCGGCCCGCGCGCTGTTCGCGGCCGATCCCGCCGACCGGGTCGACGCGGCCTGCATGATCGACGCCAACCTGCTGCTCTTCGGGCGCGAGGGGGTGCTGCCGGCCGGCGCCGTGCGGGTGCTGGCGCAGACGCCGCCCTACGACCACTGCACGATGACGGCCGGGCCGTCCGCGGCCGAGGGCGACCGCCAGCGTGACGCCGCCCGGCTGGCCGGCCTGCTGCTCGGCATGGACTACGGCGACGCGGCGCTGCGGCCGCTGCTCGACCTGGAAGGCCTCAAGGAATGGCGGCCGCCCCGGCTGTCCGGCTACGACCAGCTCGAGCGGGCCGTCGACGAGGCCGGCTTCTACGACGCCAAGGGCGCGGTCACCGCGGCGGGCTACCGGCCCTAGGCCCGCCGTGATGCGATCAGCGGACCTGGCGGGCCTCGGGCTTGACGAGGGCGGGCACCTGCTACTCGACCACGCGCTCGAGGGGCTCGCCCCCGGCGGCCGGCTGGCGGTCACCGGGACGCACCCCGCGCTCGGGATCCACCTGGCCGCGTGGTGCCGTGCCCACGGCCACCGCGTCGAGGAGGCGACCGCCGACACCCCGCAGGCGGCGGCGGTCGTCGTCAAGGGGTCCGCGGGCGACCGCCGGTGGCTGGGCGCCGAGCGGGCGGGCGCCGCCGCCGGGCCGCCCGCCGCGCACGCCAGCCCGTCCTGGGGCCTGGCCGCGCGGGGCGCGCTCGTCGAGGCGGGCGGCCCGCCGATCGGCGCGCACTGGTCAGAGCGCGAGCACGTGTGGGCCGACATCGCGCCGCAGCTGTACGCCGCCGCGGCGGCGAGCCAGTGGGATCCCGCGACGGCCGTCGACTGGGCCGCCGCGTCCGCGGCGGTGCCGCCGGAGATCGAGCGCGCGGTCGTGCAGCTGATGACCTACCTGGTCGAGAACGAGCAGGCCGCGCTCATCATCCCGGCCCGGCTGCTGTCTCAGCTGCACCCGCACTACCGGGAGGTCATGCAGCTGCTCGCGAGCCAGTCGGCCGACGAGGCGCGGCACGTGGAGGTCTTCACCAGGCGGGCCCTCGCGGCCGGCGGCGAACTCGGCACCTCCTCGGCCGGCGGCCGAGCCTCGCTGCAGACGCTGCTCGACGAGCCCGACTTCACCACCGCCTCGTTCCTGCTGTCGGTGCTCGGCGAGGGCACGTTCCTCGACCTGCTCAGGTTCATCGGCGACCACGCGCCCGACCCGGTCACGGCTGACGTCACCCGGCTGGCGGTGCGGGACGAGGCGCGTCACGTGGCCTTCGGCGTGGCCCACAGCGCCCACCTGGCGCGGGCCGACGACCGCTACCTGGGCACCCTGCGCCAGGCGGTCGAGCGCCGCCACTCAGCCCTGCGGGACACCGCCGGGCTGAACGCCGAGGTGTTCGACGCGCTGGTCCTGCTGGCCGCGGGCTCGTGGTCGCCCGACGCGATCAGGCGCGGCTGGCAGGCCGTGCGCGACCTGCAGTCACGGATGGACGAGGGCCGGCGGCGGCGCCTCGGCTACATCGGTTTCCCCGACGACGAGGCGGCCGAGCTGTCCGCGCTGCACACCAGGAACTTCATGTAGCGCCGGCCTTTTCGCCCGCCGGACCGTTTCGCCGGCAGGGCGCCGGGCAGGGGAGCTCAGGAACCGATGACGAGCGAACTCCGCAGAGAAGGCGGCCATGACTAATCCGGAGACATCGCGTCATATCGAGGTCAAGGACGACAACGACCAGACCGCCGCGGTCGCGGCGGTGAACCAGGAGAACGGCCCGGCGGGCACCGTCCGCGCGTCCATGTACGCCAAGAGCGAGACCGTGCGCCCGGGCGACCGGGCGAGCCTGGTGGACGCCGTGATGGACCTGCCCGAAGTCCAGGCGGCCGACCGCCTCGAAGCCACGGTCCCGTTCGGTGACGCCGAGTCGGTCGAGCGGCTGCGGCAGCGCACCGACGACGCGGAGCTGCGGGCGGCGGGCGCCAGCACGCTGCTCGACGCGAACGTACCGCGCCCCCGCGGCGAAGAGCCCCGCGGCCAGCAGGCCGGCGGTGAACAGGTCCGCGGTGACCCGGCCGGCGGTGAACAAGCCGGCGATGAACAGGCCGGCGATGAACAGGCCGGCGATGAACAGGTCCCCGGTGAACTTGCCGCCGGTGAACTCTCCGACGGCGCCCTGACCGGCGGCGAAGGGCTGGGCGAGGCCGGCGACGGCGGCCAGCCGGCGCTGCCGCCCGGGTAGTACGGCTAGCGGGGAACCGCGTTAGTGTCACGGCTCCGGGTGCTGCCTTGTCTTCAAGGGAAAGGCATCATCCGGAAGGAAACATCATGCGAGTCTTCGTCACCGGCGCGACCGGGGCACTGGGCAGGCATCTCGTCCCCCGGCTGGTCGCGGCGGGCCATCAGGTCACCGCGACCACCAGAACGCCCGCCAAGGCCGGCCAGCTGCGCGCGGCCGGCGCGGAACCGGCCGTCGTCGACGGTCTCGACCGGGCCGCGGTGACCGCCGCCGTGCTGGCGGCGGCGCCGGATGTCATCGTGCACGAGATGACCGCGCTGGCCGCCATGCGCAGCCTGAGCAGGCTGGACCGGACGTTCGCGGTCACCAACGAGCTGCGCACCGCCGGCACCGACAACCTGCTGGCGGCCGCCGCCGAGGCGGGCACGCGCCGGGTCATCGCGCAGAGCTACGCGGGCTGGCCCAACGAGCGGTCAGGCGGCCCGGTCAAGACCGAGGAGGACCCCCTCGACCCGGTACCGGTCCCGTCCACGGCGCGCACGCTGGCGGCGATCAGGCACGTCGAGACGACCGTGCCGCGACTCGCGCCTGAGGGCCTGGTGCTGCGCTACGGCAGCTTCTACGGTCCAGGCGCGTCCGCCGCCATGCTCGACGCCGTCCGCGCGCGGCGGCTCCCTGTCGTCGGCGGCGGGACCGGGATATGGTCGTTCACCGAGATCACCGACGCCGCGTCGGCGACCCTGGCCGCGGTTGGCGGGGGCGCGCCCGGTGTGTACAACATCGTGGACAGCGACCCGGCGCCAGTCGCCGAGTGGCTGCCTTACCTGGCGACGGTGGCGGGCGCCAGGCCGCCGCTGTCCGTGCCCGCGTGGCTCGGGCGGCTGCTGGCCGGCGAGTTCACGGTCGCCGCGATGACCACCGTCCGCGGCTGCTCGAACGACAAGGCGAGGAAGGAACTCGGCTGGGAGCCGCGGTTCGCGAGCTGGCGGGAGGGGTTCCGTGCCTGGGTCACTGAATGAGGCGGGGTCGCTGGACGAGGCGGGCTCAGCGAACGGGGCGGGAACAGCGGACGAGGCGGCCGCGGCTCGCTACCGGCCGCTGCTGTTCTCCATCGCCTACGGCATGACCGGGTCCGTCGGCGACGCCGAGGACATCGTGCAGGACGCGTTCCTCGGGCTGACCAGGGCGCGCCTGGCGGGGACCGAGGTCGGCAACGTCAAGGCATACCTGACGACGGCGGTGACCCGGCTCGGGATCAACTACCTGGGCTCGGCGCGGGTCCGCCGGGAGACCTACGTGGGCGACTGGCTGCCCGAACCTGTCGTGGTGCCCGCCGACGGCGCACCAGGCTCCGCGCTGGCCGGCGGGACCGGGCCGGCCGGCGGCATGGGGCCCGCCGAGCATGCCGAGCTGGCCGATTCGCTCTCGCTGGCGTTCCTTGTGCTGCTCGAGGCGCTCTCCCCCGTGGAACGGGCGGTGTTCATGCTGCGCGAGGTGTTCGGCTACGGCTACCAGGACGTGGCCAGGATCACCGGCAAAAGCGAGGTGAACTGCCGCCAGATCTTCGGCCGGGCCAGGCACCGCATCGCCGCGGTCGGCCCGCTCAGCACCCCGCCGCCCGCTCCGGCCGGCCGCGCCGAGAGCGAGGAACTCGCCCGCCGGTTCTTCGCCGCGGCCGGCGGCGGCGACCTGGACGCGCTGCTTACCATGCTCGCACCGGACGTGGTGTTCTACGGCGACGGCGGCGGCAGGGCCCAGGCGCTCGGCAAGCCGCTGACCGGGCGCGAGCCGGTGATGCGGTTCATCAGCGGGCTGTTCCGCCGTGGCGCGTACCTCGGCGCGTCGCTGCGGGCCGCCTGGGTCAACGGCCAGCCCGGCGTCGTCAGTTACGACGCCGGGGAGCGGGTGATCAACGTGCTGGCGCTCGACATCGCCGGTGGCCAGGTGCGGGCGATCCGGTCGGTGGTCAACCCCGACAAGCTCGGCCACCTCGGGCCGGTGTCCGACGTGGCGCTGCTTCGCCGGCGTGAAGAGCCAGGGTGATCAGCCGGCTTGCACAGGCGGGGTGATCAGCCGGGTAACGGGCGATGCGGCCGGCGCGGCCGCTCAGGTAGCCTCGGCCCATGGACCTCCACGTCGGCTGCGCGATGTGGACCTACGCCCCGTGGCAGGGGCGCTTCCTGCCGCACCCGCTGCCACCGCGCGACCGGCTGGCCGCGTACGCGAGCTGGTGCAACGCGGTCGAGGGCAACACGACGTTCTACGCGACCCCGGCTCTCGACACGGTGCGGTCGTGGGCCGGGCAGACCGCACCGGACTTCCGGTTCGTGCTGAAACTGCCACGGCCGGTCACCCACGAGCGGCGCCTCGTCGGCGCGGACGACTCGCTGCGCGCCTTCCTGGCGGCGGTGGAGCCGCTCGGGCAGCGCGCCCACACGCTCTGGGTCCAGCTGCCGCCCTCCTTCAGCCCCGGCGACCTCGGTGCCCTGGCCGTGCTGCTGCGCCGTCTGCCGTCCGGTTACCGCCGCGCGGTCGAGGTGCGGCACCGGGATTTCTTCACTGACGAGCACACCAGGCAGCAGTTCGAGCGGGTCCTCGGCGAGGCCGGCGCCGAGTGGGTGACGTTCGATACCACCGTGCTGTTCGACGGGCCGCCGGCCAGCCCGGCGGAGCGGGAGGCGTGGTCGAAGAAGCCGCGCCTGCCCCGCCTGGTCCGGGCGCTGACCGGGCACCCGGTGGTCCGGTACATCGGCCGCGACGACACCGAGCGGACCGCCGCCGGATGGCAGCCGTGGCTGGAAACAGTGGCCGGCTGGCTGCGGGAAGGGCGCTCCCCCACCGTGTTCATCCACACGCCGGACAACGTCGAGTCGCTGGGGCTGGCCCGCCGGTTCCATGACGACGTGCGGGCCCTGGTGCCCGGGCTGAAGCCGCTGCCCGAGCCGGTCCCCGCCGGCCCGCCGACGCTCTTCTAGGCAAGCGGCGCCGCCAGCGCCCCTACGCCTCCTGGTCGCCGGCGACGGCGGCCGCCGCGCGGAACAGGGCGAGCTTGAGACCGCGGCCGAGAACCGGGTCCGCCAGCGGCAGCAGCCAGCGGTAGCGGGCGGGCAGTACGGCGCGGACCGCGGACGGCGGGCGGGTGACGGTCGCCGACTCGGCCAGCCTGATGCCGAGCCGTTCCAGCGAGCGCGGGTCGTCGCAGGCCCACTGCCACCGGGCGATCCCCCGCTTGGCGGCCATCCGGTGCTCGTTGTCCAGGGCGGCCTGCGGATACGTGTCGAACGCCAGCAGGGCGCCGGGGAACCGGGCGGCGATCCGCGCCAGTACGCCGGCGACCTCGTCCTCGCGCAGGTAGACGAGCACGCCGTCGGACACGAAGAAGTACGGGCCTGGCAGTGCCGCCACCTCCGCGAGCCACTCCTCGTCGAGCAGCGACGCCGCGATCATGCGCCGCCGCTCCGTGTCCGCGAAGTACCGGCGGCGCAGCGCGATCGTGTCGGGCAGGTCCAGGTCGACCCAGTGCACGGACCCGTTGTCGGTCCGCTCGAAACGCGTGTTCAGCCCGGTGCCCAGTTCGACCACGGTGCCTGCCGGATGGCCGGCCAGGAACTGGCGCACCCACCAGTCGAAGATCATCGTGCGGATCACGACAATGAAGCTGAAGAAGCTCTGGCTGTAGGTCGCGGCGTCGAAGTCGATCGCGTGCACCAGCTCGACGGCCTTGGGGTCGCGCAGCAGCGGCCGTTTGCGGGCGGTCTCGCGCGCCCGCGCGAGCAGCGGGAAAAACAGCGTCCGCTGGACCTCGCCTAGGTCTGTCTCAGTCCCGTCCGTCATGTCTCCCATCCTGGCACGGCGGGCACCTTTGCCTGGTCGCCGGCGGCGAAACCGCTGACCCGGTTCGTTGTCAGTGGCTGCGACTAGAGTCGGGAACGACCGAGTTTCAGTGCACGCCAGAGGAGAACCAGTGCGCGAGATGCCCGACCCGACGACGTTCAGCGAGCGTGACTCGCTCGGGCAGTACCTCGACTACCAGCGGGAGACGATCCTGCTCAAAAGCGAGGGACTGACCAAGGAGCAGCTGGCCCAGACGATTCCGACCTCAGGCCTCACGCTGGCCGGCATTCTCTATCACCTGGCGCTGGTCGAGGAAGCCTGGTTCGAGGTGGACTTCCTCGGGCTCGAGCCGCAGGAGGACTTCCAGGGCATCAACTGGGAAGCCGATCCGGACTACGAGTTCAGGACCGCCCTCGACAAAGACCCTGAATGGCTCCGCCGCCGTTACCGTGACGCCTGCGACCGGGCCAGCCGGGTCGTCGCCGACGCTGACAGCATGGACGACGTCTCGGTCTCCACCCGGGTGGGCGGCAAGCCGTTCACCCTGCGCTGGGTGATCATGCACCTGATCGAGGAGACCGCGCGGCACGCCGGGCAGGCCGATCTGCTGCGCGAGGCAATTGACGGCACGGTCGGCGAATAAAGCGCCCTTTTCGCCATTCCTCGATATAAGCGATTTACCGGGCTAAAGGTAAATGCGAGCTACGCTTGCCTCGTGCGAGATCAGGGTTCTGGACGGCCGCCTGGAGCCGTCATTGTCCGTGCCCGTAATACCGGGACGGCTGTCTTCTTCGGGGTCCTCACCCTTTTCTGGGTGCTGTGCCTGGCCGTTTCCGAGACCGCCCAGCCCACGACGAGCGGGCGGGTCGAGGCCGGCGTCATCTTCGGGATCTTCATCGTGGCCAGCGGCGGCGGGTTCTACGGGGTCAGCAGCCGCAGGCGCCAGCTCGAGGTCGGCCGCGAGGCGATCGTCTCCCGCCCCAGCCCCGCCGGCCAGCCGTTCACGCTGACCGGCGACGCGGGCGACACGCTGCGGATCCTCCCGCGGTTCACGCTGTACGGCAAGACCAGGCAGCCGCGCCTCGTCTTCCTCGGCCGCGGCGGGTTCCTGCTGCTGCGCGGGTTCCGGCTGGACGAGGTCAGGCGCGCGTGCGAGGCGCAGGGGTGGCGGTTCGACGGCGACCCGGCGCTGGCGGCCAGGGACGTGCAGAGCTGGCTGCACCGGGGCCAGTCGGTGGAGGCGGTCCAGCTGCTCGGGCTGTTCGGCCCGTTCCCGGCCGCGGCCGCCGACGGCGAGCCGCGGACCGGGCTTGAGGCGGCGGTCTTCGAGGACGTCGGCGACAAGCTGGCCGGCTCCGCCCGCGCCAGCGCCAGGGACGCTTACCAGCGCGCGGGGACCGCCCAGCGCGCCTTCGCCGGGTATGCGCGCACGGCCGAGGAGAACGCCGACCGGCTAGCGGAAGCGGACCGGATCTCGGCCAAGGCCCACGGCTGAACCGAGGCGACGAGGCGACGAGGCGACGAGGCGACGAGGCGACGGTGCACGACCACGCGGGAATCCCGCCGCGTCGTCGTTAGGCTCCCGCTTCCCGCCCGTAACATGACAGCAACCGCTGCTGGGCATGCTGTGCCCGTGGGGGATCCGGAGGAAGATCGGGCCAGGCACGGGCACGTGATCGTGTGCGGGCTTGACGGCGTGGGGCTGCGCATCGTGGAACAGCTCGCACTGTCCGACGTGCCCACGGTGGTCGTCGACGACAACCCGTCGCCGGCCCTCGCCCGGATGGTCGGCGCCTGGAACGTGCCGCTGGTCACCGGGCCGACCAGCGCCGAGGAGACGCTGACGGCGGTCGGCCTGGCCGACGCGGTCGCGGTGATCTGCGCCCAGGAGAACGACCTGTCCGCGCTGGAGACGGCGCTGCTGGTCCGCCGGCTGCGGTCGGAGGTCCGGGTCATCGCGCAGCTGACCAACCCCGCCGTCGGCCGCGCGGTGCGGGAGGCGGGCGTCCAGGTCCTCGACGTCGCGGGCCTGTCCGCGCCGTCGGTCGTGGAAGTCTGCCTGGCCGAAGGCGTGCAGGAGATGTCGCTGTCCGGGATGCGGTTCCTCGCCGCCCGCACCACCGCGCCGTCCGCCGCGACGCTGCGCAGCCTGTACGGCGCGCTCGCCCCCGTCGCGGTGGTGCGACGGGACGGTGACACGGTGATCTGCCCCGGCCGGGACACCATGGTCCGCGCGGGCGATGAGGTGACGCTCATCGGCACGCCGGATGAGCTGGCCCAGGCGTCGGTCATCGACCACCCGGAACGGGTCCGCCGCCTCACCGCCAACGGAGGCGCCAGCGTCAGCGGGCCGGCCGTCGCCACCGCGTCCTACGGCGTGCTCGGCATCCTCGGCCCCGAGGAACCAGAAGGCGCCCGCTCGAGCGGTGCCGGCGGCGGGCGCACCGCCCGCGCGCTCCGCGACCTGGCCGTGTCGCTGGCCCGGGCCACCGACCGGCGGATGGCGGTCGCCCTCGGCGCGCTGCTGGCCGTGCTGGTGACCGCCACCCTGGTGCTTCGGTTCACCTACCAGTTCGCCGGCCCGCAGCACCGGATCTCGCTGCTGGACGCCGTCTACTTCACCGTGGAGACGGTGACGACGGTGGGATACGGCGACTTCTCGTTCCGCGGCGAGCCGTCCTGGCTGGTTGTCTTCGCGATCTTGCTGATGATGACCGGCGCGCTGTTCGTCGCCGTCTTCTTCGCGCTGGTCACCAACATGCTGGTGAGCCGGCGGATCGAGGAGTCACTGGGCCGGCAGAAGATCACCGGCCTGCGCGGGCACGTGCTGGTGATCGGCCTCGGCACGATCGGCCTGCGGGTGGTGCAGCGGCTGCACAACGCCGGCCGCGACGTCGTGGTCATCGAGAAGGACGAGCACAACCGGCACCTCGGCCAGCTGCGCGCGCTCGGCGTGACGCCGCTGATCGCCGACGCGACGCTGCCCGAGGTGCTGGCGACCGCCAAGCTAAACGCCGCTTCCGCGGTCGCGGTGCTGACCAGCGACGACCTCGCCAACCTGGAGACCGGCCTGGCCGTGCGGGACCAGCTTGGCTCGCGCTGGCTGCAGACGCCGGTGGCGCTGCGGATCTTCGACCCGCAGCTCGCGCACTCGGTCAGGGACACGTTCGGGTTCAGGAACGTGCGGTCCACCGCCGCCCTGGCCGCCCCCTGGTTCGTCGGCGCGGCCCTCGGCCTGGAGGTGCTGTCCACGTTCTACGCGGGCGACGAGCCGCTGCTCGTCGCCCGGCTCCGGGTCACCCCGGGCGGCGGTCTGCACGGTCTGCGGATGGACGAGCTCGCCGCCCGTACCCGGGTGCTCGCGCTGCGCCGCGCCGCCGACCCGGACGTGCTCTACCACCCGCCGCGCCGCTCGACCCTGTTCGAGCCAGCCGACGAGGCCTACCTCATCGGCCCGTACGACGAGCTGCTGAGCGTGCTGCGCCGCGACCGCCCCTCCCCCAGCCTGACCGACGGCGGCGGCCCGCCGGGCACCGCCGGCCTCACTGACGGCGGCGGACCTCCGGACACCGCCAGCCTGCCGCCCGGCACCACGCCCCCGTCCTGACGGCCAGGGCGAGCCGGCTCAGCCGGGTGCGACGCGCGCGCCGAAGCCGCTGGTCTGCCAGGTCTGGCCGGCCGCGGTGATCGCGTAGGCGTCGTAGCCGTCCAGGGCCTCGGTCCAGTCGCGGGCCAGGTCAGGTCCCATCGCGAAGGCGGCGGTCGCGAACGCGTCGGCCAGCGCCAGGCTCGGCCCCGCGACCGTGAGGCTGGCCAGGCCCTCGGCCGGACGGCCGGCCAGCGGGTTGACGATGTGCGCGCCGCGCTCGGTGGTCCCCGACGTGGCGACGCCGCAGTCCGCGGCGTGGAGCACGAGGGCGAGCCGCCCCGGGCGGAACGGGTCGGCGATGCCCACCCGCCACGGAACGGCGCCGTCGGCGGCCGGGCGCCCGCCCGCGCACTGCACGTCGCCGCCGCCGTTGACCAGGTGGCTGGCCGACCCGGCGGCGGACAAGAGGGCGGCGGCGCGTTCAACCGCCCAGCCTTTCACGAAGCCCGTCGGGTCGAAACGACCCGACGGGCAGTCGGTGAAGTAGCCGCCTGACAGCTCGGCCACGAACGCGCAGGCGTCGATCACCTCGGCCATCTCCGGCGCGCAGCCGGCGACGGTGACCGCGCCGTCCGCGAGCAGCGATACGTCGCTGTCCGGCCGGTACGGCGAGAACACCCGGTCCACCCAGTGCAGCCAGCCGACGGCGGCGTCAAGCGACCCGTCCGCGCGCGCGGCGGCCGGGATGTCGAACGAGACCACCGTTCCCATCACCGGCTCGGCGTGCCGCGCGCGGACGGGGGCCGGCGCACTGTCATTCAAGGACTGTCACTCAAGGAAGATACTGCCGCCGCTGACCTTGAACGGTGCCGCGGGCAGCGGCAGCGGCGCGGGCCCGGCGACGACGGCCCCCGTCGTGATGTTGTACTGGCTGCCGTGGCACGGGCAGTCGATGGTGCCGTTGCTGACCTGGTTGACGATGCAGCCCATGTGCGTGCAGACCGCGCTGAACGCCTTGAACTCGCCCGCCGTCGGCTGGGTGACGACCACCTTCGGCCCGGTGAAGATCTTGCCGCTGCCGACCGGGATCGAACTGGTCGCGGCGAGCGCGTTCGCCGCCGCGGCGCTGCTCGCCGGCGCGCTGCCGGCGGCGCTGCTGGCGGGCGCGGTGCTCGCCGCCGCGGGGGTAGAGGCGGCCGGAGTGGTGGCCGCGCTCCCGGCGGCCGTCGTGCTGCTCGAGCCGCCCGCGCCGCAGGCGGTGACCGCGCTCGCGAGACCCACCAGGCCGACGCCGGCCAGCACGCCCCGTCGAGTGGCCAGCGAGTCCGTCCGTGGTTCTTGTGTCACGACTGCTCCTATTCGAGTGCATGAGGCCGCTGGTGCGGCAGGAACCTACGTTGCCCTTCCTTCACCAAGGGGAACGGGGCGCGGCTCTTCCCGGTTCAGCCGCCGCCTCGTTCAGAGGCAGCGCATAGCCGGCCGCGGGCGGCGGCCGCCGCCCGCGTAACGGATCTTACGGAGCGACCGCGCCGCCGCGGTAACGGCTCACCGAGGGATCGTGAGACGACTCCGCCGCAGGCAGCGGGCCTGTCACGGTCTTGCCGGGCCCGCCTCGGGGGCGGCGTTCCACCGGCGTTCAGCAGTAGCGGAGAGTAACTGCACTAATAGCACCATCGATGTGCCGGAAAGAGATTTCGGGTGATCAGAACGGGGACTTGCTTCGAATTAAATCCACCAGCTGCACGAATGAACAAAATGTAACGCGCAAGACAGTAATTCCTTACTTAGACGATATATCCATATGTCCTTACCGAGAGTATCCGAATTCGTACTTAACGCCATAATCTTGCCAGAGTAGGCATCACGGATGGGACACGGACAAATGCTTAGAGTGAGCAGGGTCGAAGGGTGGCTGGCCCGGCAGCGGTACGCCGCGCACGGCCGCCCCGGCCTGGGCGGCCACGGCGAGTGCGTGTTCATTCATTCGGGTAGCAGTCACCCGGGGGAAAGCCTCCCGGCACCCCGTGGTGATCTCCCTGGGGCACAGTCCCCAGAGGACCTGTCCGGCGAACAACCAGGCGTTCACCAGGCGGGCGACGAAGACTGCAGGCGGAGCGGCAGGGACCAGCGACCGGGCGGCAGCGGCCCGTCGTCCGGCACGCGGGCGCTCCGCCTGCACCTCGTCATGATCGCGCCGGGGACCCGCGGCCTGCCGCACTTCCACGACGGACAGGAAACCGCGATGCACGTGGTGAGCGGCGAGGCTGAGGTATGGCACGGCACCGGGCTCGCCCACCGGTCGGTCGTCCGGGCGGGCGATTGCGTCTACGTGCCCCCAGGCGCGCCGCACCTGGCGGTGAACAGAGGCGCGGCCACCTCGGTGGTGGTAGTGGCCGGGACCGGTCAGGCCGGCCAGCCCGGCGCCGTCACCCTCGAACTGCCCCGTCACCTGGCCGCTTTGCGCGGCATCCCGGTCGGCGGCGGATGAACTTTCCCCTCCCCCGCGCGCACCCGCCGCGGGGACACGGTGAACCCGGCACAACCACGGCGGCATCCTCCTCCGCCACGGTGCACCAGGGGCTTCTCTCCCCCCTCAGCCGGTTTCACCGTGAGTGGCCGGGTTCCCCGCTGGTGTAGCAGCGGGGACCCGGCTCACTCGCGTTATTCGAACGCCTCAGGCGGCGGGCAGGCGCAGATCAGGTTCCTGTCACCGTAGGCCTGGTCGATGCGGCGGACAGGCGGCCAGTACTTGCCCCGGCCGCTCGCCAGCCCGCGCGGGCCGAAGCCGCCAGGGTAGCCGCCCTCGTCCCGCCGGTAGCAGTGGTCCCAGTCCGGCCCGATCAGCATCTCCGCGGTGTGCGGCGCGTTCTTCAGCGGGTTGTCGGCCGCGTCCCACTCGCCCGCACCCACCTTGTCCACCTCGGCCCGCACCGCGATCAGCGCGTCACAGAACGCGTCGAGCTCAGCCAGCGACTCGCTCTCGGTCGGTTCGATCATGAACGTGCCCGCCACCGGGAACGACATGGTGGGGGCGTGGAAGCCGTAGTCGATCAGGCGCTTGGCCACGTCCTCCACGGTGATCCCGCCGGGCAGCCGCCGCAGGTCCACGATGCACTCGTGGGCGACGAGGCCGTCCCGCCCGGCGTACACCACCGGGAAGTACGCCGCGAGCCTGCGGGCGACGTAGTTGGCGGACAGGACCGCCACCTGGGTCGCCTGGCGCAGCCCGGCGGCGCCCATCATCGCGATGTACGCCCAGGAGATCGGGAGCACGCCGGCCGACCCGTACCTGGCCGCCGCGACCGGTCCCCCGGCCTGCTCGCCCGCCGCCTGGCTGGCCCCGGCGGGCAGGAACGGTGCCAGGTGCGCCTTCGCCGCGACCGGCCCGACGCCGGGACCGCCGCCGCCGTGCGGGATGCAGAACGTCTTGTGCAGGTTGAGGTGCGACACGTCGCCGCCGAGCAGCGCCGGCGAAGCCACCCCCGCGAGCGCGTTGAGGTTAGCGCCGTCGATGTAGACCTGGCCGCCGGCCGCGTGCACCAGGTCGGCGACCTCGGTGATCGTCTCCTCGTAGACACCGTTGGTTGACGGGTAGGTGACCATGATCGCGGCTACCCGGCCCGCGTGCTCGGTCAACCGGGCGCGCAGGTCAGCGAGGTCGACCGCGCCGTCAGGCCCGCACTTGACCACCGCGACCCGCAGGCCCGCCAGGACCGCGGACGCGGCGTTGGTGCCGTGGGCGGAGGCGGGAATCAGGCAGACGTCGCGCTCCGCCTCGCCGGGGGCTCCGGCGCCGGCCCGCGAACGGTGGTACGCGCGGATGGCGAGCAGGCCGGCCAGCTCCCCCGCCGACCCGGCGTTCGGCTGCAGCGAGCAGGCGTCGTAGCCGGTCACCGCGCACAGCCAGCGTTCCAGGTCGCTGAGCAGCTCGGCGTAGCCCGCGGCGTCGCCGGCGGGCGCCAGCGGGTGCAGTCCGGCGAACTCGGGCCAGGTGACGGCCTCCATCTCGGTGGTCGCGTTCAGCTTCATCGTGCAGGAACCGAGCGGGATCATCGACCGGTCGAGCGCCACGTCCAGGTCGGACAGGCGGCGCAGGTAGCGCAGCATCCCCGTCTCGCTGCGGTGCGCGCTGAACACCGGGTGGGTGAGGAACTTGGTGGTGCGGGCGACGGGCGCGGGGACGGCGTCGTCACCAGGCGGCGACAGCCGTACCTCGGCCGCGTCGAGCCCGGTGCCGACCATCGACGCGCCCACCAGGGCGGCCGTCACGTCCCGCAGGTGCCCGGGACTGGTGGTCTCGTCGCAGGACACCTGGACGACCCCGTCGCCGGCGTCGTACAGGTTGTACCCGGCTTCCCTGGCCCGTGCCACCGCCGCCCGCGCCTCGCTCGCCCCGGGCAGCCGGACGCCGATGGTGTCGAAGACGACCCCGCCGGCCGTCTCGAGCCCGTACGCGCGCAGGGTGGCGTCGAGGGTCAGCGCGTGCTCGCGGACCCGGCGCGCGATCGCCGTCAGCCCGTCGGGCCCGTGGTAACACGCGTACATCGCGGCGACGACGGCGAGCAGCACCTGGGCGGTGCAGATGTTGCTCGTCGCCTTCTCCCGGCGGATGTGCTGCTCGCGCGCCTGCAGCGCGAGCCGGTGGGCGGGACGCCCGTCGGCGTCGACGGACACGCCCACCAGCCTGCCGGGCAGCTGCCTGCGCAGGTCGCCGCGGACCGCCAGGTAGGCGGCGTGCGGGCCGCCGTAGAACATCGGCACGCCGAACCGCTGGGTGGAGCCGAGCGCGATGTCGGCGCCGAACTCGCCCGGCGGCTTGAGCAGGGTCAGCGCGAGGATATCGGCCGCGACCGCCACCCGGGCGCCGGCGGCGTGCGCCGCGTCGGCCACCGGTCCGAGGTCGCGGACTTCGCCGCTGGCTCCCGGGTACTGCAGCAGGACGCCGAACGCGCCCGCGAAGTCGGTGTCCGCCGTGACCGGCTCGACCCGCAGCTCGATCCCCAGCGGCTCGGCCCTGGTGCGCAGCACGTCGAGCGTCTGCGGCAGGCAGTCCGCGTCGGCCAGGAAGACGTTCTTGCCGCCGCCGCCCGCGACCCGGCGAGCCAGCGTCATCGCCTCGGCGGCGGCCGACGCCTCGTCGAGCAGCGACGCGTTGGCCACGTCGAGCCCGGTCAGGTCGCAGGCCATCGTCTGGAAGTTCAGCAGCGCCTCGAGCCGGCCCTGGGAGATCTCCGGCTGGTACGGCGTGTAGGCGGTGTACCAGGCCGGGTTCTCGAGCACGTTCCTGCGGATGACCGCGGGGGTGACCGTGTCGTAGTACCCGAGGCCGATCATCGAGACGGCGACCTTGTTCCTGCTGGCGAGGCGGCGCAGCCCGGCCAGGGCCTCCTGCTCGGTCCTGGGCTCCGGCAGGCCGGCCAGCGAGGCGGGCGGCCGCGCGACGGCGGGCAGCGCGGCCGTCAGCAGGTCGTCGAGCGAGTCGTAGCCGAGGGTGGCGAGCATCGCCCGCTGGTCTTCCTCGGACGGGCCGATGTGCCGCGCGGCGAATGCGGCGCGGACGGCGGTGACGTCATTCGGCGAAACATCGGCAACACTAGCGAAAGCGGGCGAATTACCCTGCACGGAGCCTCCCGGTATAGGCTCCCCGTCTGTCGCCGATGCCCGGCTCCAGGGTGCCTGACCGGCCGGTCCTTGGTGCCTGAGAGGTTCCGGGGAATGTTGCCCCTTCGGCGCCTCGCGGCCGTGAAACGTGCGAGGACTCTCCCAGCCGGGTCGCTGGCAAGCCCAGTCTAGCGTGCCGCCACTAGTTCAGGCGCGACTGTCTGTGGCATGTCACAATCCGGTGCCGCGTCACGGGGAGCGACCTGGTTCCCTGGCATCCCGGCGGGCGCCCCGCGCGACGCCGCGCGGGGCGGGCGGCTAGGCCGCCCGCCCCGCGTGCCAGCGTCAGGCGCCATCCAAGCCGGACTGCCCCGTTACCTTGGTCCGGGCCTCCTGTGCGTGGCCGGTCACGTCCGAAGCCTGGGAGCGGGCTTCTTCGCTGACCGTCGACGCGGCGTCGGACGCCGTCTCCTTAACAGACTGGACTCGCTGCTGCGCTGACTCGCGCAGCTCCTCCGCGGCCTGCTGGCCAGCCTGGCCCAGCTGCTGAACGACCGGGCGCCCCTGCTCCACCGCCAGGTCCTTCACCTGCGAGGCGACCTGCTTTTCCGGTTCAGTCGCGGGCAGCAGGGCTGACAGCAGCCAGCCCGCTCCGAACGCGATCAGCCCGGCGGCGAGCGGGTTGCCGACGGCGCGCTGGCGCACCTGCCCAGGAACGGAGCTGGCGGCATCGGCCGCCGATGAGGCTTTCGCCGCCACGGTGTCCTTCGCGGCGGCGGCCGAGGAGCCGGCCGACTCGCCGAAGTTCGAGGCTTGCTGCCCCAGGGTTGAGGCTTGCTGCGCTGTACTGCCCATAATCCTGTCCTTGAGAGTGGTCACTGCAGAGCGGGTCCGTTCCACCCGCCGTTCCACGATCCGCGGCGGGCTGACCTTCTCGGTCAGCGCGTCGACGTCAGCGCTCAGGTTCCGCTGCGTTTGCTCGATACCGCTGCGGATCTGATCTGGATCACTAGTCATGTTCAGCTCCTCGCCGGCCGCTTGAGTGTCTCCGGCAGTTCCCTGACCGTCTCAACGGTCCGCTCCGGTTTCGGGTTGACCCGCTGCATCTGGCCGCGCCCGATCGCGAACAGCACGACGCCGATGACCGCCCAGACGGCGGTGACAATCAGCGCGGCCCAGCCCTGGTCCATGACATTGGCCAGGCCCCACCAGGCGGCGATCGAGGCGAACAGCAGCACCATGTAGCCAGCGAAGCCGGCGCCGCCAAGCATCCCGGCCGCCTTCCCGGCCTGGATAACTTCCTGCTTCGTCTCGGCCTTGGCCAGGTCGAGTTCCTGGCGCATAAGCGTCGACAAGTCCTGCGCCACCTGACCGAACAGCTCGCCGACCGAGGCATCGCCGATGTCCCGGCCAATCGATCCGGGCACGGTATCCGGTTCCCGCGGCTGGGTCATCGCTACTCCGCCTCCCAGGACCGGGGCGCGGTTCCCGGTTCGGGCGCGTAGCCGGGATCATCGTCGTATCCGCCTGCTGCCGGGTACCTGCCTTCGGCTGGGTAGCCGGGCTCGGCGGGATAAGCGGGCGCCGTGATGTCGGCCGGGTTAGTGCTTGCGATGTACCCCTGGCCAGCGCGATCGCCCGGATAGACCGGTACCGGGTCGATGTTCTCCGTCTCCGCTGTGACGGCCGGTTCCGCCGGGAAGGCCGGTTCCGCCGGGAAGGCCGTCTGGGTGGCCGCGCTCGAGCTGGCCCCGGCCGCCGGAGCGGTCCCGCGGCCGTTGCCAGGCTTTCCGTCATCTCCGCCGGCCAGGCCCCGGGTCAGCCGGCCGGCCGCCAGGCCGGCCACCGCCGCCCCGAGCAGGAACACACCCGGCCGGCGGCGGGCGAATCCCTTGACCTCCTCCAGCAGGTCGGCGGGCTCGCGCTGTTCGAGCCACGAGGCCGTGCCGTGCAGACGGCCGGCCGCCTGGCGTGCGACCTCGGTCGCCAAGCCGGACTGACCGCCGTTGGCGGCCATCTGATCGAATTCGTCGGCGACGGAACGCAGTTGCCGCGCCGCCCGCTGCTGCTGACTGGACGCCTGGTCACGCGCCTGCCCCTGAGCCTCAGCGAGCAGGTCGCGAGCCTGCCGTCCGGTCTCGGTGACGACTTGCCGGGCCTCGTCCGCCGCGGTCTGGGCAACCTGCCCGCCCGCCTGGCGGGCATGCTGGCCGACGTCTGCCGCCTGTTCACGAGCGGCCTCGGTTACGGACTGGTCGTCCGCCGGTGCGGTGCGCTGCGGAGCGTACTGCTCCGAGTACTGGGACATTTCCGTTCTCCCCTCGCCTGTTGGTAATCCAAGAGACGGCGCGGGTACCCCCGCGGACGGCGCGTAACCGGTCAGGCGGGGCCGCAACCGGAATTTCGTGAAACCGGGACACCGCGGTGCAAGCAGGGGAGCGCCTGGTGCGGCGGTGTACTTCAGGGTCACCCGGGTACTTGCCCGCCATGAGCGATCAGGGCGCGATAGTCACCGTCTACGAGGACGGACCGCTCGTTGTCCGCGGCGAGTTCGCGATCACTGCCCAAGACGGGCAGCCCATCCCGGCTGGACGGCGGACCGTGGCGCTGTGCCGCTGCGGCCGGTCGGCGATCAAGCCGTTCTGCGACGGGTCGCACACGCGGACCGGCTTCCGCGCGCCCGGCGGCGTCCAGGGGGCGCGCGCGGCGCAGAACCGCGACCCGGGCGGCTCCTAGCCTGTCTTCTGGCGGCCGGCCGGGACCCGCAGCGAGGACTGGCCCGCCTGCCAGCACGACAGCAGGTGCCTGGCGAGCGCGTCGTCGATCGCCAGGCAGCAAGCGGCGCCGAACAGGATGCCGGCGGCGGCACCGGGGCGGGCGGCAGCGTAACCGCCGCACAGGTCGTGCGCGGCCACCTGCTCGTGCACGGCGTCGGCCTCGACGTGCTCGTCGAAGTACTGGCGCGCCTCCCGGCCGCCCCCGAGCCGCCGCGCACCCGCGGAGTACAGGCGGTTAGGGCCGGTCGAAGTCATCTCGAGCGCGGCCAGGTGCCCGAGTAGCGCACCGGTCCACCGGCGGTGCAGCGCGAACAGCGACATCAGGTTGCTGACCGCCAGCGTCACCGCAGGCACCGCGGGCACGTAGTACCCGTAGCCGTCGTCGAGGCCGAGCCAGCGCATCGTCGCGCGGAACAGCTCGGCGTGCATCCGTTCCGGCCGGCCGCCGCCGTACTCGTCGGCCTGGATCTCGACCAGGGCCGCCTTCACGGCGCCGTCAAGCCGCGGGATGCCGAAACTGTGCGGGTCGGCCTCCTTCAGCTGGTATACCGAACGGTGGACCGCGAACTCGGCGAACTGCTCCCGGCTCGCCTTGCGGGCGAGGTACCCGGCCAGATCCGGCCCGCCGCCGGCACTGGTCAGCGCCCGCAGCGCGCCTGGCAACTCCCCGGCCGGAACCGTGTCATGGGTGCCCGCCAGTCCGCGCAGGGCCGCGACCCACTGCCGCTCGAGCATCCCGTGGAAAGCGGTGACGGCCGGATGCCATTCCCACTTCTCGTCCACGTCTTCGAATCCGCGGTAGTGCAGTTCGTAGCAGCACCACAGGGCTAGCTGGAGGTCGGCGTCGTGCCAGGCGGCCGGCCTTTCCCCAGGGAGCGGCGGCGCGGAGACGGCGGTGTCAGCCTCGGGGTCCTGGTGCAGCACGGCCGTCAGCCACGCACTCAGCCGTCCCCTCGCAGGCGGGATCATCATCCACCTCTGTTGCCCGGGTGACGCCTGTTTATTCGCCGGCACCCGTCAACGGGGCGAACTCATCCGTCTAACCGGTCTTGCGGGCCGCCCGCCGGTGGGCCAGCTCGTCGGTGCCGCCGTCGGCGATCAGGCCGTCCTCGGCCCGCACCGCGGGCATCTCGGCGAGCTCGCCCGCGACTTCCTGCCAGACCCGGCCGAGCGCGATGCCGAACACCCCCTGGCCGCCGGCGAGGAGGTCCACGACCTCATCGGGCGAGGTGCACTCGTACACGCTCACCCCGTCGCTCATCAGCGTGACCTGAGCCAGGTCCTCGGTCCCGTGGTCGCGCAGGTGCTGCACGGCCGCGCGGATCTGCTGGAGCGAGATCCCCGTGTCGAGCAGCCGCTTGACCACCTTCAGCACGAGAATGTCGCGGAACCCGTACAAACGCTGCGAGCCTGAGCCGCTGGCCGCCCTGACGCTCGGCTCAACCAGCCCGGTGCGCGCCCAGTAGTCCAGCTGGCGGTAGGTGATCCCCGCCGCCGTGCAGGCCGTTGGGCCCCGGTAGCCGATTTCTGGGTCGCCGTCGAACCGCGCGCCCTGAACAGCCCCGGTCCCACCTGTTACCGACACGGCCACCTCCTGTGACTACCTCCGGCATTCGCACCGTAAGCCAGCTGGCCTGGCTGGTCAACGATCGCGCCCGGCGCGTCGCGACAATCTCCGGCAAAACGGCTAAGTTGGGAACGCCGGTCCGTGTCATGACGTTGCGGGACGTCACGCCGATTTGCCGAAGTCCTCGGGAGAAATCTGGTCGAGGAACTCACGGAACTTCTCGACCTCGTCCTCCTGCTCGTCGGGGATGGCCACGCCAGCCTCGTCGAGGATCTCGTCGGTCGCGAAGATGGCCGCGCCGGTGCGCAGCGCCAGGGCAATCGAGTCCGATGGCCGGGCACTGACCTCGGCCCCGTTAGAGAACACCAGGTCAGCGTAGAAAATACCATCGCGCAGCGAGGTGATGTTGACCGTGCGCAACTGCACGTTCAGTACCTCGAGCACATCCTTGAAGAGGTCATGGGTCAGCGGCCGCAGCGACACCATGCCCTGCTGAGCGAAGGCGATCGCAGTCGCCTCCACCGCCCCGATCCAGATGGGCAGGTACCGGTCACCCTGCTGCTCTTTCAGCAGGACGATCGGGCTGTTGGACGGCATCTCGACACGGACGCCGACGACCTCCATCCGCCGCACTGGAGCTCCGTCCTCGTACGCGCTCAGCCACGCCCGGTGGACTTGAACGACCCCGGGCCGCTAAGCGAACCGAACCACTCTTCCTGCCAAACTACACCGCTAGCGCCCGGAAGCCGAGCGCAGCCCCTGTGCTTGCCGGGACACACCGGGTTGTGTACCCGGCTGCGGCTGCTGCGAAGCCAGTCCGGCCTCAGCCAGTCCGTCTTCCACCAGCGTCGCGTGCAGCCGGGCGATATGCCCGGCCAGGTCCTGGGCCGCGCGCAGGGCAGGCTCACGGCTGCCCTTCTGACGGGCAAGCGGCGCCACCGCCTGCTCGACAAGCGCCGTCTCACGGTCCGCGGCCGCCTTGACGGCCCGCAGGTGCCTGGGCTGGATGCCGTACCCGTTGAGCTGTACGGCCGACCTGAGCACGGACAGCGCCTGGGCCCCGTAGGACCGGCCGCGCCGTACCAGGCCGTAGTCCTCGAGCTCAGCAAGCAGCTCCTCGGCCGCGCCGGCCGCGGTGAGCAGCTCGCTCCTGGTCATCGCGACCGGGGGCACCGCGCTGGCCGCGCCCGCGTCCGCGCCGTCCAGCGCGTCAAGCCGCTCCTTGATCACCCGGAGCGGCAGGTACTCATCTCGCTGCGCGGTCAGGATGAAGCGCAGCCGCTTGATGTCGGCGACCGAGAACCGGCGGTAACCGGACGACGAGCGCAGCGGCTGGATCAGGCCCTCGGACTCAAGAAAGCGGATCTTGGACGGGCTGATGTCGGGGAACTCAGCGCTGAGCTCGTCGAGCACCTGGCCGATGGCGACACTGCCCCTGGCAGGGGCACCGCCCGCGAGCGCCTGCTGGTGCTCACGGGTCATACGTAGTCCTGCGCTCCCAGTCCGCGGCGCCTGCCGACCTCAGGACTGCGGGTCATGAACAGCAGCCGGAACTTACCGATCTGAACCTCGTCGCCCCCGAACAACTCGGCCTCCTCGATCCGCTCGCGGTTCACGTAGGTGCCGTTCAGGCTACCAACGTCACGGACGGTGAAGCGGTCGCCATGCCGGTAGAACTCGGCGTGCCGCCGGGAAACCGTCACGTCGTCGAGGAAGATGTCGCTGTCCGGGTGCCGCCCGGCGGACGTGAAGTCGCTGTCGAGCAGGAACCGGCTGCCCGCGTTGGGCCCGCGGAGCACCACGAGCAGCGCCGTCCCCTGCGGGAGGGTGTCGGCGGCCGAGTAATCGGGCGACGGCTCGTCGGAGTACTCCGGCTCGCCCGCGTCCTGGTTGATGATCGACGTGGTTTCCCCGCCGCGTTCGGCCGGAACAGCCGCGAAGCTGCCGGTGCTGCTGGCCGCCCGCATCAGCGGGGCACCGCAGTTGGAGCAGTACCTGGCCCGTTCCGGGTTCGGCCGACCGCACCGGGCACAGTACATACCAGCCATGGCTTCGCCCGGCCTCCCCTCTCCGTGAATCGCAGGCTCGCGCAGCATCGCGTCAGGCGATGGTGCCAACGGTACCCGCGCCGAGGGCTCCGGGTCTACGCGCCACGCAAACAGGCGCCGCAGACCTCCCCTGGGCGCGCCTTCGGGTCCCTGACGTCTCCGCCACACAGCCGCTTCACCTCCGGGTCACGCGCACGGCGCAAGTTCGCGACGGCGGCGGCCAGTCCGCGCACCGCGAAATGGTACGTCTGCGTAGTTAACGCAGAATACCCGCTTCTGCGTTCCTCATGAACCCGGCCCACCCCAGACCAGGCAAAACGGTCTACTGGTCGGCCTGTTCGACGACCGCGGCCCACTCGTCGAGCAGCAGCTGGGCCGAGTCGGCGTCGCCGCCTTCCGCCCACAGATGGGTCACCGCGTCGGCCGGGTCGGGCAGCACGAGCACCCAGCCGCGGTCCGCGTCGACGATGCGCACGCCGTCGGTGGTGTCGACCGGCCGGGTGCCCGCCGCTTCCATGACGGTCCGCATCACGGCTCCCTTGGCCGCCCACGGGGTGGGGACCGAGCGCCGCATGAGGTGTGCCTGCGGGATGCGGGCGTCGATCTGGCTGAGCGTCAGCCGGGTCCGCGCCACCAGGCCGAGCAGCCGGACGAAGGCGGCGATCCCGTCGACGGTCCGGCCGAACTCAGGGACGACGAAACCGCCGCGGCCGTCCGCCGCGAAGATCACGTCGTCCGCCGCGGCGGCGGTGGTCAGCGCGTCCCGGGAGGTCGGCGTCCAGGTGACCTGCACGCCGTGGAACCGGCAGACCTGCTCCGCGACCCGGGTGGTGGTGACCGGCAGGGCGACCCGGCCGTGGCGGAGCTCAGCGGCCACCAGGTCGAGCACCACCAGCAGCGCCCGCTCGTCGCTGACCAGGGCGCCCTTCTCGTCGACGAGGTGGATCCGCTCGCCCACCGGGTCGAACCTGACCCCGAACGCCGCCCGCGAGGACGACACGACCTCAGCCAGCCGCTGCATCCCCGCCCGGTCCTGCGCCACCGTCTGGGTGGGCGTGACCTCGTCCAGCCCGTTGTTCAGCGTGTGCACGTCCACGCCGAGTCCGCCGAGCAGCATGGGCAGCACGAGCGACACCGTCCCGCCGGCGCAGTCGGCCACCACTTTGAGCCCGGCCGCGCCCACCCCGCCCAGGTTCACGCACCGCAGCAGTTCGTGGGTGTACAGCTCGACGACACGGGGCGGGTAGGACAGCTCGGCGATCTCGCCGGGGAACGCGCGGCGGAACTCCTGGCGGGAGAAGACCCGCTCCAGCTTCCGCTGCGCGGCCTGCGACAGCTCCGCGCCGCGCTCGTCGAGAAAGATGATGTCGACGGACTGGGTGTCGCCCGGCGTGGTGCGCAGCACGACGCCGCCGCTGTAGCGGCGTCGCGCGGTCTCGAACCTGGCCACCGGCAGGGCCTGCGCCTCCAGGTCCATCACGTTGATGGCTGAGGCGTTCAGCGCGCTCTGCACGGCGCGCTTCAGCGTGCGGGCCGCCCGCGACACGTCACGCGACGTGGTGACGGTGGAGCCTTTCTTCAGCGTGGTCGCGTAGGCGGAGGCGAGCCGGACGGCCAGCTCCGGGGTGACCTCGACGTTGATCAGGCCGGAGACGCCGCGCTCGCCGAACAGCGTCCGCTGACCGCGCGACTCCCAGATCACCGAGTTGTTGACGACGGCGCCGGCCTCGATGGTCTTGAACGGGTAGACCTTCACCCCCGCCGAGATGTAGGCGTCGGGCTCAATCACGCACTCGTCGCCGACGACCGCGGTCTCCTCGATCCGCGCGCGGCGCATCACGTCGGTGTTCTTGCCGACCACGCAGCCGCGCAGCTGGGTGCCCTGCCCCACGAACACCCGGTTGTGCACCACCGCGCGGTGGATGAACGCGCCCTCCTTGACCACCACGTTGGCGCCGATCACGCTGTACTCGCGGACGTCCGCGCCCGCCTCGATCTTCGCGTACTCGCCGACGCAGACCGGCCCTCTGAGCACCGCGTCCGGGTCGACCTCGGCGCCCTCAGCCACCCAGACGCCCGGCGACACCTCGAACCCGGCGATGTCCACCTCGACCTTGCGGTTGAGCACGTCCGCCTGGGCTTTCAGGTAGGACTCGAGCGTGCCGACGTCCTCCCAGTAGCGGTCGGACACGTAGCCGTAGATGGGGGCGCCGCGCTGCAGCAGCTTCGGGAACACGTCGTGCGACCAGTCGACCGACTCCTTGGCCGACACCTCGGCCAGCACCTCGGGCTCCATGATGTAGACGCCGGTGTTCACCGTGTCTGAGAACACCTGTCCCCAGGTCGGCTTCTCGAGGAACCGCTGGATTTTCCCGTCCTCGTCGGCGATGACGATGCCGAACTCCAGCGGGTCGGGCACCCGGGTGAGCCCGACGGTGACCAGCGCCCCGTTGTCCCGGTGGAACCGCAGCATCTCGGTCAGGTCCATGTCGGTCAGCGCGTCGCCTGAGATCACCAGGAACGTGTCGTCCTTGAGCTCGTCCTCCGCGTTCTTCACCGAGCCCGCGGTGCCGAGCGGTGTCTCCTCGGTGGCGTACCGCAGCGACATGCCGACGTCTTCGCCGTCGCCGAAGTAGTTGCGCACGAGCGCCGCGAGGAACTGCACGGTGACCACGGTTTCCTCGAACCCGTGCCGCTTCAGCAGCCGCAGCACGTGCTCCATGATCGGCTTGTTCACGACCGGCAGCAGCGGCTTCGGCTGGTTGGCGGTCATCGGGCGCAGCCTGGTGCCCTCACCGCCTGCCATCACGACGGCCTTCACAACGGCTGCGCTCCTTTCACCAGATCCCTGATTTGGGTGAGGTAGAGCAGCGCTGCCCACCAGTAAAGGGCGATACCCCAGATAGCGAATGCCCAGCCGAAGATTCTGACGATCTCGGACGCGACTCCCCCGTGCGCGCCGAGGAACAGGAACGGGAAGGCGTACATGAGGCACAGGGTGGCCGCCTTGCCGACGAAGCTGACAGAAACCGCGTCGTAGTCGGTGCGACGGCGCAGCACCCCGAACAACGCCAGCGAGACGATTACCTCGCGTGCGACGATCACGCCGAACAGCCACCACGGGATGATGCCGCGCACGCCGAGCGCGATGATCGTGGCCCCGATGTACAGCCGGTCAGCGGCCGGGTCGAGTAGCTGGCCGAGCCTGCTCGTCTGGTTGAGCATCCGCGCCAGCTTGCCGTCTAGCCAGTCGCTGAGCCCGGCAAACCCGAGCAGAGCGGCCGCGATGATGTCGGCGGTCGCCGTGCGCGGCCCGAGTACCAGCCACAGGAATACGGGAACGCCGGCCAGCCGGGCGGCGCTCAGCGCGTTCGGCCAGGTAAAAATCCGGTCTCCCACGCTGCGATCGTAATGGAACCGTGTCCGATCGCTGACCCCGGGTGGCCCTGATAGCGGCACTTCGTGCCAAAAATTGGCGCCGGGCAACGGAAAGCGACTTCCTCTCTCGGGTGATTTCTGCACCCGCTCCGCAAGAATTGCGGGAAACCCGGCCCCTGGCCGCTCCCTCCCGGCAAAATGTAACCGTTGGTGACATTGAGAAAACTTCATGTGACTTAACGGCAATGCCGGCCCGGTGCGGGCGACCGTACGCGTTAGGATTCGCCGATCATGCCCCTAGGAGCGCGGGAAGGTTCCATGACCGCAGCACGTGACCTGGCCGACCGGTTCCACGCGCGGTGGCTGCGGGCCAACCCGTTCGCCGCGACCATGTACGGCATTCCCGGCTACGACGCCCTGCTGCCCGACGACAGCGAGGCGGGCCAGCAGGCCTGGCGGGCCGAGGCGGCGGCTTTCCTCGACGAGGCCGCGCGGATCGGCCGGCAGCCGCTCACCCCGGCCGATGCCATCACCCTCGACTGCGCGGCCGAGGCGGCCACCCAGGAGGTGGCGGGCGTCGACCTCGCCGCCGACGAGTACACCGTGACCGCCATGCAGTACTCGGGCCCGGCCATGTTCCTCGCCGTGGCGGCGCGGACGGTGCTGCTCGACGCGGCGGCGGCGGAGGACTACCTGACCCGGGTGCGCGGCAGCGGCGCCTGGCTCGACCAGCTGAGCGCGCGGCTGCGGGCCGGCGCTGACCGGGGCAGGCTGCCGGTGGCGTCGCTGGCCGAGCGGGCCGTGAGCTGGGTCGAGACGGTTCTCGCGGCGCCGGGTGACAGCCCGGTCCTCGCACCGCGACCGCCGGCGGACTGGGACCGCTCGACGGTTTGGGAGGCGGAGCGTGCGGCGGCGCTGGCCGAGGTGGTGCACCCGGCGCTGCGCCGGTGGGCGGACACCGTGCGCGAGCTGCTGCCGCGGGCGCGTCCCGACGACCGGGCCGGGCTGCGCTGGCTGCCCGGCGGTGACAGCGACTATGCCCGGGCGATCAGGATCTACACCACCTTGCCGCTCACCGCCGAGGAACTGCACCAGACCGGCCTCGACCACGTGGCGGCGCTTGAGGCGCGGGTGACCGAGCTCGGCGCGCGCCTCGGCTACCCCAGCCTGGACGACGCGCTGGCCGCGATCCGCGACTCGGCGGGCAAGCTGCCGCCCGAGGAGGCCGTCAGCCGGGCGCTGGCGGCCGTCCGGCGGGCCGAAGCGCGCGCGCCCGAGTTCTTCCCCGCTCCCCTGCCGCCGCCCTGCGCCGTCACCCCCATGCCCGACGTGGTGGCCTTGTCAGGGGCGGCGCCGCACTACACGCCGCCCCGGCTGGACGGCGGACGGCCGGGGACGTTCTGGTTCAACACCCTGCGGCCGACCGCGGGCACCGGCTGGGACATCGACGTGGTGGCTTTCCACGAGGCGGTGCCCGGCCATCACCTGCAGCTTTCCCGGCTGCAGCTGCTCGGCGAGCTGCCGGCGCTGCAGCGCCAGCGCAGCCTGCCCGTCTTCTCAGAGGGCTGGGGCCTGTACGCCGAGCAGCTGGCCGGGGAGACCGGCCTGTACGCCGACGACTACGGCAGGCTCGGCGCCGCCAGCGCGGCCCTGATGCGGGCCGTCCGGCTGGTCGTCGACACCGGGCTGCACGCCTTCGGCTGGAGCAGGGAGCGGGCGGTGGCCTACGCGGTCGGGCACGTGCCCATGCCGCCCGAGTTCATGGCCGCCGAGGTCGACCGGTACATCGTGATGCCTGGTCAGGCGCTGGCCTACCTCACCGGCAAGCTCGAGATCGAGCGCCTCAGGGACGACGCCCGCCGGCGCCTCGGACCGGCGTTCTCGCTCCCCGCGTTCCACGCCGCCGTGCTCGACCACGGCTCGCTGCCCATGCCGACCCTGGCCCGCGGCATCGCGGCCTGGCTCGACGCCCAGGCCGCGACCGATTAGTTTCGCCGGCGGGACACGTCATACGACCCGGTCGTCGTCTCGCACGGCAACGCGCTGCTCGCCCGGCCAGGGGTGGCCATCGTGATCCGCGGCGACCTGCACAGGCCCGCGGAGCTGCTGGCGCTGCCTGAGCTGCGCGCGCACCTCGACTTCGGCCGGCCGGTCGGGGTGCCGCTGATCTCGGTGCTGCAGTTCATCGCCGACGCGGACGACCCGTACGCGATCGTGGCGGCCATCAGGGACGCCCTCGCTCCCGGCAGCTTCCTGGTGCTCAGCCACGCCGGCCAGGACCTGATGGCCGACTCGGACACCGTCCGCCGGGTGATCGCCGCCTGCCAGAAGTCGAACGCGCCCGCCCGGCCGCGGACCCGGGCCGCCGTGCTGCGCTTCTTCGACGGATTCGAGCTGGTTGAACCGGGCCTGGTGCCGAAACCGCGGTGGCGCCCGGACCCGGACGACGGCGGGCCGCCCGTGCCCGGCCCCGACTGGTGCGGGGTGGCCCGGCTGCGCTAGGCGCTTCAGTCCCCGCGAAACCGGGCGTCGGGCGGTCCGGCGAGTGACTCATCGCCGATCTGCTCGCGGAACCGGGCGTGGAAGTGCTGCACGACCGGTTCGTTGCGGCCGAAAACGACGTAACCGGGTCCACCGGGCGCCCGCAGACCCGGTTCTGACTGCCCGGTGATCCACAGGTCCTCCGCGTTCACGATGTCCTCGCACCCGAAGCGCACGGCCTCGTCGAGCGCGGCCCGCTCCTGCTCGGTTTCCGGCTGGTCGCGCACGTAGACCGCGTGCAGGCCGTGGCCCTCGTCGGATCGTGTCCCCGGGAGGATCCAGTAGACCTCGACTTTGTCGGGGAAGACCGAGAAGCTGACCGACGGGTAAAGCCGGTACTGGATGCTGAGGTGCCGCAGCGGTTCCCACGCGTCCTCTGGCTGGTCGCGGAGGGCGTCGATCG
>DASYAD010000159.1:0-2392 GCA_036501515.1 Trebonia sp. | reverse complement strand
AAGCCGGAGATGCTCTACATCGGGGCGGAGTACTGCCCCTATTGCGCCGCCGAGCGCTGGGGGATGATCGTCGCGCTGTCCCGGTTCGGCACCTTCAAGGGCCTGGCCACGATCAGGTCGGCCGAGCGCAACGGCGCGGGCACCGCCGAGCCCTTCCCGCTGACCGCGACCTTCACGTTCGTGAACGCCAGCTACACGAGCAAGTACCTCACGTTCACCTCGGTCGAGGAGCTCACCAACATCCCGGACAAGGCCACCGGCGGCTACACCCCGCTGCAGACGCCCACGGCCGCGCAGCAGGCGCTCATCCAGAAGTACGACGCGGCCAACCAGGGCGCGATCCCGTTCATCGACTACGGGAACAAGTTCATGAGCGTCGGCGCCAGCTATAACCCCGGCGTCCTGTCCGGGCTGTCCTGGACGCAGATCGCCGGCGACCTGTCCACGCCGTCGAGCGCGGTCGCCCAGGGAGTGCTCGGGACGGCGAACTACGCCACCGCCGCGATCTGCGGCCTGACCGGCGACCAGCCGGCGACGGCGTGCACCCCGGCCGTCAAGGCACTGCAGGCGAAGATCTAGGCGGCAGGTCACGGAAGTTGACCTAATTGTCAGCCTACCGAGAGGGTTCTCTCAGCCTGAAGCGGACAGAATCCGGGTAAATCCCCCTACGATATGCGTATGGGCAAAGCCAGCAGGACGAAGCAGGATGGCGACAGGCGCGCGCGCATCGCGGCGCAGCGTGAGGCGGAGCGCCGCTCAGCGCAGCGCAAGCGGATCTACCTGGCCGGAGGGTCCATCCTCGTCGTCGCCATCGTCGTCGTCGCGCTCGTCCTGGTGAAGCTGAACGGCGGTGGCGGCACCGCCGCCGCCGCGAGCAACGGCCCGACCGGCGCCGCGCTCAGCACCGTGACCAAGCAGGTGGAAGACGTGCCCACCAGCGTCACTGACGCGGTCGCGGGCGGCGGCATCAACACGAGCCTGTTCGTCCCGACGGAGACAAGCACCCAGGTCAGCAGCGCGTCGCAGACCGGGTCCTACTTCGGCACGGTCAACAGCAGCACGCCGCTCACGTCGGGCGGCAAGCCCGAGGTGCTGTACATGGGCGCCGAGTACTGCCCTTACTGCGCCGCCCAGCGCTGGGCGATGATCAATGCCCTCAGCCGCTTCGGCACGTTCACCGGCCTGACGACCACGCACTCGTCGAGCACCGACGCCGACCCGAACACGCCGACCTGGACCTTCTACAAGTCGACGTACAAGAGCAACTACATCAACTTCACCCCGGTCGAGGAGACCACGAACGAGCGCCAGGGGAACTCCTCGAGCACGTCGGTCCCGTACGTGACGCTGCAGACGCCGACGTCCGCGGAGCAGGCCATCGGGCAGACCTACGACCCGCAGGGCTACATCCCGTTCATCGACCTGGGCAACAAGTACGTCCAGGTCGGCAACCTCTCGCCGCTCAGCCCGACGATGCTGGACGGCCAGAGCTGGGCCCAGGTCGCCGCCGCCATGAACAACCCGTCGTCCGCGATCGGCAAGGCCGAGATCGGCAACGCGAACTACATGACCGCGGGCATCTGCAAGCTGACCAGTAACCTGCCGGCGACGGCCTGCACGCCGACCATTCAGAAGCTGGAAACCGCCTTCGCCAGCTAGGATAGCGTCGCACAGTAACCGAGTGATCACTGGAGACAGTCGCGATGGCAAACTCAAAGGCCAGTTCAGGGCGCCGGCCGGCATCGGCGAACGGCGGCGGGCCCGCCGGGGGCACAGCTTCCAGGTCATCCAGAACGGCCGCGGCTGTCTCCGCCACGCCCACCAGTCGCCCGGTTACCAGGCCGGCCGCTCAGGCCGCCGATCCCGAGCCGGCCGGGGACGAGTTCATCGAGGAGCAGGAGGCCCGGCCCGCGGGCCAGCCCCTGTGGCTTCAGGTCGTGGCGTTCGTCCTCGCGATACTCGGCTTGGTGATCTCGGCCTACGAGACGTACGCGCACTTCAACGGCTCGCACCTGGCCGGCTGCCCGACCGGAGGCAACGGCACGTTCAACTGCACTGCCGTCATCACCAGCCCGCAGTCGATGGTCTTCGGCGTGATCCCCGTGGCCGTGCTCGGGCTGGCGTTCTACGTGGCCGCGGTGCCGCTGTTCCTCCCCTGGGCCTGGACGCGGCGCATTCAGCGGTTCTTGCCGCGCCGCTGGCAGGTTCAGCCGCGCACGGTGGACCTGGTGCGCCTCGGGTCGGTGGTCGCGGGCATGGGCTTCGTGATGTACCTGATCTACGCCGAGCTGTACCAGATCGGGGACGTCTGCGAGTACTGCACCGGGGTGCACATCGTTACGTTCGTGCTGTTCGTCATCACCGTGTTCAGCGCCGCCATCTGGGGGCTCGG
>DASYAD010000158.1:0-1615 GCA_036501515.1 Trebonia sp. | reverse complement strand
CGGATGCCCCCGGCCGTGCACGGCCGGGCCGGGCGGTTCTGCTACGACACCATGACGCTGATCGGCCCGGGCAGCTGGGCCGCGATCCGCGGCGCCGCCGACGCCGCGCTGACCGCGGCCGGCCTGGTGAGCGCGGGGGAGCGGCTGGCCTATGCGCTGTGCCGGCCGCCGGGCCATCACGTCACCCGGGCCGCCTACGGCGGCTCCTGCTATCTCAACAACGCCGCTATCGCCGCCCAGGCGCTGATCGCGGCCGGGGCCGGGCGGGTCGCCGTGCTCGACATCGACGCGCACCACGGGAACGGCACCCAGTCGATCTTCTACGCCAGCGGCGACGTCTGGTACGGCTCGGTCCATGTCGACCCCGGGGCCGGCTGGTTCCCGCATTACGTCGGCTACGCCGACGAGCGCGGCGCCGGCCCGGGCGAGGGTGCCAACCAGAACCTGCCGCTGCCGCCCGGCACCGGCGACGAGGGCTGGCTCGCGGCGGTCCGGGACCTGTGCGCGGCCGCCGCCGCGCACCGCCCCGACGCCGTCGTGGTCTCGCTCGGCCTCGACGCCGCCGAGGCCGACCCCGAGAGCCCGCTGCGGATCACCGAGGCCGGCTACCGGGAGGCGGGCCGCCTGACCGCCGTCCTGGCGCCGACGGTCCTGGTCCAGGAGGGCGGCTACGACCTGCCCACCCTCGGCCCGCTCGCCGTCGCGGCCCTCACCGGCGCGGCCGAGGCCTGACGATTCGGCAGCCTCCTCGCGACCCGCGGCCGAACTGCTCTGGTTCTGGTTAAGTCGCCCGCGTGACCCAGCGTTCGTCGCCTACTGTGTCACCCGGGCCGTTATTGTCATGATTTGTAACTTTTAGTTACTCGCCGAGGGGTAGAAGCGAATGCGGATATGTCGGGTGTCGGCTGTGATCATTGCCGTCGTCGTCGCCGGTACTGGCCTGACTGCGTGCGCGGGGATCGGAGGGAATTCTCCCACCGCGGCGTCTTCAGCGTCTTCGGGTGATTCGGCGACGGCTTTGTCCGCCCCATCCGGGCCATCCTCGCCGTCCGGGCTTTCGACTAAACGAGGGCCTTCCGCGACGCCAGCGACTTCGGCCGCGGCCACGAATTCCGCCGTTCCTAAGGTTTCCGCGACCCCCGCCAGGTCCGCGACCCCGACCAGGTCCGCGGCCCCGACCAGGTCGGCGACCCCGAGCAGGTCCGCGACCCCGACCAGGTCCGCGACCTCGGGGAGTTCCGGGACGCAGAGCTTCAAGGTGCCCGCCATCCCCGGCGACAACGTTATAACCGCCTCGGGCTCATACGCCAAGATCGGTACCGCGCGGGTGAAGGTGACGGTATGCGCCAAGCAGACCGGAGGCACATCCCAGGTGGGGGCGATCGCGGTCGCCTATAACGCCAGCGGTGCCAGCAAGAACATCGGCGCGGTGGTGCTGACCGGGCCGGGCACTAGCTCATGCGGCACGATAACGTTTGTTTTCTACACCGCGCACCTAAAGGTTCACTCGTTCATCGGTAATCACGGCAACATAGTGAAGACCGGACCGGTCCTGACCCTCTACTAACGGGCCGCCGCGGGACGGCGCCAGACCTGGACGAATCCGATCAGTGAG
>DASYAD010000157.1:0-2693 GCA_036501515.1 Trebonia sp. | reverse complement strand
AGCGCGACCGTCAGTCCAGGCGCGGTCCTTGTTTCGCCCACAGCTCCCCATTCCCGCTACCAGCCGGCGACTTCGTGCTCCGATCCTGGCACAGCGGCCGCCGGCTGCCGTCTCACATCGCGACAGCGCTGTCAGCGCAGGCTCCAGAAATCGCGTCAGGCCGGCTCGGGGCTGAGCAGCCGGGCGGTGAGCCGCACGACCGCCGCCGCCTGTCCGGCGGGCATCGCGGCGTCGCGCAGCGACCGCGTCGCCAGCACCGAGACCAGCAGCCAGGCGGCCGTCCCGGGGTCGATGTCATGCCGCACCGACCCGTCGCGCTGGCCGCGGCGCACGATGTCGGCCAGGTGCCCGGCCAGCGCCGCCAGCAGCGGTTCCCGCATTTCCGGTACCGCCGGGTCAGCCGCCAGCGCGACGGCGGCGGCGAAGAGCGCGCCTGGCGACGCGTGCGGGCCGTGAGACCCGGCCGCCGGGCCATCGGATCCGGGCGCCGGCTCGCCCAGTCCAGTCGGCTCGTGCGCGTGCCCAGCCTGGCCGAGCACGTGGCCGAGCAGACCGCCCGCCGAGCCGGACCGCCCAGCCGCGTCGGCCAGGGATGCCCGTGCCTGCCCGGCCGCGCGTTCGAGCACGGCAGTGAACAGCGCCTGCTTGGAGCCGAAGTTCTGGAAGACCACCGGCTCGCTCACGCCGACACGGGCAGCGATGTGGGACACCTTGGCCGCGTGGTACCCGGCCTCGGCGAACACCTCGGCCGCGGCGGCCAGCACCGACTCGCGGCGCTCGGCGGCCGGCAACCGGGTCCGGCGCGGGGGGTGCTGTTCCACGGGCGTCATCGTACTCCCGTTGCGGGCTAACTTAGTCATCACTAAACTTAGTCTTGACTAAGTTAAGGCCAGCGGACGTCGGACAACGGGGGTACCAGACATGCACGGAGCACTCAGGCGCATGCACGCGGGACCGCGCGGCACGGGCACCGCGCTCGAGCGGTTCCGGCTGAACGCGCTCGTCACCGAGCTCGCCTTCGGCGGCCTCCGCGGGCGGGTCTACCGCCGGGTGGTCGCCCTGTCAGAGACCGCGCCTGGCGACCGGGTACTCGATGTCGGCAGCAGCAGCGGCTACCTGGCGCGGATGCTGGCGGCCGCGGCCGGGCCGTCCGGGTCGGTGACGGGCGTCGACCCCTCGGAACCGGCCATCGCCTACGCGCGGCGACACGCGGCCGCCAACACGTCCTTCCGCGGCGGCGTCGCCCAGGACCTGTCGGCGTTCGCCGACGGCTCCTTCGACGTGGTGACGTCCACCCTGGCCATCCACCACGTGCCGGCCCGCGGGCGCCAGGCCGCGTTCGCCGAGATGTACCGGGTCACCCGTCCCGGCGGCCGGCTGCTTGTGGCCGACTTCGACCCGTCCAGGCGGGTGCTGGCGCTGCACCCCGGGGCCGCCCGCATGCAGCGCGCCGCCGCGGCCACCGGGCCGCTCGAGGAACTCGCGGCAAACGCCGGCTACCGGGTAACCGCCAGCGGAGTCCTGCCACTGCTGCGCTATGTCGCCGCCGTCCGCGACGAGCCCGGCCCTGATCGCGATCCTGCGGCGCTACATTCTGCCCCCGCTGAGCCGTGACTTAAACCGGCGGGAGCCCAGATTTCCGGGCTGCGATCTGAAAGCCGGCCGGTACCCGGGATACCGGGGGTGGCGGACGCGCGGCGGGTGCCACATTATTAGACAAACCCCGCGTCACCCGTCGTCCGCAATGTCGCGAGAAAGGGGTGCCTATGAGCATCACCACCCGAGCCGCGGTGTGCCGCGTGCCCGGCCAGCCGTGGGAGGTTACCGAACTTGAGCTGGACGACCCGAAGGCGAACGAGGTCAGGGTCAAGTTCTTCGCGTCCGGCCTGTGCCACTCCGACGACCACATCCAGAAAGGCGACGCGCCGATGCGCATGCCCGTGGTCGGCGGGCACGAGGGCGCGGGCATTGTCGACGCGGTCGGCCCGGCCGTCACCCGGGTCAGCGTCGGCGACCACGTCACCTGCTCGTTCATCCCCGCCTGCGGCAAGTGCCGGTACTGCTCGACCGGCCGCCAGCAGCTGTGCGACGCCGGGCTGAACGCCGCCACGGGCATGTTCCCTGACGGCACCTTCCGCTTCCACCAGGGCGGCGAGGACTTCGGCGGCCTGTGCGTCCTCGGCACGTTCTCGCAGTACGCGGTCGTGCACGAGTACTCGGTGATCAAGATCCCCGACGAGATCGGGTTCGACGTCGCCGCGCTGGTGGCCTGCGGCGTGCCCACCGGCTGGGGATCGGCGGTGCGGGCGGGCGGCGTGACCGCCGGTCAGACCGTGGTGATCTACGGGGCCGGCGGGGTCGGCAGCAACGCGGTGCAGGGGGCGAGCCTGGCCGGCGCCAGGAACGTCATCGTGGTGGACCCGGTGGAGTTCAAGCGGAAGATGGCCACCAGCGAATTCGGTGCCACGCACGCCTTCGCCACCGCCAAGGAGGCGCACGACTTCGTCGTCGAGACGACCTGGGGCGAACTGGCCGACCACGCGATCATCACTGTCGGCGTGCTGCACGACGAGGTGATCGCGAACGCGATCAAAGTCGTCGGCAAGTGCGGCCAGGTCACCATCACCGCGGTCGGGAACGGCTGGGTCAACGAGAACCCCGGGATGCTGATCGGCTACCAGCGCCGGATCCAG
>DASYAD010000156.1:0-17624 GCA_036501515.1 Trebonia sp. | reverse complement strand
GACCACGATGGAGCTCGGCTACTGGAAGCGGATGGGCGCCAACGCCACGTTCCTCGACCTTGAGGGCACCGAGGAGTGGGACGACTCCTACGTGTGCGAGCTGCCGCCGGGCGAGGCGACCCTGCCGCAGCACCACTTGTTCGAAGCGTTCGTCTACGTGCTTCAGGGCGAGGGCGTCACCTCGGTCCGCAACGCCGACGACCGCACGGAGCAGCAGTTCGAGTGGCACAAGGGCAGCCTGTTCGCGCTCGCGCCGAACATCCGCTACCGGCACTTCAACCCGAGTCCGGTCGAGCCGGTACGGATGCTCGTGGTCACCAGCGCGCCGCTGGTGATGAACTTGTTCCACAACGCCGGCTTCATCTGGGACAACGACTTCGTATTCCACGACCGCTTCGCCGGGGCGGCGGACCATTTCAACGGGCGGACGACCAGCCTCCCCGGCCGGATCAGGCAGTCCAACCTGATCTCCGACGTCGCCACGCTCGGCCTCGAGGGCTACCCGGAACGCGGCGCGTCCGGGAAGAACGTCCGCCTCGAGGTCGGCAACAGCACGCTGACCGCGCACATCTCCGAGTTCCCCGTCGGCACTTACAAGAAGGCCCACCGGCACGGCCCTGGTGCGCACGTGATCATCGTCTCCGGCAGCGGGTACTCGCTGATGTGGCCGGATGGCACCGAGCCGCGCCAGTTCGACTGGCATCCGGGCAGCCTGGTCGTGCCGCCCGGCCGCTGGTTCCACCAGCACTTCAACGGCGGCGACGTCCCCGCGCGCTACCTGGCCATCCGCTGGAACAGCCAGCTGCACCCGCTCTTCTCCAAGCGCTCGGGAACCGCCACCTCCATCAAGGACGGCGGCGACCAGATTGAGTACGAGGATGAAGATCCGGCTATCCGGGAGCGCTTCGAGCGGCAGCTGACGGCGAGTGGCGGGCAGAGCGCCATGTCCGTCTCGTGACCTGCCCGCAGTGACCGCGCCCGCGCACCACGGCCACGGCCACGGCCACGACCACGACCACGGCGAGGATCCCGGTGCCGCCGAGGTCATCCGGCTGACCACGGTCGGCATCGACATCGGCTCTGCCACCAGCCAGATCGGCCTGTCCCTGGTGGAGCTCACCCAGACCGACGGCCGCTACCTGGTCACCAAGCGGGCGGGGATGACCGCGCCGGCCCTGATCCTGACCCCTTACACGGACGACCAGACGATCGACGCGGCCGGGTTGCGGCGGTTCTTCCAGCGGCAGTACGCCGACGCCGGGATCAGCCCGGCCGCCGTCGACAGCGGTGCGGTGATCCTCACCGGCCTGGCCCTCGCCAAGCACAACTCGCGCGCTATCGCCGACCTGTTCGCCGGCTACTCGGGCAAGATCGTCGCCGTCGCCGCCGGGGACCAGCTCGAGGCGAAGCTCGCCTGCCGCGGCGCGGGGGCCGAGCAGCGCTCGGCCGAAACGGGCGAGTCGGTGCTGCACGTTGACATCGGCGGCGGCACGGTCAAGTACAGCTACGTCAGCCACGGCCAGATCGCGGCCGTCGCGGCCGTCGATGTCGGCGCCAGGCTGGTCAGGCTGGACGGAGACGGCGCGGTGACCGGCCTGGAGCCAGTAGCGGCGGACTTCTTTCAGCACCGGGGCTGGGACGCGCGGCCAGGCGCCGTCCCGGCCGGCGCCTGGCTCGATGAGCTGGCCGGGCACCTGGCGGCTCAGGTGCTCGCGCACGCTGGACTGGGGCCGGCGACGGCGGACCCGGCCCTGCTGCGGACGCCGCCGCTGTTCGCCGGCGATCCGCCTCCGGTCGACGTGCTGATGTTCTCCGGCGGGGTAGCCGAGTATGTCTACCGGCGGGAGAGCCGCGACTTCGGCGACCTCGGCTGGCGCCTCGGCCGTGCGCTGCGCGGGCAGCTGGCTGGCCTCTCCGCCGAGCTGGCCGAGGGGCGCGCCGGGATCAATGCGACCGTGCTCGGGGCCGGGCAGTTCAGCGTCCAGCTGAGCGGCAGCACGATCTACGTCTCTGACGCGAGCGCGCTTCCCGCGCGTGACGTCCCCGTGGTCCGCCCGGTCATCGACTTGTCCGAGTCCTATATCGACGAGGCATGGATGCGGGACGCCGTCATCAGGGCGCTGTCGGCCGACGACGGTTACCGGCAGGGGCCGGCCGCGATAGCCCTTGACTGGAACGGGCCGGTGACAGCGCGCCGGGTCGGCGCGGTCGCACGGGCCGTCGTCAGCGCACATCGGGCCGACCAGGAGGCCGGGGGCCGCGATCGCGGCAACCCGATCGTGCTGGTGCTGAACCGCGACCTCGCGCGGACACTCGGCGCGCGGGTGGCCGCGGCCGCCGGGTCGTCGGCCGTGGTCGTCGCGGTAGACGGCGTGCACGTCGACGAGTTCGATTTCATCGATCTGGGCGAAGTCCAGCCTGGCTCGGGAGCACTGCCGCTGGTGGTGAAGTCCCTGCTGTTCCCGCGCTGAGGGGTCACGGTGCGGGAGGCGGTCGAGCGGACCAGCAGGTGCTTGAGCTCCCGGGAGATCGCGTCAACCTCGCTCCGCGGCAGTTCGGCTCCGACCACGCCGTCGAATGCTGGCGCGATACCAGGCCCGCCTACTCCACGAACGCGGTGAACCGGGCCTCGATGCGCCCGCCTGGCACCGCGCTGACATGACGGGCGGGCCGGTCGTCGGGCGACGGGAACACCTCAACCCACACCGGGTCGAGCTCACTGCGTAGCGCCCGGTCCGGCACGCTGATCTGGAAGAAGGCGACGCTCGCGAGCGTGCCCCCCGCTTGCTTCAGCATCGCCTCCGCGTTCGCGAAGATGAGCTGGAACTGCTCGCGCGGGCTGTCGGGGATGGTCCCTGAAGACAGGTCCCGGCCGTGAATCGAGCCGCTCATGACGAGGCTGCCGACTCGGGCGCAACTGGGGATGGGCACCTTGTGGGCCAGGCCCTCCAGGTAAATCGACGTGCGCATGCGCTTCCCTTCTTACGGCGTTGCGGACTAGCGGCCGGCCTTGATCCCGTAGAGCTGCGCTGCGTTTTCTTCGAAGATCAGCGTGCGGTCCGCTTCGCTCAGCCAGGGGACTCCCTCGATCAGCGCGTGGACGTCGTCGAACCAGCGGCCGGTTTCTGGATTGCGGTGCGAGCCGGTGCCTGGCTTCTCCGATCCGAACAGGCACCGGTCCGGGCCAACGGTGCGCAGCAGCAGTTCCACCGCCTCCTGCGTGTACAAGCAGGTGTCGAAGTACAGCTGGCGCAGGTCATGCAGGAAGCCGGCCGTCTTGTCGCCAGCGCGCGCCGCGATCAGGCGGCCGGCCTGGTAGGGGATGGCGCCGCCGCCGTGCGAGATCACCAGCTTGAGGCCGGGGAAGTCCGTGAAGACCTCGGAGTTGACCAGGCTGGCCACGGCGACCGTGCTCTCCTGCACGAAGTGCAGGCTGTACGACTCCCTGGCGGGCGGCCGGCAGCTGCCTGCATGGATGAGCGCGGGCACGTCCAGTTCGCAGAGCGCCTCGTAGACGGGGTACCAGTAACGGTCGCCGAGATCCGGGGGCTGGGCAGTTCCCTCATAGGGGTCAGGGTTCAGCAGGCAGCCGACGAAGCCGAAGTCAGTCACGCACCGCTGGAGTTCGGCCACCCACTGGTCGACGCCAAGCTCGGGGCTCTGCGGCAGGCCGGCTACACCGCGAAACCGGTCGGGGAACTGTTCGCAAACCCGGCGGATGAGCGTGTTCGTCTCCTCGGTGAACCACCGGACGATCTTGCCGGGTTGTTCGCTGTGCATCATCGTGTACGGCCGGGCGGACAGCAGCTGGATGTCGATTCCTGCCTCGTCCAGGTGGGTGAGATGAGAGATGCCGCCGTGGGACGGTATCGGCTCCGTCATGGCACTGCGGATCTGCTCGTCGCTCACCTTGACGCCACCGCGGGCGTGCGCGCCGCGGTGCGCGATCAGGCTCGCTTGGTAGCGGTACAGCGCCGACGGGGCACTAACGTGGCCGTGGACGTCAATTCGCACGGGACGCTCCTTATGCAGTTGCTGAACTCGAGTTATGCAGTTGCTGAACTCGAGGCCTTCCTCCGAAACGTGAGCAGGCGGTCAAAGGAAGGGCGTGCGCATCGATTCCGTGACGGACAGTTTTAGCGGCGCCTGCTGCATAAAATACAAACCATTATTTGGTTAGTCCAAACGTACTCGCCCCCTCAGATGTCGTCAAGGGGGCCGTGAGCTGGGGTGTCATGCACACGGCGGGTACGCGGAAAGCGTGGGCGGCGCCCGCTTTCCGGCCGGAACCGGCTACTCGCCGCTGTCGCCTGACCCGGCCTGACCGTTTCCGGCGCCGGGCACCTCATTGTCCGCGGTGCCGCCCGCCCGCCGCATCGCGCTGTAGATCTTCTCGGCGGTGATCGGCAGCTCGCGGACGCGGCAGCCGGTGGCGGCGAAGACGGCGCCGGCGATCGCGGGGGCGACAGGCGGCGTCGTGGACTCGCCGATGCTCTTCACGTTGGCCGTTCCCACGCCCGTCCCGCCCGGCACGAGCACCGTACGGTAACGCGGCACGTCGCGGGCGGTGGGCAGCTTGTAATCGCCCAGGTTGCCCGACCAGACCTGCCCGTCGGCTTCCTCCAGATCCTCGAGGCACGCGAAGCCGAAGCCCATCGCGACCCCGCCGTCGATCTGCATCTGGAACGCCGCCGGGTTGACGACCGCGGCGACGTCCGCTGCGGTGAGAATCTCCAGCACCCGCAGCTCGCCGGTCGCCGGGTCGACCGCCACCTGCGCGACCTGCACCACGTACGAGCCGACGTCGGGGCCGATCGCCTGGTCGAGCTCGACAACCACGGGCTCGTCGCGCACCCGGTTGCCCCACGCTTTCGCCGCCGCGTCGACGACGGCCGCGAGCCCCGCCGTCACCCGGCTCCCGCCCGCGCCCGCGTCCCGAGGAAGGCGGTCGGTGGCCACGCCGGCCACCGACACCTGCTCGAGCGGCAGTGCCAGCTGACTGGCGATCATCTGCCGCAGCGCGGTGTGACTGCCGGTCCCGGTCTCGATGATCGGCGTCTCGACCCGCACCCCGCCGTCGCCTGCCGGGGTCAGCCGTACGCTGGTGCTCACCCGGTTGGCGGTCCCCCGGCTGTACAGGGAAAGGCCCCGTCCGTAGCGCCAGCCGGATGGCACCGGGGGCGGCGCGGCGGCGGAGAGCGCGGCGAGGGCGGCGTCCAGGGTTTCCGTCCCCCGGTGCTCCAGCCAGGTCTGCCCCGCGGTATCGCGGTCGCCCGTCGTCAGCAGGTTCCGCCTGCGCAGCAGCACCGGGTCGAGGCCCGCCCGCGCGGCGAGCTCGTCTATGGCCGACTCGAAGGCGAAAATCCCCTGCGGGGCTCCGGGGGCGCGCATGTTGCCGCGTGGCACGGTATTCGTGTAGACCCTGGTGAACTCGCTGGCGAACGCCGGTATCCGGTAGGACGGGACCTCGGTCGCGTGCTGGGGTCCCGTGCCGCTGGGCGTGAAACCGCCGTATGCGCCGGCGTTGAGTACCGCCCGCACCGACGCCGCGACGATACGGCCGGCGTGATCGCAGCCGAGCTGGACCCGGATCTCCGCCGGGTGCCTCGGGTTGGTGCTCGTCAGGTCCTCGCTGTAACGCAGCACCAACTTGACCGGCCGCCCCGTCAGCCGGGAAAGCTCGGCGCACAGCGGCGCGTCCTGCGCGGACCCCTTGCCGCCGAAGTCGCCGCCGAGCGTGACCGGTTCGAGTGTGATCGCGGACGCGGCGATGCCCAGGCACCTGGCGATCATTTCCCTGATCCGGTAAGGCGCCTTGTTGGTCAGCCAGATTCGCACCGAGTCCGCGCCGCGGTAGTCGGCCACGCAGGCCTGCGGTTCCAGGTAGCCCTGGTGCACGCTCTTGGTCTGGTACACCCGGTCAACCGACCAGGCGGCAGCGGCCACGGCCGCCTGGACCTCGTCGAGGGGCCCGTGAACATGGTGGTAGATGACGTTGGCGGTATCGCCCTGCCGTGCCCGGGCGCCCGCGTAGGCCCAGGGTTCTTCGTGGACAGCCGGGGCGCCGGCGGCCAGGGCCTCCTCCGGCGTCGTGACCGCATCGAGCGGCTCGTAGTCGATTTCCACCAGGGCCGCCGCGGCTTCAGCCTGTGCCCGGGTCGCGGCGACGACGGCCGCCACCCGCTCGCCCGTGAATCGGACCTTCTCCCTGGCGAGCAGCGGGCAGTCGGCCAGCGAGCGTCCGTACAGATTCTGGCTCACGTCCGCGGCGGTGAACACGCCGAAAACGCCGTCGGCGGCGCGGGCGGCCTGAGTGCCGATTCTCGTGATCCGCGCGTGTGGTTCGGTACTGCGCGCGACGGCCGCGTAGAGCATGCCGGGCAGGCTCAGGTCGGCGACATAGCGCGCCTTGCCCGACGCCTTGTCAGCGGCGTCGAGCCGGGGCAGCGGCGCCGCCGTATCGCTCCGTGACACTGATCCATCGTATAGGTAAAATGGTAATTTGGGCTATCCTTTAGGGGTCAATATCCTTCGAGTGCACCGGTGCTGACGGCGTCGCTGACCGCGGTCTAAGCGGAGCGCTCGCCGGAGCGGTGGCGCGGACAACCTGCCAGCTGTGCCGGACGAACCCGGCCAACACCACCAGGCCCACGGCGACCGCCAGCCACGTCCACCACCGGGCAAAGGTGCCGAGCCCGCCGATCCCGGTGACCTGGCTGACGGCGAAGCCGAGGACGGCGTACATGCCGAGCGGGAACACCGTCGCCCAGCGCCGGAGGTCATAGCTCAGCCGGGGCCGCACGACCTCGGTCGCGATCAGCGGTCCGAGCCAGAGCATGGCCAGGCACCAGAAGGCGAGCGCGACGTCGGCGGAGAGACCGCGGGTTGCGGTGAGCCAGCCGAGCACCGCACCCGCCTGGACGATCTTGGCGCAGGCCAGGGCGGAGATGGCCAGGGCGCCGCCGGCCACCCAGTGATCACCGTGCCCGGTCAGCAGCTGGTGCGGGTCGAAACGGGTCACGGTGACCGTGTAGAAACCAAGGCCGAGGACCCACACGGCGATGGCGGCAACGAGCAGCCAGGCGGTGCCGTTCCTGGCCGCGAGCGTCGCGCTCAGCACCGCGAGACCCTGGGTGGCCACCGTAGGCAGGAAAGATGCCCCCGTCACCGGGGATCTCCGGTGGCTGAGAACAGAAGACAGCAGCAGCACCCAGCTGACGCCGGCCAGCGCGAGCAGCGCGGCTGCCACCGGATAGTAGCCCTGCGCTGCGAAGGCGGTGCCCAGCACGCTGGAGCCCGCTACCCCGGTCAGTGCCGCGGGTGACCGGGCCTCGCGGACGAACCGGCCGCGCTCGTCAAGGACCCGCAGCGCGAACACGCAGGCAAGGAACAGCCAGGTAGCCGTCGCAAACCAGAGCAGCACGGCCGCGGCCGCGGGCTGGCCGACGGCGTGGAGATCCACCGAGAGGATGGCGATACCCATCACCACGTCGCCTGCCACGGGCGTCACCGCGTCGAATACCTGGCGGCTGCGCGTCGGGCGGGATCCGGTTGCCAGGGTAAGTCGCATGTCCAGGCCTCTCCCTTCCTAGACGTTCAGACGTTCAGACGTTCAGACGCCCAGACGCCCAGACGTTCAGACGTTCAGTCCGTCCGGCCGGCCCGGTCAGCCGCGGGACCGGCGCCGGGCGGGCTGCTCGAGGTGACGGCTGCTTTCGTCAGCGCGGCCCCGCTGCCCGCCAGGGCGCGCCGCCACGGCAGCTCTCCGTCGATTTCGACCTGCAGTGAGATGCTGAGGAACGTCCTGATCAGCACGATCAAGCCCAGGACGGCGACGTTCTCCACGGTCGGCGAGACCGCGACCGTCCTGATCAGATCGGCCGCCACCAGGATCTCCAGGCCGAGCAGCAGCACCCCGCCGAAGGTCTCGCGCAGCGCCTGGTAGCCGCTCCGGCCGCCCGTGGCCCGCCACCGCATGGCCGCTAGCACCACCGACCAGATCAGGCCGATGACGAGGACACCGGCACCGATCGCCTCGAACGCCTGGGCCACGTGATCGAGCAGGGCGGTGAAAGACATTGCCACTCCTATGCGTCGTCTGCCCCGGTCACCGTCCTGCCGACAAGGATTCCCTGGTCGTGCCGCTGTTAGACCGGGTAGACGTTGGGCGGCCCCAGGTACGGGAACTCGCCCAGCAGGTCGTCGTGCGGCTTGAGGCCGTCGGGTCCCACCTTCCCGTTGGTCAGCCAGGCGAAGCGGTGGCTGAAACAGTCGTCGGTGAGCGTCCGTCCGTTGGGGTAGGCGGCCGGCTTGGTCCGGTCGTAACGCAGGATGTCGGGCAGCACGATGCGGGCGGCCGCCTCCGCCTCGGCCGGCGAGTAGCCGCTGGTCTCCAGCAGCTTCGACCAGAGCGGCAGGTAGTTCGCGATGTCATCGGCCGGCTGCCGCAGGTTGTAGGTGTTCTTGACGTTGTTCGGGTTGATGAACGGGTTAATGGTCGGGTGGCCGCCCCGGTCCACCTGGATGATCTCGCCGTCCCTGCGCACGCAGACGGTGGCCCACACCCCGGTCAGCGGGCCGGCGCCGAGCATCTCGTCGGGCACCTCAAGCGCGATGCTCTGGATGTTCCGGTCCGCGAAGGCGTCCTGCCCGGTCCACTTGAAGCCGTGGAACGAGCCGTCCGCGTCGGCGAAGAAGGGGTCGCTGCGGACGCCGAAGAACAGCCGCGCGGGTCCCGCCTGGACCGGCTCGGCGGTCGCGTCGAAGCCGACCGGGGTACCGGTGATGAGTATGTCGCCGCCGGCCTCGGGCTGGCGGGCCTGGGGACCGGTGGCGTAGTAGGCGGTCCCGGTCTGGGTCCCGTTCACGAGCTCGGAGAACACGAATGTGAAGGCGGCGTCGGCCTGCGCGTCGCCGTCGGTGTCGATGTTGATGCGGTAGATCCCGTCGGGGTGGAATTCCGGCTTCATCAGGAACGGCGGCATAGCGCTCATCCCCGTGGTGAACGGGTTCGCGTCGATGATCAGCACGGTCTTGCCGGGACCGGCGGCCGGGAAGACGTACAGGTCGGTGAAGTCAAGGCGCGCGTCGTCGCCGGGGAACTTGAGGTTGGCCGCGCTGTAGTGGTTGGACATGTTGCCCCTTTCGGCGGTGATTGTGCCGGTGATGATGGTCAGAGTTCCACCGTCGCGCCGCCAGGGGTCCCGTCGCGCCCAGGGAAGTCCCTGGTCAGACGCCAAGCACGGGGCGCCAGTCACCGGCCGCAGGCAGGCGCCTAGCCCCGGTAGAGCTCGGTCAGCAGCGCGATCGCGGCCCCGGTGGCCGGATGCGGGTCGTGGCGGCGCCAGGTCACCCGGACGTCGATGAGCGGTGCTGATCGAGCGCCGGCGAGCGAGCGGGTCGTCGGCGGCGAGGGCGCAGTAGCGGCGCTCATGGCCGACCGTCACGCTCTCGTAGCGCCCGTCGCTGACGGCGGTCCGCAGCACGGCGATGTCGCACAGGCCCTCCGCTAGCCCGTCAGGTCGAGGATCATCGGCAGGGCCGAGCAGAGCAGGCCCGCCACCGCCGCCCGGCCGAGGGCGGCCGCCGTCACCGGGTGGTCCACCCGGTCTTCGCCGCGGTGATCGGCCTGGTGATCCTGCACCAGGCGCTGGCCTGGGCGGACTGGCTGGCGACCGGGCTCATCGTGTCGGCCAACGCGGTCAGCGTCAGCCGCGGCTATCAGGCGGCGGTGGAACCGCCAGCGGGCGGAAACCGGCCCGATTCCCTGGAATCGGCAGGTTCCGGCGGCTCGATGACCTCATCCCTGATGTCGCCTTCCTGTGGCTTGCCGGCGGAGAACATACTGGAGAAGGTCGATTTGACCGCCGCGAGCCCGGAATGCGGCGTCACCTTCAGCGACACGAACGCGATGGCGCCGGTCGGGATCGGCAGCCAGAAGTTGACCATCCGCCAGCCGAGCACTCCGAGCGTGGCCACGCTCCTGGTGACGCCGAAGCCGACCAGCAGCAGCGGGGTGATCGAGTCGACTACCCCGAGACCGCCTGGCGTCAGCGGCAGCGCGCCGGCCACGTTGGCGATGCCGTAGGCGGCGAACAGCTCGATCGGGTTGGCGAGGTGACCGAAGGCCGCCACGAAGCACCACAGCGAGCCGGCGTCGAGCAGCCAGTTAAGCGACGCCCACAGCAGCGCCCACGCCATCACCCGCTTGTCCTTGGCGAGCAGGGCGAAGGACTGCGCCGCCTCCATGACCGCCTTCTCGACCTTCTCACCGCTCAGGCCGGGGATCCGGTCGCCGATCATGTGCATGATCCGGGAAGCGCGCTTGGCGCCGCGGGTGACGCCGAATATCAGCAGCCCGACCCCGGCCAGCACGATGGTCCCGATGATGGCGACGGTCCCGTAGATGGGCTGGAAGCCCGCCAGCGGAATCGAGACCACGAGGGAGAGCCACAGCAGCACGTTCAGCACCACGGTTGAGCCGATGCCCTTGGCCGCCATCATGACAGTGGCGTCGTTCGCGGAAATGCCCTCGACGGTGAACAGCTTGTAGCCGAGCGCCGCGGTGCCGAGGGTTCCGGCCGGGATCACGTGCGCCACGGCGGCGGCCGACAGGTCGATGCGGAACAGCCGCGACAGGCTCGGCTTGAAGCTGCCGTGCGGCAGCAGGACCTTGGTCAGTACCGCGTAGCAGAACAGCGAAACGGCCTCCATGACCACGCCGAGCGCCACCCAGTACCCGCTGATCCGCCCGAGCAGGTACAGGTCCTTGCTCGCCCCCACCAGCTCGGGTACCACCAGGTACTCGACGACCAGCGCGATGACGAACAGCAGCACGGTGATCCGGGCCGGCTTGATCCAGGCCCGCCAGCCCCTCTTCTTCTTCACGCCTTCCGGCTCCGTCCCACCCGGCGCGTTACCGGTCGCAGGGGCGTCCTCGCTAGACCGCATGCCACACAGCTACCCTGTTTTCGCGGTATATCGCATGGATTGAATTCTGCTGGAGGTAAGCGGTGGCTGGCCAGTTCGACCGCATCACAACCGAGCGGCTGCTGCTGCGGCGCTGGCGGGACTCCGACCGCGTCCCTTTCGCCGCGCTCAACGGCGATCCGGCGACGCTCGTATATTTTCCTGCGGCACTCAGCCGGGCCGAGAGCAATGCGGTAATTGACAGAACGGAAGCGCGGTTCCAGTCGCACGGTTACGGACTGCGGGCGCTTGAAGTACGGGAGACCGGGCGTCAGCCGGTCAGCAGCCGCCTGGCCGCGGCCTCGATTTCCGGCTCGCTGACCAGCACCAGACTGGCCGCGTCGCCGAGCGGCACGAAGCTGTCGGCCGCGGTGACCCGGGCGATCCGGCCCCGGTAGCCGCCGTCGGCCAGCGCGGCGATCACCCCTTCGGAAACGCCGCCGGACCGGCGGGTCTCGTCGACGACCAGCACCCGGCCGGTCCGCCGGGCCTCGGCGAGCAGCTCCTGCTCAGGCAGCGGAGCCAGCCAGCGCAGGTCGAAGACGCGCGCGCCGATGCCGTCGGCCGCGAGGCGGCGCGCGACCCGCAGTGACATCGGCACGCCGTTGCCGAACGTGACCAGCAGCAGGTCTTCGTCGCCCGCGGCCGGGTAGGCGCGGCCGTGGCCGGCCGGCACGTGCTGCTCCGCCCAGCGGTCCGGGCCGGCGTAGCGCGACAGCCAGCCGCCGTCGCCAGGCTCGTGCAGGTCCCGGGTGTGGTACAGCGCGATCGGCTCGAGGAAGACCGAGACGGTCCCGTCGACCAGGGCGGCCGCGAGGCAGCTGCGCAGCATCGGCGCCGCGTCCTCGGCCCGCGACGGCACGGCGATGACCAGCCCGGGGATGTCGCGCAGCACGCTGACCGCGTTGTCATTGTGGAAGTGGCCGCCGAACCCCTTCTGGTACGCCAGGCCGGCCACCCGGACGACCATGGGGTTGCGGTACTGCCCGGTGGAGAAGAACTGCATGCTGGCGGCTTCGCCGCGCAGCTGGTCCTCGGCGTTGTGCAGGTATGCCAGGTACTGGATCTCCGGCACGGGCAGCAGGCCGGACAGGCCGGCGCCGAGGCCGAGCCCGAGGATGGACTGCTCGTCAAGGATCGTGTCGAAGACCCGTCCGGCGCCGAACCTCCGCGACAGCCCCCTGGTGAGGCCGTAGACGCCGCCCTTGCGGCCGACGTCCTCGCCGAAGGCGAGCATCTGCGGGTACCGGGCGAGGGCGTCGGCCAGGGTCCGGTTGACGGTGTCGGCCAGGGTGAGCGGGCCGGCGTCCTCCGGCAGCTTCCCGGCGAAGGCGGCCGCGCGGTCGGCCGCGGCCGCCGCGCTGGCCGCCTGTTCCGCGACCCGGCCGGGGTGGCTCGGCGCGAGCGGCGCGGTCACCTCCGCCCGGGTGCCCAGCTGCCGCTGGGTGACCACCTTGTCGGCCAGCTCCCTGACCTGCGCCCTGATCGACTCGTAACGGCTCACCAGCTGGCCCGGGCTGAGCAGTCCCGCGTCCGCGATCAGCCGGGCGGTGCCGAGCAGCGGGTCGCGCGCGTAGTCGGCCGCGATCTCGGCCTCGGTCCGGTAGCTGATTTCCGCGTCGCTGCCCGCGTGTCCGAGGAAGCGCACCACCTTGAGGTGCAGGAACGCGGGGGAACGGTTATCCCGCACGTGACTGGCGGCGGCGGCCGCCGCCTCCAGGCAAGCACGGGGATCGCGGCCGTCGGCGCTGAAGTAGGCGAGGCCGGGCCGCCCGGAGTGCGCCGCCGCGATCCAGCCGTCCGGCGTCCTGACGCTGATGCCAAGGCCGTTGTCCTCGCAGACCAGCAGCAGCGGCACCGGCAGGCCCTGGTACGCCGTCCGGCAGGCGGCGTTGACCGCCCCGGTGGCGGTGGAATGGCTCGCGGAGGCGTCGCCGAAGCTGGCCACGGCGATCGCGTCGCGCGGCCAGGCGGTGGGCAGGCCCAGCTTGGCCGCCCGTCCGATGGAGAACGCGACGCCGACCGCGCGCGGCAAGTGCGACGCGATCGTCGACGTCTGCGGGATGACGGCCAGGTCGTAGTGGCCGAAGACCTTGTGCCTGCCGCCCGCGATCGGTTCGTCGGCCGCGCCGACCAGGCCGAGCAGCACGTCCCTGAGCGGCTGCGAGCCCGGCACCTGGGCGGCGCGCGCGAGGTAGAACGCGCCCGACCGGTAGTGCAGCAGGGCCGGGTCGGTCGGCCGCAGCACCGCCGCGACTGCCGCGTTGGACTCGTGGCCGGCCGAGCCGATCGTGTAGAACCCGTGGCCCTCGGCCCGCAGGTAGCGGGCCGCCAGGTCAAGATGGCGGCTGCCCGCCTGGGCATCGAACAGCGCGATCAGCCGCTCGCCGCCGAACTGGACGGCGGACCCGCCAGCGCCGGAAACGCCGAAACCTGAGTCAGCGCCCGGGCCAGGCAAGCGGGCCACCGCATCAAGAAAATGCCGGTCGAGCTGCTCAGGCGAGACCGGAGTGTTCACTGATTCCACCTTCCCGTACTCGCACGGATCAGCAGCTCGGTCGGCAGCACGATCCGCCGCTTGGGCTGCTCCTCGCCCTTGATCCTGGCGAACAGCCGTTCCGCGGCGACCCGGCCCATCTCCCTGGGCCGCTGCGCGACCACGCTCAGCTGCGGTTCGACCATCACCGTCCAGTCCAGGTCGTCGAAGCCGAGCAAGGACACCTGGCCGGGCACGCTGATGCCCTCGGCTTTGGCGGCGAGGAAGATACGCCGGGTCGACTCGTTGTCGGTCGCGAACACGGCGGTCGGCCGGGCGGGACAGCGCAGCAGCGCACGGGCGGCCGCGGTGGCCTCCTCCGGGTGGTCGCCCGTGATCCAGGTGATCGCGTCGAGCGACACGGGCACGCTGGCGGCGGCGAGCGCCCGCAGGTAGCCCCGGACGCGCTCGGTCGACGGCCGGTCGGCTCCCGTGACCACCCACCGCCCGTCCCCGGTGCCGTCCGCGGGCCGGATCTCCGGCCGTTCGGTCGCGTTGACCTGGGCTAGCAGGCCGATCCTGCGGTGGCCGAGTTCCAGCAGGCGGCTGACCGCGGTAAAGGCCGCGTGCTCGTTGTCGATCACAACACTGTCGCAGTCCAGCTTCGGCAGGTCGCGGTCGAGCAGCACCACTGGCACGCCCCGGCCGAGCGCGCTGGCCAGGTGATCGAAGCTGGTGACCGACGCGGGCGCCACCACCAGGCCCTCCACCTGCTTGTCGAGCAGCGTCCTGACCGCCCGCTGCTCGCGGTCGAGCCGCTCGTCGCTGTTGCTGAGTATCGGCTCGTAGCCCTCGCGGTAGGCGACGTCGCAGAGGCCGCGCATCGCCTCGGCGAAGTACGGGTTGGCGATGTCAGACCCGACGAACCCGATGCTCCGGGTGCTGCCTGAGCGCATGCTGCGCGCGACGACGTTGGGGGAGTAGCCCAGTGCACGGGCGGCGGCGGTCACCCGCTCGCGGGTCTCTTCGCCGACGTAACCGTAGCCGCCGAGCGCCCGCCCGGCGGTGGCCACGGACACCCCGGCCTGGCGCGCGACGTCGCTCACGGTCGGGCGGCGTGGCCGGCCTTGTTCCACTAGAACGCCACCGTCTTCCCTGCCTGCCGGGTGGCCGCCTGCTCAAGTACGGCCGCCGCGAGCGCGGCGTCCTGGACTCCGAGGCCGGTGCAGTGGAAGAGCAGCACGTCCTGCGGCGACCTTCGTCCCGGCCGCCGGCCGGCGATGACCTCGCCGACGGGCTGGGGGTCGACGGTGATCCCGTGCTCGGTTGCCTCGACGAGCATGCCGCACTGAACGAGGGCTTTGCTGACGTCGTCGGTGAAGGTCGCGCCTGCTAGCCGGGTGGCGTCGAGGTCGAGTTCCCTGCGGCCGGGCTCGTAGCTGCCAACGGTCAGCACGGTAACGCCGGGGCGCAGCCAGGTGCCGCGTACGACCGGTTTTCTGCTGGTGGTCACGGTGACGATGATGTCAGACCGCGCCGACAGCTCTTCCGCTCCGGCCGGGCCTGCGGGGACCCCGAGCTCGCCCGCCAGCTCGGCGGCGAGTACCGCGCCGGCGCCCGCGGTCCGGCCCGACACCAGGATCTGGCTGAGGGGGCGGACGGCGGCGATCATCCGGGCGGCTTCCCGGGCCTGGACGCCCGCGCCGACGAGGCCGAGCGTGGTCGCGTCGGGCCTGGCGAGCACCTCCGCCGCGGCGGCGACCCCCGCCGCGGTGCGCAATGCGGTCAGCGCGGTGCCGTTCATACAGGCGAGCGGCTCGCCGGTGCCGGGCCGCAGCACCATCACGACCGCGTGCACCGACGGCAGCCCGCGCGCACCGTTGCCCGGCACCTGCAGCCCGAACTTGCAGGTCACACCCGTCTCGCCGGCGACCGCGCCAGTGTGCGCGAAGACCAGCGAGTCGTCGGCCGGGTCGGCGGAAGACAGCACGCCGGCCGCCGTCACCCGCCCCTCGGCGGCCGCCGTCAGCGCCGCCCGCTGCGAGTCGATGGCGGCGCGCGGGGTCAGGAGCGACCGCACGTCAGCGTCGCTGAGCACAAGCAGGCTGCTCACGAGTCCGCCTCGCTAGCGCTCGTCGGTCTCGTTCGCGAAGGGACTGTACTTATTGATTCGCTCGCAAGCTCGCTCACTAAGCCCTCCTCGCTGGCGCTCGTCAGGCACGTTCGCGAACGCACAGTGCTTATTGATTCGCTCGCAAGCTCGCTCACTAAGCCCTCCTCGCTGGCGCTCGTCAGGCACGTTCGCGAACGCACAGTGCTTATTGATTCGCTCGCAAGCTCGCTCATGACACGCGGGCGAGGAAGGACCTGGTGCGCTCCTGACGCGGGTTGCGCAGTACCTCGGCCGGGCGGCCTGACTCGACGATCTCGCCGGCGTCCATGAAGATGACCCGGTCCGCCACGTCCCGCGCGAAGCCCATCTCGTGGGTGACCACGATCATCGTCATGCCGCCCTCGGCCAGGTCTTTCATCACCGCGAGGACCTCGCCGACCAGCTCGGGGTCGAGCGCGGAGGTCGGCTCGTCGAACAGCATCAGCTTCGGGTTCATGGCTAGCGACCGGGCGATCGCGACGCGCTGCTGCTGGCCGCCTGACAGCTGGTCAGGATAGGCGTCCGCCTTGTCGGTCAGGCCGACCCGCGCGAGCAGCGCGCGGGCGTCGCTGACCGCCTCCCGTCGCGGCGTCTTCTTCACCACGACGGGAGCCTCGATGATGTTGGCGAGCACGGTCTTGTGCGCGAACAGGTTGAAGCTCTGGAACACCATCCCGATGTCCCGCCGCTGGGCGGCCAGCTCCCTGGGGGGCATCTCGCGCAGCTTGGCGCCGTACGGCAGGACGCCGACCGGACGGCCGGCCAGGTAGATCATGCCGCCTTCGATCTTCTCCAGCCGGTTGACGCAGCGCAGCAGCGTGCTCTTGCCTGACCCGGACGGCCCGATGATGCAGCACACCTCCCCGGCCGCGACCTCGAAGCTCAGGCCGTTGAGCACGGTGACGCCGCCGAACGACTTCTGCACCCGGTCGACGACCACCAGCGGCCCGGCGGCACTCGCGGCGGCCCCGGCGGCGCCCGCCGTCCCGAGGGCGGTCACGGCGCGATCCCGGGCGCCGGGCGCCGCCATTCGGGCAGCAGCCGCCAGCGCGATTCCGGCCGGGACGCGGCGCCCGGCCGGGACGCCGCGCTCCCGTGGCCGCGGCGCAGCCGTCGTTCAAGCGCGTGCTCGGCGACGGTGAGCACGGTAGTCAGCAGCAGGTACCAGAGCGTGGCGTCGAGCAGCAGCGGGATGGTCTGGTAGGTGCGCGCGTACACCTCCTGGGCGGAGTACAGCAGGTCGGGCAGGGCCAGGACGCTGACCAGCGAGGTGAACTTGAGCATCGAGATCGTGTCGTTGCCGATCGGCGGGATGACGATGCGCAGCGCCTGCGGCAGCACGATCCGGCGCATCGCCTGGGCGCTGGTCATGCCGAGTGAGTGCGCGGCCTCCACCTGGCCCCGGTTGACCGCCTGGATGCCCGCGCGGATCATCTCCGCGGCGTAGGCGCTCTCGGTGAACGACAGCCCGAGCAGCGCCGCCGTGAACGGCGTGATCAGGCTGTTGGTCTGCCAGGAGACGAAGCCGGGCCCGTAGGGGACGCCGATCGACACCGACTGCACGAGCGACGCGAGGTTGTACCAGAAGATGAGCTGCACCAGCGGCGGGATGCCGCGGAAGAACCAGATCCAGGCCCAGCTGATCCGCTGCAGCAGCGGGTTGTCCGACAGGCGCATCACGGCGACGACGATGCCGATCACCAGGCCGGCCAGCATCGCCAGCACGGTCAGTTCCAGCGTCAGCAGCACGCCGGAGAGGATCTCGCTTGAGAACAGGTAGCTCCACACCACGCCCCACTGCAGGGTGGCGTCGGTGACGAGCATGTGCGCGAACATCGAGGCGAGCAGCAGCGCGATGACGGTGCCGATCCACTGCCGCGGCTTGGGCGTCCGGACGATGTCCTTGGCGTCGAGCCGGCGCGGCGGCGGTTCCGTGACGACGCCGCGCTCGGCGGAGTGCTGGTCCATCTGCCTCCTCGGCAGGTCCGTGGACGGCTGGCGCGCCGGGCGGCCAGCGGCAGCGGCGCC